>DAIMGK010000001.1:0-49372 GCA_036723985.1 Flexilinea sp.
GAAGCATACTATCCCGCATGCGGAGGGTAAATATAAACTGAGCTCTTATAGTAGTGAAATGATCGAACAGCCTTTGCTCTGTGTGATCACACAGAATAACGCGTATGCCTCGGCAAAGATCCGGTCATATTTTCATCAAAAAGGTGGAATAAAAACATGGAAGAAAGAAAAATAGCAGGCGGAAGCACAACAGTGGCCCCCGAAGTAATCGAAACGATTATCCAGATGACAGCCAATGATACAAAGGGAGTCTCCCGCATTTATAACACCAGCGCCAACAACGGCGTCAAATTAAAAATATCCGACGGTATCGTCAACGCTGACATCTACCTGATCCTGGACGCGAATTGCTCCAACACGCTGGAAGTTTGCAATTACTTTCAGCGAAAAATCGAAAGAGCTATCAAAGAAATGGTCGGTATGAAAGTCGGACATTTGAATATTCACATCGAAGATTTTGATTATCCGGAAGCAAATTGAGCCATGGCAGAACTGAAAGAACGCACATACCTCCGCGGTATCGCCTTACAGGCACTTTACGAATATGACCTGACCGGACATGACATATCAGCCATCCTTATGAACCGGTTCGAACCCATCGAGATTAAAGATGATGAGAAAAAATTCGTTATTGATCTCGTGACCGGGGTATTGAATCATAAGGAAACGATCGACAGGATGATCGAAAAATATGCCGTTGACTGGCCGATCGAACAAATTGCCGTCATAGACCGCAACATTATTCGAATTGCCGCCTATGAATTTGCTGTTTCCGGTACCACTCCGGATCGGGTGGCGATCAATGAATCCATCGAACTGGCAAAAACCTTCGGTTCGGAAACCGCGCCGAAATTTGTCAACGGGGTGTTGGGTTCAATAGCCGACAGCCTCACGGAAGAGAAATAAGGACCGAAACAGTATAAGCTGTCAGAATAAAGGGAGTAAGCGGGATCGAGCGAATTCGTCCGGATCTGTCTGTCTTGCGGATAAACAGGCCTGCCATTCCCCAAAGGATCAAAAACAGCGATACAAATTTCAATATCGCCGCAACATCAGGGCAGAGTATCGCGAGTATGCAGATATAGAAAATATCATATCTTGCGATACCTGCTTTTTTATTAAATAAGAGGCCGATCATCATCAGAAAACAGTCACAAATGATGACCGGAACAGGATCCGCTGAGTTTCTGACGCTCACCGCACAGCCCGCGGCCGCGGTCAGAAGGAGTTCGCTCGGAATTTTCCTTATGAGGATATCAATATCGGCGATCAGCAACAGGCACATCCAGAGAAGTGATCCGGGATATTGCAAGACCGAGGACCTCAGCCAGAGAAAAACAGAATTCAGGCAAAAGTTCAGGAGCAATAATTTCCATGTACGCTTCAAAGACAGGTCCGTATCAGTTTTACGGGTCATTACATAGAATTTCCCGTATAGCATGGACAGAATCGAAATAAATGCCCCGTAAAGCAGATTTAACATAAACTTTCTCCCTGTTACTCGTCTCTATTTTAACTTATGCTATAATTTTCATGTTATGAATAATGGTTTTGCTTTTCTGAATTCTTTTGATATGACAAAACTTCTGACTTACGTTTTGTCATTTGCCATAGCCTTTTTTCTGGCACTTTGGTTTGGCCTGATCTTGTGGGTATTTCGTGACATCAGATCAAGGACACGTGATCCTTTCATGATCATCCTGAGCATTTTGTTCATGATCTTCCTATCGATCCCGGGCATTTTTATTTATCTGATCATCCGCCCCGCAAAAACTTTTGAACAGAAATACCAGGACGCTATTGAAGAAGAAGCACTGCTGCGGGAGATCGGTATTTCCGAAAAATGTCCCAGCTGCGGACAGAATATTCAGAAAGAATGGATCGTATGCCCGTATTGCCATACAAAGATCAAAAAGAAATGTGTTCACTGCGGAGAAGCAATTGAATTGCCCTGGAATATCTGTCCGTACTGCGGGGAACAGCAGCAAAAACCGTTTATTGATGATAAAATGTCCTGAGATTTGAAAGGAATGATCTTATCTTGAAGATTTATACACTGATCAATCAAAAAGGCGGAGTAGGAAAAACCACCACGGCTATCAACCTGGGATCCTGTATAGCGAAGCACGGCAAAAGAGTCCTGATCGTCGATATGGATCCGCAGGCAAATGCCACATCTTCACTTGGTTATAATAAAAATGAGATCAAATATGGAACTTACGGCGTCCTGATCGGGACCGCATCCATAGAACAGCAGATCATAACCAATGATAAATTCAGACTGTCCCTTCTGCCGGCATCTCCTTCACTTGCCGGTGCGGAAATTGAGCTGATCGAGTTTGATGACAGGGAAAAACGTCTGACAAATGCCCTTCAGCAGGTTGAAAATAAATTTGATTATGTTCTGATCGATTGTCCTCCCTCTCTGAACCAGCTGACCATCAATGCCCTGATCGCCGCGAAAAACGGTGTGATCATTCCGGTACAATGTGAATACCTTGCTCTGGAGGGGCTGGGACAGCTGACGCAGACGATCAGCCGTGTCAAAAGAGCGTATCCGCAGGTCAACGTCCGCGGTGTCGTTCTGACCATGTTTGACGGAAGAACGCGGCTGGCGATGGATGTCGTTCGGGAAGTCCGCCGTTATTTCCCGGACAAAGTTTTTCAGAGCATCATCCCGAGAAGCGTCCGCCTTGCGGAAGCGCCTTCTTACGGGCAGCCGATCAATTACTACGCGAAAGACAGCAATGCGGCAAAAGCATATGAATCGCTGGCAATGGAAATATTATCACAGGATAAATAAGAGGTTAGTTTATGGCAGCAACAAAAAAATCCGGTTTGGGCCGCGGCCTGGATGCATTGTTTTCTGAATCATTTACAGAATCCGGCAAATCTGTAAAGACCGTATCAATTTCTTCCATTATTCCCAATCCCAGACAGCCCCGCTCACAATTCAATGAAGATGAGTTGATCGAGCTGGCGGAGTCCATAAAAGAGTATGGCGTTATTCAGCCTCTTATCGTTAACGAAGAAACCGATGGCCAATATACACTGATTGCCGGGGAAAGACGTCTGCGCGCTGCACAAATGGCCGGATTGACTGAAGTTCCTGTCATCAACCGCCGGGCCGACGATCAGGAACTTCTTGAATTGGCTCTGATCGAAAATATCCAGCGGGAAGACCTCTCACCGCTGGAAACAGCCGAAGCATACAAAAGCCTTGAAGAAAACTTTAATTTGACGCATGAAGAAATATCCCGGAAAGTCGGGAAAAACAGAGCTTCTGTTACAAACACCATGCGATTGCTGAAACTCCCGGGTGAAGTTCAGAAGGCTCTGCTTGATAAAAAGATCACAGAAGGCCACGCACGAACATTGCTTTCCCTTCCGACGGCACAGGCTCAGCTTACAGCCATGAACCATATCATCAGCAATGATCTGAATGTCCGTCAGACAGAGGAATATGTCCGCAGCCTCCTGGGTGAAAGAAAACCCGACAAACGAAGTTCCGCGGTTCCGCTTTCCCCGGAAATGAAAGGAATTGAAGACAGGCTGCGCCAGCTGATCGGGACAAAGGTTTCCCTTCGCCCTTCAAAAAACGGCGGCGGGGCCATCAGTATCCATTATTTTTCTGAAGAAGAATTGGAATCCATTATTGAAAAGCTGAGTTCCCGTTGAAAGCCATTTCTCCGGAAGAAAAAAAAGCCGTTGAGAACCTTTTCTCTGACTCGATTTACCGCAACAACCATCTCGGCTGGCTGGATCTTTGGGAACTTCCTGACACAGGCGGTTCTATCCATATATTCGAAAAGAATTCTTTTCGTTTTCTGATCGGGATCCAGCCTGCCGCGGATAATATCTGCTGGCTCCATTCGTTTTACTGCAGTTCCCGTCCCGCTCCCGAACTGAATCTGCTCCCGGCGCTCAGGACCTTTTTCCACAATGGCATTCGGTCTGTTTATTCCATCTCGTCTCATAAATGGTATTCCGAACTTTTGGAACGCAATGGGTTCAAACTGTGTGATGAGATCATCGAATTTGTAACTGACCGCATAACCTTTCCCCATCCCGCCGCACCGCTGACAATCCTTCCGCTTTCCGATTCAATGATCCCATCCGTTATGGAAAACTGCGAACAATCATTTCCGGCTTTGTGGCGTTTGTCCAACGAGGAAATGCGGCTGGCATTTTCCGGCGCGGATTACAGGAAAATGATCGGGGATCCTCTTGAAGCACAGGCTTATATCCTCGCTGAGCTGACAGATAAAAACTGCCACATTCTCCGTCTTTCGACCAATACCGGACACCAGAATTCCGGATATGCCACCGGCCTGATCCGGCAGATGGTATTGGACTTCAGTGAAAATGAAATAACGGAATATTCGGTAAATACAAACAAAATGAATTCAGCGGCTGTCAATTTTTATCGATCGCTGAATTTTGTCCGGCAGGATCCGGTTTATCCGGTTTACCATCGATATATATAAAGACTGTCTCGGGAGACAGTCTTTATATACTATTTTTTTCCGGATCTTCTTCAGCCTTTACTCAATGACCGAAGATCTTGAAACCATATACCAGTCCGAAACATTCAAAAATCTGTCGCTCGGTTTGTAGATCGGGCCGATACTGACCCCGGATACCTTTTTCGAAACAGGGTAGTTATAAACAGGATTATAAAGAGGAATGGCAGGCAGTTCTTCCATAAACAGGATCTGGAAATTCTTATACATCCTTGCCCGTTCTGACCGGTCTGTCTCGACTCTTGCCGTTTCCAGGTACTGGCTGATCGTTTTGTTATTCCACTGCGTATAATTCTGGCCTGATGAGATCTGGGTCTGATCCCAGAAGGGATACGGATCCGGGTCCGGATACTGGGAAAGGTTCATGTCAAGCAGAACAGCTTCGTATTCACGATCCGGAAGAATAACATTGACCAGGTTGTCATAGGGAACATATTCAAGATTGACAAGGACATTGATATTCGCCAGGTCCTGCTGGATCTGCTCCGCGATTTTCTTATGCTGGTCATCATCCGGGTAGATCAGAGTAAAGGAAAGTGCTTTTCGTTCAGTCTTGCCGTCAACGGAGGTGACTTCCTTTGTTCTGATTTTTTCCTGTTCACTCGCAAGGATATATCCTTCTTTCTGCAGCATCTCGATCGCTTTTTCGGTATTATATTCAATTACCGGAACTTCCGCGGTATAAGCCCAGTTGCCGTATAATATCGGGCTGTTCGCGACGATCGCCTGTCCGTTCAGGATCTGATTTACGATCCTGCTGCGGTTGATAGCGGTCGCGAAAGCTTTTCTGACTGTTTGGGATTGCAGGAACTCAACATTCCGGTTGTCAAGATTGAAGAATATCATACTCTGTATCGGCCGTCTTGCCGTATACAGGTTGATGTTTTCATCATTCAGCACTCTTTTCAAAATATCATCGGAAATAAAACTGATGCCGTCGATCAGATCCTGCTGATAAGCCTGATAGGCAAGTCCGCTGTCTGAATAATACGTAAATTGGATCTCATCCAGGAAAGGTTTCTTACCGTAATAATTCGGGTTATTTTCGAGCGTGATACCGGTGATCTTCCCGTTTTCCTGCACAAGTTCCTTCAGCCGGAACGGTCCGGAACCGACAGGCTGGATATTGATCTTACTGTCGACCATCTGCTCGAATGTTAAGCCGGTAAAAACATGTTTCGGAAGGATCCCGACAGTCAGATAGTCCAAAAACGGGGCAAATGCTTCTTCAAGGACAAACTGAAGCATTTTGTTTTCCGCTGCTTTGTTATCGACAGCGTTGATCTTAACGGTATTCCAGAAATTGATAATATCATCCGGAACATACCCCGTGCCTGTTTTCAGCAGTTCATATGTAAAGATCACATCTTCAGCGGTAACAGGCCTTCCGTCATGCCATGTCGCTTCCGGATTGATGACAAAATTATACGTCAAACCATCATAGGAAACACCCCAGTCCGCCGCAAGATCCCCGACAGGATTCCCTCTCGTGTCATTTTTTATGAGCCCGCTGTAGATCAGCCTGCAGACATCATCATCGACATCGTTATACCAGGTCAGAAGCGGGTTCAAACGCAGGATATTGCCTACCAGGCCTTCCCTGTAGATCCCTCCGGTAGTAGGATGTGATTCGAATAATTGAATAGGACCGGTGCTGTTATCGGTAAGGAGAAGGATACCGATCACCAGCCCTGTCAGAAAGATCGTAATAAGCTGCCAGCGTAATTTCTTCATATCTTTAATACTTATCTGCTTATTATATATGATTTTAAATTTTAAAACAAAAAAGAGCAGCAAACAAGGCCGCTCTTTATTATTTTACAACGATCAATTGAAAAGAAGTATGCTCAGAACAACCTCAATCACCAGCATAATGCTGAAAACCATTGTCAGGTTGAAAATCACCTTTTCAACGCCGCGGCGGGCTGTAAAAATAGAACCCGGTTCACTGCCGGCAATGCTGCCCATACCCACACCGCGATTCTGCAGAACAACACAAACCACTGTGGCGATCGAAGTAATAATAAGAGCAATATTAAAAAATGTTTTCATTTTGTTTCTCCTTAACCTTATTCAACTTTGCAATTATAATAATTATAGGGAAATTCGTCAATAAATTATTTAACAAATGTGATAAAAATGGAAGAACTCCTTTGCAGTATACATAATTACACAAAATTCTCCGGAAACAACATCTCTTTTTATGAGCTGGCGCAGGCCGGTCTGGATTGCGGACTGGATATACTCATTACCACTGACAGAAATATTTATCCGGACGGACAGACCCAGTATTATTTCAGGTCCTGTCAAAAGCTTCTGCTTATCTGCGGTGAGGAACTGTATGATCCCATCCGGCCCAATTCAACGCATTATCTCGCTCTGGGGATCGAGAAAGAACAGTTCAACCTGAAAGTACAGAACCCGCAGGGCGAGATCAGGATCCTTGTGGGAGAAAAAACCGGGAACCAGAACTTCCGGCATACAGAGATCATAAATTCACAGGAAGTTCTGCAAAAAGGGATCGATAACGGGCTGAGAGCCATAAAGGAGAAACTGTTATCGTGGGATAACATGCTGAATAACGACCAGCGTGTTGTCGGGACCGCGGGATCCTGTATTTCACCGGACCTGAAACCATACACATATAAAGAGATCCTTTCGACTGCCTGCAACCACCTTTTTACGGAAGAAAAATTGAACGGAGATATGACACACGACAAATTAATGGTTCTGAAGGCGATAAAAAACGGCGCGTCTTTCTTTGCTTTGGATGGACTGAGTGACGCGAAAGGATTCCGGTTCAGCGCGGAAGGTGACACGATGAACGCACCATCTTACCCGGGAGATATTATCTACCTGAAAAACAGCATTACGGTTAAGATTTCGATTCCGGAAACATGTACCTGCAGGCTGATTAGGAACGGGAATATCATCAAAGAATGGCGGCAATGCAGACAGGTCCCTTATACGATCTACGAACCGGGGCATTACCGCGTCGAGTGTGCTTTATCCCGCAGAAATCAATTATACGGCTGGATCTTTACCAACCCGATATACGTTGTCAGGGGATAGCATGTCAGAGTCTTCAGCAAACGATCGTCCCACCTGTCCGGTCCCGGTTTTTATAATGCTTTCAGTATTTGTGATTCTTTGCTTTATTCTGAAAACAAGTCCGGACAGGCTCATCGGCGCGGCATTCTGCCATCAGATCCCGTCCCGGTCCCCGTCGCCGGATTTTCCTTTCTGTTACCGCTGCGCGGGCTTATTCTGCGGAGTCTTTTTCGGATGCATATATTCCGTCGTGTTTCGAAAAAAAGCCGGGTTTTTCTCACGATCCGAGATCATCCCTTTTGCTATCGCCCTTCTGCTGTATCTGACCGATATTGCCAATAAATACACTGTCTTCGGATCCCGCCTGTATCCGGATCAGGCTGAGACCAGATTCCTGTCCGCCTTTCCGCTGGGATACACGCTCGTTTGCCTCCTTTTTCCCATATATTTGTATTTATTTGAATTCGGGGGAAAAACCCCGGCAGGCAGGATGATATGGTATTTCATCGTGCCGGTTTTCGGCTGCGCGGTATCCTTGCTGGCATTATTTCACACAGGCGCCGCCGGTATATGGATCGCCGGGACTATGACGATTTGCGGAAGTCTCGGCTTTATCATCATTTTATACAGCATACTTGTGAAATGCGTCTCGATGATCAGGCAAAAAGAATGTCATTTCCGTAAAGCATCCCGGGCAGCTGTTTTTCTGGCGCTGCTGCATATCTGCCTTCTGGGAGGACTCCATCTCGCGTTTATTCGTCCTATTCTGTTTCTTTAACTGTTTGTACAGACAGCGGTAATGTATTGTCCTGATGCGGTCAATTGAACAAATATCGAATATAATGGTAATTGGTAACTGTTCGGAACGAGTCACCCGGGGACTGTAACCTCCGGTCAACACATTCATTTGCGGAGGCCACGGGACTGTCCCCTCCATATAGAGATAATATGTTATGAATAAAAAACTGGCATTTATTATAGTTATTCTTTCGCTGATACTCCTGTGCTGCGCCTGTGATTCCAGACGGAACCAGATCTTAACAAGTATTCTTATTTCTCCGACCATGACGGAAACACCCGCCCCGCCCACGGAAACACCTACAACGGTACCCACCCGGGAACCCACTCCTACGCCGACACCGCGTATTGAAGCTGAAAACCTCGATCTGCTTTTGTTTGGCGATTATGACCTTGCCGATCACAATATCGAATTGCAGATCGAAAATGCCGCTGACCCTGTGACTGTCCTGCAGGGGCAGACGAATAAGCTTGAACTTGCGTATTTGAAAGCGGATTATAAGGCCTGTATGGAGATCATGGACGACATCACAGAAACCGCGGGCCTTGCCGACAGTATCCCCGGAGAGGTTTTATCCAAAGCCAGCTACCTGCATGCCCAATGCGCGTTAGAGGAGGACCGGGCGAATTCAGCTATTGACAGCCTGAAACAGTATCTGAGTTACAGGCCGGACTCCCCGATCATTTCCGAAGTCTACAGCCAGATCGCCTACGCGTACAGAGGTCTTGAAGATTACGAGATGTTCCGCGATTACATCGACCGCTCCGCATCATATGACGCTGAAACTGTCAGCGATTATGTAAAACTGGACTGCGCTGTCACCTACTCGCTTGAAGGCAATAATGATGAAGCGATCAGAAAACTTACAGAGTTATATGACAATTCCACGGATGAAAATATCAAAGCAGCCTGCGACTATTACCTCGGAACGGTTTATGAAACGATGGGATTGCCGGATCAGGTGATCGCGCGGTACCAGGATTCCGTAAATAATTTCCCCAAAAGCTATTACAGCTATCTTTGCCTGCTGTGGCTCATTGACAACAACCAGACCGTCAGTGATTATCAGCGCGGGCTGATAAATTATTATAAAGGCCAATACGCCCTTGCCAACGACGCGTTCCGGCGTTATGTCCGTTCGGAACCCGGGAATGACGGATCATCCTGGTATTTTATCGGTATATGCCAGATGAATCTTGCCGATTACGAAAACGCGGAAACATCTTTCACCAAACTGGTCGAGGAATATCCCGGAAACCGCTATTACGTCGCGGCATGGGACGAACTCGCGTACGTTCAATGGGTCTATCTTGAAAAATACAAAAAAGCAGCCGAAACTTTGACGAAGTATGTCAGCAAGCATCCGGACCAGGCAGACTCGGCATCTTTTCTTTTTGAAGCCGGCAGGATCCTGGAAAGAGGGAACTATCTTACAGACGCCGCCAAAACCTGGGCGCGTCTGATCGACGAATATCCGCTGTACGAAAACAGTAAAACAGCTTTGTTTCTGGCTGCCATAGCATCCTACAGAAGCAATGACCTTGAAACCGCGCTCGCGTATTTGAACCGGCTTCTGATCGTCAGCGGGATCCCTGAAGACCAGGCGCAGACAAATTTCTGGATCGCGAAGATATACCAAAAGAAAAATGACAGCTACAATACAAAGAAGTATTTTGAAAGAGCCTCCGAGCAGACCAAAACAGGCTATTATTCCCTGCGGGCCGCGGAAATTCTGGAAGGGAAAAAATACCTCAGCGGATCGACACAGTATGACTTCAGCGTTGACCTCAGATCCGAACGGCAGATCGCTGATCAATGGATGATGCTTACCTTCGGGCTGAACGACGATGCCATATCAGACCCGTCCGCGTACCGTACAGCTCCTGACTATCTGAAAGGCTGTGAATATTATAAGCTGGGGCAGTTCCAGCAGGCAGTGATCTGTTTCGAGAACATTCGTGAAAAGCTTGCCGATCTGCCCGCGGCATCCTATGCGTTTCTTGATGAAATGCTTGAATTGAAAATGTACAGCGTCGCGGCATATACCAGCCGTCAGATCCTGACTTCCGCGGGTCTCCATGAAGATGACAGGACGCTGGATGTCCCCAATTACTTCAACCACATCCGGTTCGGAAGCTGGTACCGGAGCTATCTGGAAAGCGCTGCGGAGAATTCCGGTATCTCCCCGTTTATCCTTTATTCCCTGATGAAACAGGAGAGTATGTTCAATTCCCGCATCGTATCCGCTGCCGGTGCCCGGGGACTGATGCAGATCATGCCGGAAACAGGGGCTGAGATCGCGAAGACGATGCATTGGCCTGCGAATTATACCGAAAATGATCTGGACCGCGCGCCTGTTTCCATAAGTTTCGCCGCATCCTACCTGAAGCGCTTATATTCCTATTTCGATCAGTCAAGCGCGGCCATGCTTGCCGCATATAACGGCGGATCCGGTAATACGCAGAAGTGGCTGCTGTCTTCAAATGACGACCCGGACCTTTTGTATGAAGTGATCCGTTATCAGGAAACGAAAAATTACCTTCATAACATTTTCCGAAACGCCAAGATCTATGAATGGCTCTATGCGAAATAAATGCTTTTTCTTTCTGCTTTTGGTCTGTCCGCTGCTGTTTTCGTGCAATATGCCGAAACTTCATACGGAAGATCAGTCAAAGACTCCGGCGTTATTGTGGAATTTCGACAGTTTCACGGACCGCGGAACAGCCGGAAAAGCGGAAATTCAGCAGGAAAAGCACGCAGAAAAGACCCCGACTCCGCAGCTGATCAGCGGCATAGATTTTGAAGCCGCCTTTCAGCAGTCTCATTCAGCCGGGGATCCTTCATATTCTTCTGTCGCGGCAAACGGCAGTGATTCCGCGCAGTGGCTCTATTTCGATCCGGGTGATTATTCAAGCCAGTCACTCAGTACACTTTATGTAGGGCTCAGGAACGATGGAGAAAGCACCTGGGGTTCAGATTATTATCTGGATTTCTATTCCGGGAACAACCCGTCTGATCTTTCAAAGATCGCGCTCGGGCGGTCCGTTCCTTCCGGGAACGATGCGCTGTTTGAAATACCGATAGTTTCCGCCGATCCATCATGGCGGTCCTGCTGGCAGCTGAAGAATTCACAGAAAGAACCCTTTTATGAGTTTTGCTACAACCATGGGAGCGGCATCAATACATCAAACCAGCAGCGGTCCGCTCAGGAGGAAACCGGCGGTTCGGATTCCGGCGGCGTTTTTTACGCTTTTGTCAAAACGAACGGTTCCGCGCCGGAAAAATTCTCAAACGATGAGTTATCCGCTGAGTTCCTTTCCACTTCACCGAGTACCGGGCATACGTTTCAGGCTTACGACCACAGTGAAACACTCACGGTTTCTTTTCAGAACAACGGCAGTCAGACCTGGGACTCTTCCTATGCCCTTGTCTTTTACTCCGGATATAACTGGATGCACGCGAATTCATTTTCGCTTTCCGGCACCGTGGATCCCGGCGGCACAGCGGTATTTACCCTTCCCATGGAAATATTCGAGGATAATGACAAATGGGTCACCTGCTGGTACCTGTCCTCCCCGGACGGGCACAATCTTTCTGATTTCTGTTTCAACTACTATACCCGCAGCTGATTTTTCGCCGGACATCATAACTATACGAAATTAAGCAAAAAAAGCCGGAGGATCGCTCTTTCGGCTTTTCGCGTTTCAGTTCGTTTGGATCACTCAGTCCAGCATCTTTTTGATATTGGAAAGTCTGTCCAGCGCCTCGTACAGTGTCTCATCCTTCTTTGCGAAGTGCAGGCGGACGATACCTTCCCCGCCTTCCCTGAAGAAAGAACTGCCCGGAACGGCTGCCACACCGATCTTCTTCGTCATTTCCACGCAGAAATCCACGTCATTGATGCCGGGTTTCATGTACGGGCGAATGTCAGCCAGTACGAAATAGGTACCCTGGGGTTCTGTAAAGGGAATTCCGATATTTTTCATGCCGCCGCAGAAGATGTTCTTCATATGGGCATAGTGAGCCTGGAAATCGACATAATAGCTGTCGGGGAAGCGCAGACCGACGCAGGCGGCTTCCATCAGCGGGGATGCCGCGCCCACGGTATTGAAATCATGATACTGTTTAATACGGGTCATGATATTCTCCGGAGCGATCGCGTAACCCAGACGCCAGCCGGTAATGGAATAAGTCTTGGAAAGGCTTGAGCAGGAAACTGTCCGTTCATACATCCCGGGGAGGCTTGCCATATAAACATGCTTATTGTCATCGTAGACGATATGTTCATAGGGCTCGTCCATGATGGCGTATACATCATATTTCTTGCAGAGATCCGCGATCAGATCCAGTTCCGCCCGTGTAAAGACCTTTCCCGAAGGATTGGAAGGATTGCAGATCAAAATGGCTTTCGGATCCTGGCGAAAGGCGTCTTCCAGAACTTCCGGATCAAAATTGTAGGTCGGCGGTTCCAGCGGGACGAAGATCGGTTCACAGTCAGCGAAGATCGCCTGAGCCTTGTAATTTTCGAAATACGGGGAAAAGATGATGATCTTGTCGCCCGGATTGGTCAGGGCAAAAATCGTATCCACCATCGCTTCTGTTGAACCGATAGTCACCACAACTTCCTTATCCGGATCAAAGGTCATCCCCATAAAACGTCCGCATTTTTCGCATAATGCCTGGCGGAAATTCGGGGCGCCCATGGTGATGGGATACTGATGAGGGCCGAGTGAACTGACTTCCTTCAAGCGATCTGTCATTTCCTTCGGCGGATCAAAATCCGGAAAACCCTGGGACAGGTTGATCGCGTTGTTGGCGATTGAAATTCTTGTCATGCGGCGGATAATGGAATCCGTGAACAAAACATTTCGCCTGCTCATTTCTTTCATAACTAAATCCTTCTTCCTATAATAAATATTCGTTACTGATTATCTGGACACAAATTCATTGAAGTCCACGATATGTACATCCCGCTTTTTCAGAATGGAGCGCGCGTTCTCAATATCATCTATACGCAAAACAAGGGTCGCCAGAGCATTGGGCACACCGAAGATCGAGTACATATATTCCACATCGATTTTTTCTTCGGCAAGAATAACAAGCAGTTTTGCCAGGCTGCCCGGCTTATCGGGAATACCGACGGCCAGGACAGGCGTGCGGGAAGCGATAAATCCATGCTCCTTCAAAACATCAACGGTATGCTGGGAATCCTTGGCAATGATCCGCAGGATCCCGTAATCGGATGTTTCGGCAATGCTGATCGCGCGCAGGTCAATATTATTCTCCGCGAGGATGTTGGTCACTTCGGAAAGCTTTCCGGCCCGGTTTTCCAGGAAAACAGAGATTTGATAAATTTCCATAATAAAACCTCCCTTAAATCTTACGCTTATCGATCACACGGACAGCTTTGCCTTCGCTTCTGGCGATGGTTTTCGGTGCGACAAGGCGTACTTTGGCGTAGATACCCAGCATAGCCTTCAACGCTGCCACAAGCTGTTTTTCCATTTCGGTGATCTTACCGAGGTTATCCGAGAAGAGTTCCGGTGTCATTTCGACCAGGACTTCCAGTGTGTCACTGTTATTTACCCGGTCTACGATGATCTGGTAATTCGCCTGATAACCCTGTTCGATCAATACAGATTCGATCTGGGACGGGAACACATTTACGCCCTTGATGATCAGCATGTCATCGGAGCGTCCCATCGGCTTCGCCATCTTGATGAAGGTCCGCCCGCAGGAACACTTTTCACGTTTCAGCACGCAGATATCACGGGTCCGGTAGCGGATCATCGGGAATCCTTCTTTATCAAGGGTCGTAAATACAAGCTCTCCTTTTGTGCCTTCCGGCAGGACCTCTTCGGTAATGGGATCAATGATCTCCGCGATAAAGTGGTCTTCATTGATGTGCATACCGGTCTGCTCGCTGCATTCAAAGGATACGCCCGGTCCGGTGATCTCCGTCAGGCCGTAAATATCGTAGGCCTTGAGTCCCAGTGACTTTTCGATATCACGGCGCATTTCCTCACTCCAGGCTTCCGCGCCGAAGATACCGGCTTTCAGTTTGATCCGGTCTTTGATCCCCGCTTCTTTCACCGCTTCACCGAGGTAGGCAGCATAGGAAGGGGTACAGCACAGGATCGTGGATCCCAGGTCTTCCATAAATTGCAGCTGGCGTTCCGTATTTCCGGAAGACATCGGGAGCGTCATACAGCCGACTTTATGGGAACCGTCATTCAGGCCGGCTCCGCCGGTGAACAAACCGTAGCCGTAGCACACCTGAACCACATCCGTGTTGTCCGCGCCTGCGGCAACCAGAGCCCGGGCGGTACAGTCAGACCAGATATCCAGATCATGCTGTGTGTAAAAAGCGATGACCCGTTTTCCGGTGGTACCGGAGGTCGACTGGATACGGACACAATCTTCCTTCTTACAGCCCATCAGACCGAAGGGATACGCATCTTTGAGGTCTGCTTTGGACAGGAACGGAAGCTTATGAAGGTCTTCAATACTATGGATATCCTCCGGCGTGACGCCTTTGGCTTCCATCTTGGCACGATAATATGGAACGTTGTTCCATACATGGTTTACCTGATGAACGAGCTTCTCACTTTGGATCCTTTTGATCTCCTCAGGATCAGCGCATTCGATCTCAGGCTGAAAATAATGATGATCACACATAAAAAATAAATAACTCCTACGCGTTTCGGCCCAGATGAAACGCTTTTTTATTCATATCCAGGAATTTTGCCGGAACGCTCTGTTCGATGGCTGTCATCCATTCTTCTTCGGTAAAATCATGAAAATATTTAGATAAACGTCCGAGAAGCACAAGATTAACAGCTTTGGCGGAACCGGCCTCCTGAGCAAGGGAAAGGGCGTCCATCGCGTCCACGTTCAGGCCCAGCGCGTTTAACTTTCCCAAAAGATCTTCCGGATATGACATTGCACCGGTGATCACCGGCATGGGATTGATCTCCTGCCGGTTTGTAATGATCGTTCCGTCCGGACGCAGATATTCCGCTGCCCGGGCGGCTTCGAGTAATTCAAATGAAAGGATAAAATCGGCTTCACCTTTGTCGATGATCGGGGAATAGACCTTGTCCCCATAACGAACATAAGTGACAACACTTCCGCCCCGCTGGCTCATCCCGTGAACTTCACTGACTTTGATATCATAGTTCTTTGTGAGCAGCAGGCGCCCGAGGAGCTTACTGGCAAGCAAGGTACCCTGTCCGCCAACGCCGACGATCATAATGTTTTTCGTTTCCATATTCAACTCCTCTTCAGCCGATCGCGTTTACTTTGCATAACTGTGTGCAGACACGGCAGCCTGTGCACAGGGTATTATCGATGACCGCTTTCCCGTCTTTCATGCTGATGGCAGGGCAGCCTACACGCATGCAGGATTTGCACCCGACACATTTGTCACGGTTTACGGCGATGGGTCCCGGATGTTTCACATATTTCAGCAGGGCACAGGGACGGCGGGAAATGATGACCGAAGGGCAGTCTTTCGCGAGTTCTTCCTTGATCGTTTCTTCGCACTGTTTCAGGTCATAAGGATCCATGACCCGGACGCTCGGGATCCCGATGGATTCACAAAGCTTTTCCAGGTTGATCTTTCCTGCCGGGTCACCTTTCAGGTTGAAACCGGTGGTCGGGTTCTGCTGATGGCCGGTCATACCGGTGATCGAGTTATCCAGAATGATCACGGTCGAATTGGATTCGTTATACGCGATATTGATCAAACCGGTAACACCGGAATGCATGAATGTCGAATCGCCGATGACGGCAACGGTTTTCCCGGCAAGTGCCTCATTGCTTGCCTTGTTGTAGCCATGGATTCCTGATACGGATGCGCCCATACAGATCGTCGTATCGATCGCTGCGAGCGGCGCGGCAGCGCCAAGTGTATAACAGCCGATATCTCCCAATACGGTCAGGCCGAGCTTCTTCACGGTATAAAACAGGCCGCGATGTGGGCATCCGGCACACATGACAGGAGGCCTCGCAGGCAGCGTTTCCCCGATCTTTCTGCCTTCATGTTTCGGCAGTCCCAGCTTTTCAGCCACAAGGTTCTGGCTGAATTCATCGATGCAGGGGAATAAATCCTTTCCCACAACATCCAGTCCGAGTGTACGGCAATGGGTCTCAATGATGCCGTCCAGTTCCTCTACGACAACGAGTTTCCCGACGGAAGCGGCAAAATCAGTGATCATCTTCCGCGGAAGAGGGTTGATCATGCCGAGTTTCAGGACCGGATACAGGCCGCCGCACACTTCTTTGACATACTGATAGGAAGTAGAGGATGTAATGATGCCGATACTGTGATCGCTGCCCTCTTCGACCCGGTTGAACGGAGCGGTCTCAGCGTAAACGGTCAGCGCTTCGGTACGTTCTTCGACGAGCGGGTGACGCTTCTTTGCCATGCCCGGCATCATTACATATTTCGCGATATTTTTCTCATACGGTTTAGCGGGAAGTTCAGTACGTTCACCCATTTCCACGACACTCTGTGAATGAGCGACACGGGTACACATCTTCAGCAAAACCGGTGTGTCATACTTTTCCGAGATCTCGTATGCAAGCTTTGTAAATTCGAGAGCTTCCGCAGAGTCAGAAGGTTCAAACATCGGCAGTTTTGCAGCGATCGCGTAATGGCGTGAATCCTGTTCATTCTGCGAAGAATGCATCCCCGCGTCATCCGCAACCGCGATGATCATGCCGGCGTTTACACCGGTATAGGAGAGTGTAAACAGCGGATCGGCCGCGACGTTCAGTCCAACGTGTTTCATGCCGCAGAAACTGCGTACACCGGAGAGGCTCGCACCGAAAGCTGCCTCCATGGCGACTTTCTCATTCGGCGCCCATTCCGCGTAAATTTCTTTATATTTCGCTGCTTCTTCTGTGATCTCTGTGCTGGGAGTGCCCGGATAGGATGACACGAAACCGCATCCGGCTTCATACAGCCCACGGGCAGCTGCCTCATTTCCCAATAATAATTTCTTCATACAAAACCTCTTCTCAAAAGTGTTTGAAGATCGATCTCAGCTGTTGATCTGGACTTCCACTAAACGGCCTTTACAGTACTTTTCTCGTAATACGGGTTTTTCAATTTTCCCCGTTGGATTACGGGGGACCTTATCAAAGATAATTTTACGCGGTCTTTTGTATCGAGGTAAATTTTGACAGAAATTAGTGATTTCGTCCTCTGTGCAGGTCATGTCCGGCTTGATCTCAATGATTGCGGCGGCAATTTCACCGAGGCGCGGATGCGGCAGGCCGATCACGGCAACATCTTTGATCTTATCAAACGCACGCAGATAATCTTCGATCTGGACGGGATAGAGGTTCTCACCGCCGGTGATGATCACGTCCTTCTTGCGGTCCACCAGATAAATGAATCCGTCTTCGTCGACCTTCGCCATGTCACCGGTATAGAGCCAGCCGTCCTTCAGGATCTCATCGGTCGCTTCCTGATTCTTGTAGTAGCATTCCATTACGCCGGGGCCGTGAACTGCCAGTTCACCGACTTCATCGCCCTGAACATCCTCGCCCTTTTCATTGACCACACGGGCTTCCCATAAATAACCGGGGATGCCGATAGCGCCCACTTTGTCGATGTTCTCGACTCCGAGATGTACGCAGCCGGGGCCCAGTGATTCGGAAAGGCCGTAATTGGTATCATACTGATGATGCGGGAAAACCTTTTTCCAGCGTTTGATCAGGCTCGGCGGAACCGGCTGCGCGCCGATATGCATCAGACGCCACTGGTCAAGCAGGTAATGGTCCAGGTTGACGGATCCGTTATCGATCGCGTCCAGAATATCCTGTGCCCATGGGACCAGGAGCCAGACGATGGTGCATTTTTCTTCGGTGACGGTACTGAGGATCCATTCCGGTTTCACACCGCGGAGCAGGACAGCCTTGCTGGCGGAAATGAGCGAACCGAACCAGTGCATTTTCGCGCCGGTATGATAAAGCGGCGGAATGCAGAGAAAGACGTCATCCCGCGTTTGGCCGTGATGTTTTTG
The DNA here is from genome assembly GCA_036723985.1 of Flexilinea sp. Classification (GTDB taxonomy): domain Bacteria; phylum Chloroflexota; class Anaerolineae; order Anaerolineales; family Anaerolineaceae; genus Flexilinea. The sequence continues at coordinate 18,408 of DAIMGK010000001.1, forward strand.
TTCAGTCATGCAGGAGCAGACCAGCGCGTGATGCCGGTGCAGGATCGCTTTCGGGAACCCGGTCGTGCCGGAGGAAAAATAAATGGCCGCGAAATCATTTTCGTTCAAAGCCACCGGAGGCGCGGAAGTCGAGCAGAAACCCATAAGATGAATGCAGTCTTCTGTGTAATCCGGTCCGTTTTTCCCCACAAAGAACAGTGTTTTGGTCTTCGGTATGTTGTTGATGATATCGTTCATCCGGGTAACAAACTCCGGCCCGAACACCAGGATCTCGACATCGGCAAGGTCCAGACAATATTGGATCTCATCGGCTGCGTAACGGAAGTTCATCGGGACTGCAAGGCATCCGGCTTTCAGGATCCCGAAATAGATCGGCAGATATTCCAGGCAGTTCATCATCAGAATACCGACCTTGGTACCCCGTTTCGTCCCGCGGCTCAGCAGTAGGTTCGCGAATCGGTTCGCCCGCCGGTCAAATTCCTGCCAGCTGATCTCCCGTCGATAGGGAGTGTCCGGGCTGGCTGCTTCGATCAGTTTCGCTTCCCGCCAGGTCAGCGCACGATCACGGTCCTCGGAAGGATTGATCTCAACCAATGCTGTTTCGCTTCCGTACAGCCTTGCATTTCTTTCAAGAAAATCCGTAATAACCATAAATTTACTCCTTACATAAAAAAACGTCCTCTGAATATGGATCAGAGGACGAGAGTTTCCCGTGGTACCACCTCTATTCACCGCAGGTTCACACCCGGCGGCCTTCGCGGGATGGACCTGCCATCCCTCTGCTGTAACGGGCAGGCCCGGCACAGCCTACTTTCGCTTCAACACGGGTTCAGCCTGCTGCTCCGGAATGTAATTCGAAACCGGGTGACTGCCGGCTTTCACCAACCGCCGGCTCTCTGAAGTCTCTTCCGGTAATCTACTGGATTTCCTTCATCGCATTTATATTTCCTTATTTTATGCAAAAATTGTGATATTTGTTAATGAATTTGAAAATTTATTACCAACCCGACCCGGATCGCCCCGGCACACGGAACGCGTATCCTTATGCCGCACAGCCATTTTGCTGGTCCGATATTTGCGGCATCCGCATGAAAAAAGTGCTGCCGGATGCGGTAAATGCATCCGGCAGCGTATAAAATCAAATCAGACGAACCGGGTATTATTCTTCCGGTGCGAAGTCATTCTTGCCGGCACCGCACAACGGGCAGACCCAGTCTTCCGGCAGATCAGCGAATTTTACGCCTTCGGTCTCTTCATCATAAACATAACCGCAAAGCTGACATACGTACTTCATGTTTCCTCCAAAATAACAGATAATTACAAAAAGGGACCGTCAGCGTTATTCAGACAGCCCCAAACGATCCTATCCTTTCCAAAGGCCGTGGAGATTGCAGTAAGCGAAAGCCGCTTCCATTTCATCGCCTTCGCAGATCGCGAAAGATACCTTCGGTTCTTCACCCGGGTTCAGTGCCTTGCGCTGGTTGCCCTGTTTCGTCTTGATAGCTACCCATTCGATATAATGAGCGGGGATCATGGGATGAGGATTGGCCCCGACACAGACAGTCACAACATTATCCTTGACTTCCCAGACAGGAACATGTTTTTCCACCGCGGCATCGGTTGAGCCGGGGATGATCTCTTCCATTGCTTTTCCGCAGCATTCAATAGGGCAATCCGCTTTCTTAACGATGGCTACCATCTGGCCACAGTCTTTGCACTGATAAAATTTCATATCCATAACAATACACTCCTTCATATGATTATCGATCAACCGTCATGTATACCGGTTTGTAAATCATTTGAATGATCCCGCGCCGTCTCAAACAGTTGTTATACATGATTATACACTATAGAGCCGTAACAAATCAAGGGACAATTGCCGCATTTTGTCAATATTTATCAAAGTCACCGGCTCCTACGGCAAGAAGATCCCGTCACAGCTTCATGAAAAGTTTGGCCACTTTCGCGCCGATCTTGTAGACCGGGCCTTCCAGAGCTTTTTCCGCTTCCTTCAGTTTTTCCCGGATCTGAATATGCTGCGGGCAGTGCTGCTCACAGCGCCCGCATCCCACGCAGTTGGATGGCGATGTGGAGTCATGGCGCAGGGCAGTCGTCATGAAATAACTCGTTTCCGCGGAGATAAATCCCTCATTTTTCAGCATATTGTAGCAGAAAAAGGTCCCCGGAATGTCCACATTTTTCGGGCAGGGCATACAGTAACGGCAGCCGGTACAAGGGACAGCCAGGTGAGACTGAATTTCCCGGACGACATCCTTCAGGACATTCAGTTCATCTTCCCCCATCATCCCCGCCTCGGCTTCAGATGCGGAGCGGATATTCTCCTTCACCATTTCCATGGAATTCATCCCGGAGAGGACAACAGTGACCTCAGGCTGATTCCAGAGCCACCGGAAAGCCCATTCGGCGGGAGTGCGGGCAGGGTCAACGGAATTCATCAGCTTCACTGCCGATTTCGGCAGTCCGTTCACCAGGCGTCCGCCCCGCAGCGGTTCCATAATGACTACCGGAAGTCCTTTGGACGCAGCATATTTCAGGCCGTCTCTTCCCGCCTGGCTGGTCTCATCCAGGTAGTTATACTGGATCTGGCAGAAATCCCAGTCATACGCGTCCAGAAGCTTGCAGAACATATCCGCGTTGCCATGGTAGGAAAACCCGATCTGCCCGATCCTGCCGTTTGACTTTTGTTCCTCGATCCAGCGGGTGATGCCCATTGCTTCCATGCGCTGCCAGGTAGGAAGGTCGGAAAGCATATGCATCAGGTAATAATTCACGTGATCCGTCCGGAGCCGCCGCAGCTCTTCGCTGAAAGTCTTATTGACCCCGTCCAGATTTTTCATCAGGTAATGAGGCAGCTTCGTTGCAATATTGACCTTATCCCGCACATGATTCCGCTCAAAGATCTGCCCCACCGCGTCTTCACTGCCGGGATAAATATATGCCGTGTCGAAATAATTCACACCGCTTTCGACAGCCTCAAGCAGTTCCTTTTCAGTCTTATCGATATCGATCCTTCCCGCACGCTGCGTAAACCGCATGCATCCGAACCCCAGTACCGACAAATCATTTCCGTACTTATCTTTTCTGTATTGCATTTTTGCCGCCTGCCACTGAATTCTGATTCCTGATCCCTGTCACCGGATCGCCTGTTGTCTGTCCGCTATGATCAGGAAGATAAAGCCAAGCCCGAAGAACACAGCCAGCGAAGCCACTGCCGTGTTGATCGTACCGCCTGCGAGTTTGACCCAGGCGATCAGTCCGGATCCCAGGAAAGACGCGCCTTTGGAAAAGATATCATAGATCCCGAAATATTCGCTGGAACTTTCCAGCGGGATTATCTTCGCGTAATAGGACCGGCTGAGGGACTGGATCGAGCCCTGAAAACAACCGACGCCGAAAGCGAGAATACCGAAATGCACCAATGTTTTCAATGTCAGCGCGTAAAGGCAGACACAGAAATACCCGGCGATGCAAACCAGAAGCAGCCGCACCGTGTCGTATTTCTTCGAAAGTTTGGCAAAGACCAGCGAACCGACCCAGGCGACGACCTGTGTTGCCAGTAGAAAAACCACCTGTCCGACCGTGGGCAGACCGAGGTCTGTCCCGATATTGATACAGTTATCAATGATGGTCCCGACACCGTCAATATACAGGAAAAAGGCGATCAGAAAGAATAAAACTTTCTTATCTTTTTTGATGATCCTGCCGATAGTACCGAAAATCTTTTTGAAAGCGGAAGCCACTGTTCCCTGTTCACCGCTGACGAAAAATTTTTGACGGTAATTCTTTACCAGAGGAAGTGTGACAAACGCCCACCATACCGCTGTGACAGTAAACCCGATAAATTTGCTCAGCCCTTCGGAGATCTTCCCCAGCATATCCGGTCCCATTACGTATGCGATCAATGCTACGAGAAACGGGAGACAGGATCCGATATATCCCCAGGCATAGCCGTAAGATGAGACCTGGTCGATACGGTCTTCTGTCGTCACATCATTCAGCATCGAGTCATAGATCGTTATTGAAGAAGAATAAAAGATCCTTGTCAGTACAAATATAATCAGAAAGGGCAGCCATGCGTTGAGCAATCCGTTGATCTCACAGCAGAAAACACCCAACGCCACCATCGTGGTAAACAGGACTTTTCGCCGGTCTTTATGATCGGCCATTGCCCCAATGACAGGACCGATCAGCGCTACAATGATAGTAACGATTGAAATGGCGATCGAGTAATATGCCGTGGCATTGTCGGAACTGATTTGCCCGGGACCGGTCCCGATAGCGATATTCTTGAACCAGATCGGGATCAGCGAACAAGCCAGCATCGTATAGGCGGAGTTGCCGACATCATACAAGACCCAGGAAAATTCCTGCTCATTCAAATCCCGAAATATTTTCCATCGATTCATTTTTGCGAATATTCCGCCCATATGCCCTCTTTTCTGTACCGGTTCTCAGAGAGACCGCTTTTTATGCATAACGCATCCCGTTATGATTTCCGGTTGAATATTTATGAAGCAAAACATTTATTCAATTATAATATAACAATTTTGATAAAACATCCGATTTTATAAAAATATAAAAATAATCGTTCCGAAGAATGCTGCATCTCACGGACCAACACGGGATCCATTTTAATCATAAGAATACTGTCCGTATTGATATTCGTCAGCATAAACGGTTGACTCTGAGACAGGAGTATTTTTATGTAAATCAAAACTGAAATTCCATTTATATCTATACGCAATTTCGTGCATACTGTAAGGCAAGACGTCGGAACGGCCTAAGAACGTTTTTGCAGCCACTTCCCGTTCATGATATACTATTAGGACAAAGGGAAAAGCAAATGAAAAAATGGCTGCAGAATTTCTGGTATTACTATAAAGTCCACACGATCATTTTCCTTGCCGTTCTGGCTGCGGCGCTGTGGTTCCTTTCCCAGAAGGGGGATGATAAAAGTGATTACAGCATCGCGGTCGTTTCTCCCCGGGGCTGTTCCGGCGAACAGCTTGTGCGGATCCAAAGCGTACTGGCAGAAGCCGGACGTGATCAGGATGGTGACGGGGATGTTATCGTCAGGATCCCTGTATACCGATTCGCTGTCGGCGCGGACGGACAGGACATGATCGAGATATCGAAACTGGATGCCGATCTTACGAGTAAATTAAGCGGCCTCTTTTTCACGGAGGATCCGCTTCGGTTTGAAACCGCTGTAAACGGGATCGTTAAAGCACAGGATGCCGTGCCCGTCAGCAGTATGCCCAAATTATCAGGCTGCGGAATGGATGACCTTTATCTGCTCATCCGAACGGATGCGGAGGAGAAATACACCGCGCTGTGCTCGATGCTTATTGACTGATCGTATCTTCGCAAAACGAGCCAGCGGGGACGGTTCTGTTGTCTCGCACTTTATCCTCGTCTGGCTTTCCTTCCATTTTTGCAATAAATAAGAACGCAGCGAGTCAGCGAAAACCGTCCCCCTTGACTCGCTCCGCTTGATTATTTTCAGCTGTTTTTCCTTTTTTTCTCCAGATCAAACCGGTCGAATATATCATTGAGCACATGGCTGATGCCATAAGCGGGAAGTGAAACGCCGAAGAGGATATACAGGATCCCAACATACGCGGCAGCATTCCCGGGCAGGCACAGGAAGATAAGTACCGGAACGAGAACGATCGCCCACATCAGGATCGTTTTACCCGGAAAAACAAAGGCGAGTAGGAACGCGTTTTTGATCTGGGAGATCACACTGTTCTCGTAACGCGCCTGTAAACCGAATACATAACAGACATAGGTCAGCCATATCGCCGCGATAATGCCCGTAACGATACAGAAGAAGATCCTTGCCTTTCCTTCGATCGAAAAGGCATAAACCCCGTCGGAAAAGATGACTACAGCGCCGAACAGCGCGATCAGACCAAGGATCAGTCCCTGTTTAAAGTTTTCTTTGAATGACGAGAAAAACATCCGTGCTGTTTCGACCGGGTCATCCGCCGCGATCCGAAGGGTAACGCTGTAAAGCGCGCAGAGGGAAGGGCCGATGGTAAAGATCGGCAGGGAACAGGCAATCGTCAGGAGATCCAGGATCAGCAGATCCGCCATCCCCCGCATAAAACGTCCGAACGAAGATTTCAGTTTATCACGTTGATTCATATTATTTTTTTCCGGGAGCTGCCGGTGACCCGCCGTGTACTGTCCATTTTTGAGACGATCATCACATCCGATCAGCTGTTGTCACACTGCTCCATATTGATCCACATATAAAGTAAAGGGCAAAAAACCCTTATTTAATTTTATTACGAAATCCCCGTATTGAAAAATAAAGGGGACAGGCTGGTAAATCACCTGTCCCCAAAATCTTATAATATTACAGGTACGGTCCCATAAAGGGACAGCCCCTTCAGTTGTTCAAATTGTATTATCCCTTTACACTGCCCAGGGCAACACCGGCAATGATGTACTTGCTGAGCGCGAAGTAGATCACAAACAGCGGCAGGACGGAAAGTGTCAGGCCAAGATATACCGCACCGTATTCCACCTTGTAAATATCACCCTTCAGCTGGGAAACCATCAGCGGCATTGTATACAGCTCATTGTTGGTGAGCAGGATGCTCGGAAGGAACAGCTGGTTCCAGTTATTCACAAAGGTGAAGATCGCCTGGGTCGCCATAGCCGGTTTCATGATCGGCAGGGCAATTTCATTAAACGTCCTGAATTCCCCGGAACCGTCGATCCTTGCCGAATCCAGCAGCTCCATCGGGAACGCCGACAGCATATACTGCCTCATGAAAAACACGCAGCTTGGCGCCGCGATAGCAGGCAAGATCAGCGCCAGGAAATTGTTTGTCATGTGGATCTTATACATGAACTGATAAAAACCGATACCGGTGATGGTTCCCGGGATCATCATGACCGCCATAATGAAAGTAAAGAACGGTTTCCGCAGTTTCCAGTTATAAGCCACAAGAGCAAAAGCCGTAAGCGTGGAAAAATAGATCGTGCAGAGAGTCGCCCCGCAGGAAATGATCGCGGAGTTGATAAAGCCGCGGGCAGGGTTGAAGGTCTTTCCGTTAAACACCGCCCAGTTATTCATCAGATAATGGGAGGGGATCAGGGATACCGCATGCTGCTGGACCTGCGATGTGCTCCGGGTGGAGTTGATGACCATCACCACAAAGGGGAACAGGCTCAGGATCGCCAGGAAGATCAGGACGATATAGATGAACGTCTTGTAAACAGGATTTCCGCCTCTTTTTTCAAGATTTTTCATGCTTTCCTCCTTACTTTCTGTCACGCATCAGGTAAAAGACAACGATTGAACAAAGCGCGATGATCACAAACATGATCATACTGGCAGCGGCCGCGCGGTTGTACATATAGCTGCCCGCGAATGCCTGGTTGTAAATAAACACATTGGCTGTCAGTGTGGAGTTGTTCGGATTGCCGTTGTTGAACATCTTGGACATATCGTACATGTTCAAGCCGCCGATCATGGAGGTGATCAGGGTGAAGGTGAGGATCGTGCGGATGTTCGGGATGGTGATCTGCCAGAAGACCTGGCGGTCATTCGCGCCGTCGATCTCAGCCGCTTCGAAGATCTCCGGATTGATGCCCAGCACACCGGATATCAGGATGATCATCGTATAACCGTACCACATCCAGAACTGAATGAACGCGATGATCCAGCGGGACGGAGTGGCAAAATTGATAAAGTAATACGGCTCGCTCCGCAGTCCCCATGATACAAGCAGGTCATTGACAGGCCCTTTCGGATATCCGAACAGGACATTGAACAGAACAGCGACGCTGGCTGCCGTAATAATGTTCGGCATATAGAAAACGACCTTGAAGAAGCCCTGCCCCTTGATCACGTTCCGCTTGCTGGTAAACCATGCGGTGAGCAGGAGCGCTAAAAGGATCTGCGGGATAAAATTCATGATCCAGATCTGGACAGTGTTCGTCAGCGAAGTTTTAAACGTCGCGTTGTTCAGGATCGTGCGGAAATTCTTCCAGATATCTCCCGTCAGAAAATGCCAGTTGGTATTTCCCAGACCTTTGCAGTCAGTAAAACCGAGAACCGCAGTATAGACCGTCGGATAAAAGTGGAATATCAGATAGACGATTGCAAAAGGCAGGCTGAAGAGATAACCGTATTTTGCGTAACTGATCTTATTTTTATTCTGAGTCATATGCTTTTTTACCCCCTTTCCTTCTGTTCAAAACAGACACAGCGTTCTTCTTCGATACTGCAAGACAGAACTGCCGTGTCTGTTTTGAAAAAACAGGGGAGGGATGGAAATCCCTCCCCTGTATAATGATCAGGAATTAGAAATCAACTTCGACGTCGAGGTTGTCAGCAACATTCTGTTTGAAAGCCTGGAGAGCTTCGTCGCGGGACAGGCTGCCGGCAGTGTACTGGCGGACTGCATCGCGATAGTAGTTGTTGATGGTTTCGTCATACTGAGTCATGTTGGAGCCGTTGGCATAGGCGTTGGCAGGAACGAACACGTCGAACATGTTCTGGCCGGCCAGGAATTCCATTTCACCGTTGGACATGGCCATGACGGTACCGGAAGCAACTGTATCCTTCGTGCCGCCTTCGCCGTTCAGAGTGCCGTTGGCCCACTTGTACTGCAGGGAATCTTCATCGCAGTCGAGGGTGATCCATTTGATGATGTCAGCAACGACTTCGGCCTTATCAGTGCCGACAGCAGTCTTACCGGCCATCACCCAGGTGCCGCCCCAGAAGAAACCTACGTTCGGAGCGCAGACAGCCCAGTCACCGTAGGAAGAGGCATCGCCTTCACCGCAGTTGGAAGCGATAACGTAGTTGATCAGCCATGCCGGGCCATAGAAACCGAATACACCGCCGTCCTTCTGCATATCGGCATACCAGCCTTCGGTCCAGTCCTGAGTATCGTGATGATAGCCGTTGTCCTTCAGCTGCTTGGAGAGGTCGAGGAAGGCTTCGCGTTTCGGGTCGATGTTCAGTTTGCCGTCAACGATCCAGGCAGCGTCGGAGCTGTTTTCAACAGCGTGCCAGATGTCGCCGTCACCGGAGACGATGGCATAACCCTTATCCTTCAGTTCCGCGGCCGCGGCGAAGAATGCATCCCAGTTGCCGGTACCGGCGCCGATCTTTTCAGCAACGAATTCGGGATCATCATTGCCCCAGACATCCTTGGCGATGGAGCGGCGATAGATGAAAGCACCGCCGGTAGCCTGATAACCAAGGCCGACCAGTTTGCCATCGGACGGGCGGGTGCCGATCTCGATTGTGTATTTCGCGATGTCGGCAGCTTCGGTCATGGCAGCAACGTCGATTCCGAGATCTTCGTAGGCGGCAGCAAATTCAGCAGCGTCGCCCTGGGCATATTTCAGCACGAAAGCGGATTCCGCGCAGTAGATGTCCGGTGAGTTGGCATCGGCAGCAGCCAGAGCAGCGTCAAGTGCCGGCTGGTACAGACCGTCGGTAGTGGCGGTGATGGTGGTCTTCACTTCGTATTTTTCAGCGAGTTCCGGATGGGCTTCGAAATATTTCGTGATCATGCCGGGGACTTCATCAGTGAAGGTCATAACATTGATGACGGTCTTGCCGTCAGCCGACGCGCTCATAGCGAAAGACAGAGCCATGCAAAGAGCAAGTGCTAAAACGATAAACTTTTTCATTTTGGGATTCCTCCTTTATTATGATTGCTAATTATGCGGCAAAGCCGCTGTTCACACAAGGTTTTTTACGGTTTTAACTTTTTTTGGCTGTCCCGTAATAAATATGCGGAATCCTGCCTTCTGAAATGCAGGCGGGATCCCGGGAAAGAAAAATAAGAGAAGAAAAAGTGTGATTCGTTCGTTTCATTGTTCCGTTATTGGGCTGCTTAAAACGTTACCCGAATTCATTTTTTATTTTCGTGCTCGTGCACGATAATATTATGCTTTTATTTTATCTGAAAAATTGAAAAAGGCAAAGGATTTTTTTATTTTATTACCCTGATGAATGTCATATTTTTTAAGCCATATGTAATATAGCTTTCCGTGCATCCGCGGATCGCCGGTCACACTCCTGTTTTCCTGATCTGTGGCATAAAAACTGCAGGATCCTAAAATATGAAAAATACACTGATCCTTCTTCTTTTTGTCGTTTTTTTCTGCCTCTCCGCAGTTCCCGCTTCATTCGCGCAGACGATATCCGATATGGAAACCGGCCGGCTGTACTGGGCTGATCCGGGAATAAAAGACATCACTGTCCCGGAAGAGAATTACGGCCTTATTGAAGAGCCGGATGTGATCCATGCGAAATACCGTCCTGCAGAACTTTTTGCCAAGACATCATTTCCCGAACGGTACGACGCCCGTGATTACGGATACATCACCCCGGTCAAGGACCAGAAGCCATATGACTTATGCTGGGCTGAATCCATGACGGGGATGGCTGAATCAAACCTGATCAAAAAGGGGCTTGCGGATATCAGCATCGATCTTTCCGAAGTTTTTCCGCATTATTTCCAATGGCACAGGTCGCCCGACCCGCTGGGACTGACAGAAGGGGACCGGAACATCTGGGTCGCCTATGAAAGTTACCCCGGCTATATCCGGGAATGGATCAACTCCTGGGGATCCGGATACCGGGCAGTTCTCCTTCTCAGCGGGCAGACAGGTATTATCCCTGAAAGTGAAGCACCTTACCCGGACGCGGACGCGGATATCACGAACTACTATCTTGACCCCGCCCTTGCCTGGAACGCCGACATTGCCCATTTGAACGATGCTTACTGGATCTCCATGAATGATACGGAGGCCATAAAACGTATGATCATGAAAAAAGGGTCCGTTGTCATCGCCTTCAATCAGAACCGGGCGCTTTACCTGAACGAGGATACCGGCGCGTATTACTGTCCCAAAGCCGCTTATACAAACCATCTGGTCAACGTTATCGGCTGGGATAATAACTATGACCCGTCCAACTTCATCACTCCGCCGAACAACGGGGGAGCCTGGCTGGTAAAAAACAGTTTCGGTACGGATTGGGGGAATGACGGATATTTCTGGCTTTCATATGACGATAAGACCCTTTCCGAAGATGCCTTTGTTTTTGATTTTGAACCGGTCGATCCCTCTGTCCGGACCTACCAGTATGACGGGACAGTCTCATACAGCTATCTCAATGACCCCAACAGCAGATCTTTTGCCGCCGCGAATGTATTTACCGTTCAGGATAACGAAACACTGACCGCGGTCGGATTTACGACGCCGTCTTCCTATTTTGATTACGATATCAAAATTTACCGGGGCGTCACAGACACACCGGAAAGCGGCATGCTTTTCTCCCATCAGAGCGGCAGTGAACTTTATGCCGGATTCCATACGGTCGAACTGGATGATCCGGTCAAACTGGTCAGCGGCGACCGTTTTTCTGTCGTTGTTGAGATCACCGCGAATACCGCCGGCAGCGCTTATTTACTGACAGACCGCTCCGTTTCCTACTCTGTGAAGGACGCCGAGGGGAAGGAAGTTGATTTTCAGCTGCTGATCAGTGAATCACACCGTGGCGAAAGCTGGTATAAAACGTCGTACGGACAGTGGATCGACTGCTGGAACGAGGTCCCGTCAGCTTCCCTGGGCAATGTCCGCATTAAAGCCTTTACGCAATTTAACTCATACGCGGGAAAAAAGAGCACGGAAGATGACCCGGACCGTAATTTCACGCTTTATGTATTCGAAGACTGAATGATCAGAGTTCAGAATTTAGCGTTTAGAGTTTAGACGTAAGGGACAGCCGCCGGTGAGCAGGAATTGAGCTGAAGGTGACTGTCCTTATAATATAAATTGTTATAAGGAAAAACGCTGCGGATGAAAATCATGGTGATAAACGGGCCGAATCTCAACATGCTGGGGATCCGGGAGAAACAAATTTACGGTACGAGATCCTATTCCGATCTGATTCGGTTCATCAGTGATTTCTGTGAACAGAACCAGATCCATGCTGATTTTTTTCAATCCAACCATGAAGGAGACCTGATCGACGCCATTCAGTCCTGTTACGGCAGTTATGACGGCATTGTGATCAATCCGGGCGGTTATACGATGACCAGCATAGCCCTTCCGGACGCGGTGAAAGCTGTCGGGATCCCGACAGTCGAAGTCCACATTTCGGATATGGAGTCCCGGGAAGATTTTCGCCGGCGAACATATATCGGCCGTGCATGTATCAGGATCATCAGCGGGAAAGGCTTCGCCGGATATATCGAAGCCATTCAGGAAATAATCAAATATAATAGTGAAGACCTTCCCGGGTATCTGCCTCTATTCTGAACATACCGGAACATTCCGGCCCTCCTAATTGAATCATTACATTTATTCCCGATAATTCCATGTGATGTTATAATGGTTTGTAAATAAACGTTCGAGTGCTTTCGGTTTTGCGGAAAAGAAGCCGGAAGAGAATAGACAATCCGGTTCAAATCCGGAACGGTACCGCCACTGTGATCGCGAAGGCATTGTACAAGGCGAAAGCCGGTCATTGGGAAAACCTGAGAAGACCGTACAAATGCTGATGATGCGTAAGTCAGGAGACCTGCTTGAACAATAGTGCTTACACCCTCCCGCGTATGGAGATTTAGGTGATCTGTTCCGTAAAAAAACGGCTGCGGCAGTCATAAAGGCTGCCGTTTTTTGTTGGATAAGCCTGATCCATCATACAGCGGCAGGGGAAAATCAACGATCCGGAATATGCCGAAACGATTCCGGAAAAAACTATCGGAGGAATAATGAAAAAACTCGTATTGTTGTTTATGGCGTTCTGTCTTGTCTTCTGTGCCGCCGGTATTGCGGCTGCTGAGACCGATCAGGAAGCAGCGGACCATGTTGCTGAACTTATCGACGCGATCTATGTTCAGGAATGGACCGAGGAAACAGACGCGCTGTGCGTCGAGGCGAAAGCAGCATGGGATGCTTTGACCGATGAGCAGAAAGAGCTTGTCGAAGGCGAAAATGCCGACCCTGATTATTTCGGACGGGATACCGGAGACGCATCGCTTGATGATCCCCGCAATCAGGACGGAATCGGTGAAAAAGAGATCCTGGTCGTAAGCTTCGGCACATCCTTCAATGACAGCCGCGTAAAAGACATCAAAGGCATTGAAGACGCCATCCAGATCGCTTTTCCGGATTGGAGCGTTCGCCGTGCGTTTACTGCGCAGATCATCATCAACCACATCAAAGCCCGCGACGGGGAATCCATCGACAACATGGAACAGGCCCTGGAACGTGCTGCTGCCAATGGCGTGAAGAAGCTTGTTGTTCAGCCTACGCACCTGATGCATGGCGCTGAATATGACGAAATGTGCGAAACACTGGAAAGTTATAAAGACAAATTTGAAAGCGCTGTGATCGCGGAACCGCTTCTTGGCCCCGTCGGCGCTGACGCATCCATTATCAATCCTGATAAGACAGCGGTAGCTCTTTCCGTCGTCATTGCTGCAGTTCTCGATTCTGATTATAATACCCTTGAAGCCGCGGCTGCAGACGGAGCAGCTTTTGTCTTCATGGGACACGGCACTGCCCATGTCGCCAAGGTCTCCTACAGCCAGATGGCAACCCAGATGAAAGAACTGAATTATAAAAATGTATTCATCGGTACTGTCGAAGGCGAACCGGAATCCACTTCCTGCGAAAGCGTCATCGAAGCGCTGAAGGAAGCCGGATACACCAAAGTCATCCTCCGCCCGCTGATGGTCGTTGCCGGTGACCATGCCAATAACGATATGGCAGGCGATGACGAAGACTCCTGGAAATCCATGTTCGAAGCTGCCGGTTTCGAAGTGAGCTGCCAGATCGCCGGCCTTGGACGGATCGCGCCGATCAAAGCTCAGTATGTCGTCCACACCGCTCTGGCAATACCGGAATAATTCAGGTAAAAGGTAAAAAATTAAAAAGCAGCAGAGGACAGTTCTCATGAGGCGTTTTTGCCGAATGGAACTGTCCTCTCGCCGCCTAAGGCACATATACCGGATCTTATACATGATGATCTGTATTATTCAAGACGGTCAAAGGCCGGCCAATGTCTTCTTTCCGCTTCATACAGATCTCTCAGAAAGGATAAATTAATTTAATGAAGAATAAACTCCTCTTTCTCACCCTTGCAATTATTTCGTTATTTTCTGTTTTTACATATATCTATGCGCAATCTGAACCGCTTGAAGACGGTGAATACTCCGCTGTTTTCACTTCTGACAGTTCCATGTTCAAAGTCAATGAAGCATACGACAGCCGGGGTATCCTTACCGTAAAGAACGGGGAGATGACCCTGCACATCACACTGCCTTCAAAGAATATACTCAACCTTTATCCCGGCCTTGCGGAAGACGCGAAAAAGGAAGGGGCACAGCTGCTGGACCCCACCGTCGATGAAGTGACCTACAGTGACGGTTTCACGGATCAGGTTTACGGTTTCGATATCCCCGTACCCTGTCTCAATGAAGAATTTGACCTGGCTCTTGTGGGCAAAAAGGGAAAATGGTACGATCATAAAGTCAGTGTAAGCGACCCTGTCCGCATCACCGCCGATACGGAAGAAATCGCTGACGGTGCTTATCTTTGTGAAGTAACACTGGAAGGCGGCAGCGGCAGGGCTTTTGTCGAAAGTCCTGCAGAAGTCATGGCCTCTGACGGAAACATCACAGCACGGATCATATGGAGCAGCCCGCATTATGAGTATATGCTTATCGGCGATACCCGGTATGAACCCGTTCAGACTGAAGGTAATACTGCATTTGAGATACCTGTGGAATTTGATTCCGAAATGGAAGTCAGTGCATGCACAACTGCAATGAGTCAGCCCCATCTGATCGACTATACATTGTTTTTTGATAGTTCGAGTTTAAAACACAGTGATCAGTAACTGTCGCCAGGTTATCAGTGTTACAGGAGACACCACACGTATGATTTTTAATTCCATATCAGCATTGAAAAAGAACTGCAAATATGTGCTCTCCACCGCGATATTAATGCTTTTGCTTTTATCGCTGCTGAATACGCAAACATCTTTTGCCGCGCTGACAGTTGACGGTCAGGAACCTGTCAGATCATTACAAACAGACTACGCGTCGCAGTTTTCCGTGGATTATTATGAAAACGGTTCCAGATTGCTGAGTCTGGCTGATGGCAAACGCTTTCTGGTCCTGCCGGAAAACGCAGAGCAGCCTTCAGATATTGACGATAATATTGTTATCCTGCGCGAACCCGTCCGTGATATCTATCTGGCGGCAACTGCGGCCATGTGCCTGTTCGACGCGTTGGACCGGCTTGATGCGGTCAGGCTCTCCGGAACCAAAGCAGAAGGCTGGTATATTGAAAACGCCCGCGCAGCGATGGAAGAGGGCAGGATCCTGTATGCCGGAAGCTACAGCAAACCTGATTATGAATTACTGCTGGAACAGGGTTGTAATCTCGCCATCGAATCTCAGATGATCAGCCATGCCCCGGAAATAGAAGAAAAACTGAAAGAACTGGGGATCCCGGTCCTTGTTGACCTTTCAAGCAATGAAGGACATCCTCTGGGCCGCACGGAATGGATCCGCTTTTACGGTGCGCTTCTGGGTGAGGATGAGAAGGCTGACAGGATTTTTTCCGAACAGGAAGCCTTCCTGGACAGTGTCCTTTCCGAAGGAGATACGGGGAAAACAGCCGCCTTCTTTTACATCACCTCGGCCGGTGCCGTCACCGTGAGAAAAAGCGGGGATTATGTCAGTAAAATGATAGAACTCGCCGGCGGCCGCTATGTTTTCGACAATATCGGTGATCCGGAGAAGTCTACATCCACGGTTACGATCGAGATGGAAACCTTTTTCAATACAGCAAAAGACGCTGATTACATCTTTTACAACAGCGCGATCAGCGGGGAACTCAGCTCTCTTGATGACCTGCTTGAGAAAAATGCACTGCTTGCTGAATTCAAAGCAGTCCGGGAAGGAAATGTGTGGTGTACTCATAAAAACATGTACCAGGATACGATCGGTCTGGGCGAGATGATCCAAAGCTTCCACACCATTTTCACCAGCGAAGCGGATCAACTGAACGAGCTGCCGTACCTGTACAGGCTCAGGTAAGAACAAACAGCTTTACCGTGTGTCCGGAGACGGTTATCCCAAGGCGCACCCTGGCGGCAGGGTGTCCCCGGGATAACCGTCCCCTTTTTAAATCAGGCTATCCAGAATTTAATAATTCCCCTTGACAAATAGAAAATAATTATTATAATAAACAGTAATTAGAATATATTTACTATCATATCAGGAAAGGAGGTTGTTGAATCTTCTATGGACCAGAAAACACAGACTGTTGATCCGGTGGTTACCCAAATGATGAATCTTCAAAAATACGGCGGATCCGGCGGGAAAGATATGCGCGGGATCATAACGGATATCAAAGCCGGGGAACTTCCCGATGAATGTTCTGATGAATTCAGCAACGCTCCTTTCGAATTCAATGATTCGGCAAGATCCCTTTGGGATGACACACAGATCCTCTATTATCACGCCACAACCGAAAACCGCTTTTCCGAAAACTATCTCAAGCTTTGCGAAAGACTGGAATCCAATATTCGCAGACTGGGCAGCGT
Source organism: Flexilinea sp. (assembly GCA_036723985.1). Taxonomy (GTDB): domain Bacteria; phylum Chloroflexota; class Anaerolineae; order Anaerolineales; family Anaerolineaceae; genus Flexilinea. The sequence goes on from DAIMGK010000001.1 coordinate 35,038, forward strand.
GTGCCTTACCAAAGCGGTATTGGAACAAAAAGGCATGCTGTTTCCGGATCTTGCCGACCTGAACATCCTGGAACTGGTAAAAATGGTGTCTTTCCACATGCGCAAAAGCCACGCGGCTTTCCGCGGCGTATATTATGACAACGGGTTTCTCGGCATGACATACCTGAACTGGGAATTCCGCTGGTTCGATCTCGGCAGCCGTCTGAAGGCGACAGAAGTCAAGATCGACAAGATCCGCACCGGAAAGATCAATGCCGATTCCATTTTGTATCAGGAGGGAAAATTCCGGGGATATCCCCGCACTAACGACGGCCCGGACAAAGGCGTCCCGCAGAGTCTGCGGCTGAATCCGACGGCATTGCCTCTGGACAGATCCATAGCCCGGGTGATGCTCGAAGAAGAAAAAGAAGAGGAAAAGCAGGCAGAAAAAGCCCGCAGACAGAAAGAGAAAAGGCTGCGTGCCCTTACAAGGGGCTTTCGCTCCCGTATCAAGATATTTGAACCGGCGCCTATTCCGGTAAAAGCAGCAGTACCTGAAAAAGAAAGCGAACCGGAACCGGATATTCCACGGAATGATGAAAAACCCGAAGCGGAAGAAGTACAGCCTCAGGAGGGTATCCTGGAAGGCGAAGCCCGCAGGATCCTGATCGAAGACGCCATGAAACGGGGAGACCAGGCCAGCCTGATGGCGATCCCCCGGGAGGATACAATTGAGGTCCACGCCCGCTGGATGCGTTATTTGAAACGCGTCGAGTCCGGTCCCCCACTACAAAAAGGGATCAGTTCCGAAACAAGAAAAAACCTTCGAGCCAAACGGAAGAAAAAGAAAAAATAGCCAGTGGTCAATAGTCAATAGTCATTGGTCAATGGTCAATGGTCGGTGAGTGTTAAGTGGTCAGTGATCAGAAGTTAGTGATCAGTGGTTAGTGATCAGGAAGCAACAGCCGGAGTATATTCGGGCTATTCGTCCCTGAAATGCCTGCCCAATGAACCTGTTTGCTGAAAAATAACACCGGACACAGAATAATTAATTTATAACTAATGACAACTGACCACTGACCACCGATCACTAACTACTAACCACTGACCACCGACCACTGACCACTATCAAATAATAACCGTGAAAGTACTGCCTTCGCCGGGAGTGCTCTCCGCGGTTACCTCAGCCTTATGCAGGGCAGCGATCTGTTTCACGATAGCCAGCCCAAGACCGGAAACACCTTTGTTCCCGCGCTGCCGGGATGTGTAATATTTCTCCCAGATGTGCGGCAGCTCTTCCGGGTCAATGCCCTCCCCATGGTCACGGACCTCCAGGTAAGTGCGTCCCGTGTCTTTCCGGACCGTGACCGTTATGAGTTTATCCGGACCGGTTGAATGCCGGACCGCATTGTCCAGCAGATTGAAAACCAGTCTCTCCAGCAGGTTCTCATCCCCGCTGACAACGCATTCCGGAGTAATGCTTCGTTCGATCGTCCCGCCTTCGCTGCTGAAGAGCGGTTCGAATCGATCCGTTACCCGCTCCGTCACCGCGCTCAGATCCACCCGGGTAAATACGGGTTCGGTTTTCTTTTCGGACAAACGGGAATATTCCAGGATCTCGTTCACAAGCGCGGTCATCCGGTCCGCTTCCTTGATAATGACATTCGCATCCGCGTTCCGCTGTTCTTCATCTTCCCAGGAAATATCCCGCAGCATCTCCGCGTATCCCTTGATCATCGTCAGCGGCGTCCGCAGGTCATGGGAGACATTCGCGAGCAGTTCCTTTTGATATGCCCGTGCTTCCGAAAGATTTTCAGCGCTTTGCGTGAGTGAATCATTCAGGTCATCCAGTTCCCTGCAGAACCCTTTCTGAAAGCGGTCCTCGTAATGCTCTTCGCTGAGCATCTTCGCCTGGGCAGTCAGCTGGCTGATCGGTATCGCGAACCGTCTCGAGATGATCCAGGCGATCACAAAAGCCAGAACAAAAGAAAGCCCGGTGACCCAGAGCAGCTGCGTCCGGATGATGGAAGCCGCCGCACCCACCGCACCGAGAGTCCCCGCGACATACAGTACCGCCTCCCTGTTCTCATCATCGTCATCGTCGTCCTCCGCCTCTCCAAGCATGATGCGCGCGCCATAGATATACGAATTACCGGAAGTATATTCAACAGTCCCCGTTTCACTCGCGGCAAGCCTCGAGAGAAAATCATCGTAGTTAGCCGGCAGTTCACGAAAAGGTCCCGGTGGGGAACCGGACGGATCACTTTTGCGGCGAGGTTCCTTTTTGTCCGGCTGGGCGGGAGCGGGCCTGCCCTTCTGGCGGAAATACGGTATATAAGCATCCGAATGATATAAAACACCTCCCTCCGGATCAGTGATATAGACCAGCAGAGAATCATCGAAGGAAAGCTTGTCGATAATATCAAAAAAATCATCGTTTTGGCAGGCGGCAGTCATGGTCCTTGCGGCGCTGCGGATATTATTCTTCATCATCCCGTTATAAAAACGCTGCAGCCCGACTGTCTGCAGCAGCCACAGGATGGAAAAAATAACTGCCGCGAACAGCACAAAATAAAGCCACAGCTTTGTCCGAAACGATTGTGTTTTACCCATCACACCCGCCGCCAACCATCAACCACCAACTATTGACTATTGACTAATTTCAAATTTATACCCCACACCGCGGACGGTTTGAATAAGATCCCGGTATGGTCCGAGTTTTCCCCGCAGCAGCTTCATCTGCCAGTCCACCGTGCGGTCGTAACCGAACGCTTCATACCCCCAGACCGAGCTGAGGATCTGGTCGCGTGTCAGCACGATCCCCTTATGCCGCACCAGATAGAACAACAGGTCAAACTCCTTCGCCGTCAGATCTGTCCTGACACCGTCAATATACAGGACCCGTCCCAGCGTGTCGATCTTCATCCCGCCGAATTCAAGAACAGCGTCTTTCTTTTCCGGAACATCATCAGCCTTCGCGTGTCTTTTTATGATCACATTCAGCCGCGCCAGCAGCTCACGCGGGGAAAACGGCTTGGTCACATAATCATCCACGCCAACTTCAAACCCATGCAGTTTGTCATATTCCGCTCCGCGCGCGGAAAGCATCAGTACAGGAATATCTTTTTGTTCCCGGATCCGTCGTGTCGCGGTAAAACCGTCCATCTCCGGCATCATGGCATCCATGACGATAACGTCAAAATCTTTTTTCCGGCAGATGTCAACAGCCTCCTGCCCGTTGGAAACGATAACAGTCTCAAAACCGTCATGTTCCGCGTAACGGCGGATCATCTGACATATATCCGGTTCATCATCAACAACTAAGATCCGAGGCATATTCTCTCTTTCATGCATTGATCCAACTTTTCGTGACCGGAGGGCAGCTGCTGCAGCCCCCCGTTTCATCGCTCAGTTTTTCCTTAGTATAGCACATTATGGTGGAAAGAAATTGTATGGATCGTGGAATATTTGTGGAATATTTGGATTTGACAATCTGGAAAACCCTCTTCAGAAAATGAGATATATGATGTACACTTATTGTAACCTTTCGACCGGTATCAGAGTTTCTCAAATGGAGCTTATATCAAGACCCTGCGGGACGAGATGCATTATTTCCCCGCACCTTGAGCAAACAGAGTAAGAGCATCATCAATTGACTCAATAAAATATCAGGAAAACCATGTTTATGAAAACAGGAGAAAATTGATGAAAAAAACTGTCAAAAACATAAATTGTGTACAAATCCGAAAACCTTGGATTATGCCTTGTTCCTTATTGAAGTGATGATCCGGATATTTGACGGTATACTTTAAACAAGGCCATGAAATATCCCGCGCCGCATCCGCAGCCGGGCCGATGCAGGCAAAAAGCCTAAGGCAGAAGAAAAAGAAGAATACCTTATCACCTGCACGTCCCGGGACGCAGACAGCGCAAATGATGGGTAACGGATCATAATAATTCGGAAGGCGGCGAATATAAACGGACGTGCCCGATTCGGGGATTGCTGATACGAACAAGCTTGAAAATGACAGGAAAGGAGACGCGCCATGGAGAAGGAAGAGCTTGACATGACCCTGTGCGTATTCGATCCGAAAGATCCCGGCCCCTATGAGCAGTATATTTTGCCGTATATCAACGCGCAGATGCAGCAGGATCCGGAGAGCTTCGCAGCACTGGGTGCGGTATGGAAAAGCTTCGCTGTCGGTGCGGCCGTGATCACAGAAGATCCGGAAAGCCCGGGCGCCGCCGCAGTGGCAAGCTTGTTTGTGGATCCGCAGGTGCGCGGACGTGGCGTCGGCACGGCACTGCTGGCTGCTTGTGCAGAGGCTGCCGCAGCGGCGGGCGCGGAGACGCTGACGATCTCCTACACCCTCGGCGGGGAAGAACTGGAGGCCATGGACCGTGCCGTCCGCGCCATGGGAGGGGAGCCGGCGTTCCGTATTCCGGTCTACACCATGGACAGCACTGATTACCATGATTCCCGGCTGGTTGGGCGGGCTTTCCGTCCGGACTACACCATGCCGGAGAACGTTGTCCGCTTCACTGACCTGAAGCCGGAGCAGATCGAAGCCTTACTTGCCGATCAGGATGTGCCGTGGTATTCCCCCGGGACGCAGCCGGAGCTTTCCCTCGCCTTTCTTCAGAACGGGCACATAGCGGGTTTCTGGCTCGGCTGCAAAAGCGCGCCGGGGAACTACACAGTGATGGGCGTCTGGCGCTCTCCCGATGCGCCGTTCAATATCTTCAACACACTGCTGGCAGCGCATGTGAACCTGTGCTATACCCACTGCGGCGGGGAATTCCTCTACCACTGCTCCGCAACCATTGAGATCGTCTACAAGCTTATCCAGACGTATACCGAAGGTAAATGCCGCCGGCTGGAACAGCACCACGCGGTACTCACTTTGAATTCCGATAAAGACATTGCAGCGGGTGTATAATGTTTAAACAGCCCCATGTGCCGTTGGGGACAGATGGCACAGAACTCAACGATTCCATCATAATAAGGAGTAACTGATGAGTTTTACCTACGATCAGAAGAAAAATCGAGATAGCGTAAAGAACGGGGCGAAATTATCCGTCATCAGCGGGAAGGAATCCTTCATTCCCAACAGCACCCGGTTGTCTGAGCTTGGCCACCGGGTCGATATGCCCGTGGTGATGCGTGAGAAGATGGAAGATTCCTTCGGCATGGACCTCTCTGCCGTGAAGCTTTATGAGAACCGGGCGGTGGGCGAAGCCGGAGCCGAAGCCGTCACAAAGGGCAGCAACATCGCCTTCGCGCCGGGCAAGCTGGATTTTTCCAGCTCCAAAGGGCAGGCACTGCTGGGACATGAGATATCCCACGTCGCTTCTCAGGCAAGGGGCGAGGTCCGGGGCAGCGGCTTTCTGAACGATTCCTCCCTCGAAGCCCGCGCCGATCGGGAAGGCCTCAAGGCAGCCCGCGGGGAGAGCATCGCAGCAGGGTATTGGCGGTGCGGCCATGCCACTGTCAAACGCCTCCGCCGCATCCGCGGCCGGCCCGATGCAGGCAAAAAGCGGCAAGAAGAATGTAGGAGAATTAAGTTACAGAGCTATAATACAAGACAGAGCAAGAGCGGAAATGGAGAGTACGAACCCTTATTCTTTCAGTGAAGCGGATGAGGAGGAAAAACTTGACGATTGGGATACTGAAGAACAAATAAAGATCGCCCGCGAAAAGGTCGTTAAAGATGCATCATTAAGGGATGAAATACATAGAAAGAAAAACGAAGATAAATACAAACAAAAGGCAGAAAAACTTAAAATCCCGAAAAGATTTCACCATCACTTTGAACCGGTGCCGATAATCGAAGAGGTAGACGAAGATCATTATGAAGATCCCAAAGAGCCTCTGATCAAAAATGAAATCGAACCTGAAGATAAAAAGGAACCGAAAGAGCCTCTGATCGAAAATGGTATCGAACCTGAAGATAAAAAGGAACCGGTTGAAATTAAAAACGAAGCGGATAATAATCTTTTGAATTATATTGATTATCTGCAGGAACAAGATCCTTCGCTTGCGATTCTTAAACGTCTAAAGACCTTAGTAAATAAAAACAAACAGCCGCTAAACGCCAACAGAAAAAATTACAAAAAGCCGATAAGGGCCTATAAAAATAATATAAAAAAGCTGCTGGAGGGCAAGGAAATTGTATCGGAAGAAATAGAAATGCGCAACGGCAGAAAAGTAAAGAAGTTAAGAGTGAAGAATAAATAACGGAAAACCGCAAAAGAACAAGGAAAAGCCCGAGGATGACGACGAACCTTTGATCAAAGAAGAAGCACCAGTCGAAAAGACCTGGCTGTCCGGGAACAGAAAAACTGACGGACAAAATGACTCTTACAGCTATGGATGTTTCTTCATTGCAATGGCAGGAGATGGTTCGAAACCATTTTTTTGCCAAATATGATCTTTCCACCGTAAGACTTTTGGCTGTCGGCGTTGAAAGCGGAGTCAGGTTGACTCCGCTTTCAATTTGCGCGGAATCAGACATTTCGAACGTTTGCCGGATCCGTTTCATAATTATAAAAGCTATCCGTACCGCTTTCAGTAATGCCCCGGATCTTTCTCTGCTGTGGCTGATACATTGACTCCTCTAACAAAAAAAGGAGACCGCCGTGAAGGCGGGTGAGTCTTACAAAGAGTCTGATATCCCGCTTAAAAATCACACACTTTTTCAGACTCACCCGCATATGCGGCGGGCTCCTTTTCAAAGGCATGATCCATAGCAGCGTACTTCCATGATCCATAGATATTTGAAACAGACCCTCGTGGAATTCCCGTGTAATCAATTCCAAAATTAAAAAAACTTCGCAACTTTTTTTCCGGGAACTTTTTCGGAAGACGATGTAAGATATACACATCGAACGGGAAACAAGGCAAAATATGAGTTCCGGACGATAGAGGACCTTGACAATTGAATAAAGACGAATCAGGTAAACTGTCCTGTTTTCCCCACAGGTTTATTACCTCCTGTGGTAAACAAATATCAGACCCGGGCAGAAAACGTCACGCGAAATACCGGAACAGCCGGCCAGTTCTTCGCAGGTACAATGTGAATTACGAAATTGAACGATCCCATTTTATCCTGCATCTGACCTCCGGCGGCCGGCAGCCTGACAATGCGGGGGCAGCTCCCGCACGGGTTTATGAAAAGCACATACAGCAGATCTATATATTTTGTTGAACCGAGTCCAAAATGTCAGATCAGCCGAAGATCGTAAAATTCGGTGGTTTTCCGGGCCCTTATCCGGCTGTGCTTTGATTTTTTTACAGGGTGATCGATGAAGGCACGCAGACACCTTGCAGCGCCGCGAAACCCATGCATACTGCATGATCATCACCCGAAGCCTGAATGGTATCCGGCATATGAATACCGGAACGGGTCCGATTCCCGTACAGGCTTTTTGCGGTAAAGCTCACTGAAAAATGAGCCTGACCGCGAACGAAATGAACAGGGACGGTTCTCCTGCGCGTCTGCCGAAGTGGGTATTCCTGAGGAGCGGGGGAGAACCGTCCCTGTTCACTGTATATAATCCCCAAAAGATCTGCCGTTTTGTCTGAAGAATTTCGAAAAAACACAAAGGCAGCGGGATGGATCATACGTCATAAACCATAGATCATGACCATCCCAGCCCGTCTTTGTAAGACAGTGTCTGCCTTACGAAAGGAGAAATGCTTATATGTCCAAAAACGTATTGAGAAATCATTTTGAAGATCTGAAGGATGCGGGTTATACCCCATATCGCAAACAGAAAGCGGCAGATGCAGTCAACAGGAGAATTACAAGGGAAAACAGGCGGCGGCAAACCAACTGCTCACCGGCAGAAGAGGAGATCACGAGACCCACGAGGTCTTATTTGCACCGGAAGCCCGATACAAAAACCCGCAGGAATAATTTTCTGCAGGCATTGAAGGCAGTTTCAAACTGGACCCGCACGGAGAACGGAGCGAAAACGCTTCGCAGCTCAGGGTCGGAAGTTCTGGACCTGTTCGCTTCGATCGGAGCGCTTCGGTCTGCGAAAGACTTTGATATCCTCCGCAGATTCTGCCGGGCCTGGACGGATGATCGTGAACTCGCGATGAAGATCCTGTTCTATGCCCGGGATGTTCGCGGCGGATTGGGTGAGCGCCGTGTCTTCCATACGATCCTCCGTTATCTCGCGTTCACGGAACCGGAAAGCGTCCGGAAAAATATCGGACTGCTCCCGTTTTACGGGCGGTTCGACGACCTGTTGGATCTGCTGGAAACACCCTGCGAAACAGATGCCCTGCGTTATATCCGGGAAAGGCTGGAAAAGGACAAAACTGCTCTGGAAGCCGGCAAACCCGTTTCCCTGTTGGCGAAGTGGCTGCCCTCCATCAATGCTTCCTCGGAAGAAGCAAGACGGCAGGCTGTCATCGTTGCCCGGGGCCTCGGAATGAGCGATTCCCAATATCGGAAGACACTCAGTGCCCTGCGGAAAGCGGAACATATCCTTGAAAACGACCTGCGCGAAAGAAATTATCATTTCCCGTATGCCGACCAGCCTTCCGGAGCGATGTTCAAATACCGTGAGGCGTTTCTCAGAAATGACAGAGCCCGCTACCGCTCATATCTTCAGCAGGTGAGGCTCGGAAAACAGAATCTGCATACCGGCAGTGTGATGCCCTACGACCTGGTCCGGGCGGCAAGATTCAGTTTTCTGAATGATGACCAGCGGGACGCCCTGGATGTGACCTGGAACAAGCTGGAAGATTTCACGGACAACCGCAACGCCCTGGTGGTAATTGACGGTTCCGGCTCTATGTATTGCGGCGGGAATCCGCTTCCCGCGGAAGTGGCCTTGTCCCTTGGGATGTATTTCGCGGAACGCAACACCGGTCTGTTCAAGGACTGCTTCATCACTTTTTCCATGAACCCCCAGCTGGTGAAAATCAAAGGCCATGACCTGGTGGAACGGGTCCGCTATTGCGAAAGCTTTGATGAGGTCGCCAACACGAACATTCAGGCGGTCTTTGAACTGATCCTGAAAGCCGCGCTGCTTTACAGGCTGCCCCAATCCGAATTGCCGGAGACGGTCTACATCATTTCCGACATGGAGTTCGATTGGTGTACCGAAAACGCGGACATGACGAACTTCGAATACGCGAAGCGTCTCTTCGAATCCAATGGATACAAGCTGCCGAATCTGGTCTTCTGGAATGTCCAGAGCCGGAATCAGCAGGTGCCTGTGCGGATGAATGATAAGGGTGTGGCGCTTGTCAGCGGCTGCTCTCCCCGCATCTTCTCCATGGTCATGCAGCACGAGCTGGACCCGTACAAATTCATGATGAAAATCATCGGCTCCGAACGCTACGCGCAGGTCCACGCCTGACCGTCTTTATCAATGAACGAAAGCTCCGTTTCTCAGCGGAGCTTTTTTCGATCATCTCACAGCCGGAAGAACATTGGGAAAGCCCTGCCGATGTAAACCGGAAATATTTCCGGATCAAAACTGGTATAATTATGTTTGTTGAAATAAGATTTTTCTTTTCTTTCCGGCGGGATCGTTTCATTACAGGGCAGAGAAGACAGTTTTACTGACGGACCCTGCGGTGACAACGGTCAGCTTTGTTTCGAACGCAGCGGACACAGGAAAACCGGCCTGAGTCCGGGGCTGTCAGCCTTACTTATTCTGAACAGATGTGATTTTTCAAATCATAAGGAGAGAGAAAAAATGAAAAATATAATATCGTTTGCAGTATTGGTGTTTCTGATGTTTTCAGCAGCGCTTGTCTTTGCCGCAGACGGAAATGAGACTTATACCCTGGAATGTGACCCGGAGGCGGAAGAAGCAGGCCGGAAGACACAAACCTGCTGGTATTATGACAGCAGTGGTGAGAAGGCCGTAAATCCTGAAGAAGGATACGCGGGAGAGACCTTAATAAGTGAGATCATTCCGCCGGACGGGGGGAAATACCGTCTTGTAATGGCTTCTTATCTGGACACAGACGGGAATCTGATGCCGGGTAAAGACGGTTACGCGAAGATGACGATCGAATATGAATTGCAGGGCAGCGGACCGGTGTGCAGGTACTGGTATTTTTCCGATGACCCGGAAATCGGCATTTGCGGATCCACATACCGCTTCTTCGACGAGAACGATGATCCGGTACTCACAAATTATAATGGTGTTTTTGGGGATTTCCGCTTCGCCGCCTTTTCCAAGTCAAAGTTTTGGACCGATGAGGGATTTATTCAAAAAGATTCTTATTTCGGTACAGACGGTGAACCGATGGTTCCGGAAGGATTGGGCTATGCTTCTTATGAATTGGTCTGGGGCGATGAGAAAGAGGAAAAAAGATATTTTGGCGCGGACGGCGGCCTGATCGTGATCCCCGAAGGATATGCCCGTTCCGTTTATTATCACGATCAAAAAACCACCCATTACTTTGACGCGGACCAGAATGAACTTGACAGCGAACTTTTCAGCCCTTATATCCTCCCCGTGCGAAAAGTTGAAGCTGCCGGCGCCGCGAATACAGCGGATCTGAAAGACCTGCGGGTCGGCGATGTATTCACTTTCGGGGAATATGAACAGGATAACGATCTGGAAAACGGCTGGGAGCCGATCGAATGGATCGTTCTGGCGGAAGAAGGCGGGCGTGCGCTGGCGATCAGTAAATACGGACTGGATTGGAAACCTTATAACGAGCAAAATGATTCCGTTACCTGGGAGACCTGCGATATACGCGCGTGGCTGAACGGAAAATTCTATGAGAACGTTTTCAGCCCCGCGGAAAAGGAACTGATCGCTGAGGTGACCCTTTCAAATCCGGGTGGACCGCAGCAAAGATTGATCCATGGGCAGGATTATTCAGAAAATTCAACGTCCGACAGATTATTTTTCCTGAGCCTGTATGAGGCGAATTCCCTTTTTTCGGAGGATGGCATTTCCGGAGCGTGTTTGCCGACAGCCTACACAGAAGCATTAAGTGCGGACAATCTTACTTCAGTAATTTTCACATGGTCTCTGCGCACCATGGGAGCGACCGGAGATCGTGTAGCAGAAGCAGGTCCGGAGGGAAAGATCTATGAATTGGGGAGCAGGGTCATTTATCCCCTAATGGTACGTCCCGCTTTTTGGCTGGAACCATGATCAGAGGTATTGCCGGAAATTTCAGAAGATACTCATTTCTGACATCTGAAGATCCGTCAGCTTTCTGTAATTATGGGATGGATCAAATAGTCTGTCAGAACGATACAGGTAATTGCTGAAGAAAGATTAGGATATGAAAAAAATTTTTTGTTCTTTTTTTTGCTGTCTTTTCTGCTGAGCACAGCAGCGCTCTGTTACGCCGATGGTTATCGCGATCTTTCTGAAAAGGATAACGTTTTTTTCGGAGTGTGGGATCAGGACCGGAATTATGAAAACGGATCAGAACCGGTTGAATGGATCGTACTGACAGTTGAAAATGACCGTGCCCTGCTCCTGAGCAGATATGTCATTTCCGCAGACCCGTTAGATATGAAAAAGGATACCCCGGTTTTCTGGCAGAATTCCTATCTTCGCGTCTGGCTGAACCGTTCTTTTTACGATGACGCCTTCAGCGATGAAGAAAAGGCGCGGATCATTGAAGTCCGGAACATAAACGATTCAAACCCGGAAGCGTCGGATGTGAGCGATACGAAAGACAGGATCTTTTTACTCAGCATTGATGAGGTCAGTAAATATACGGATGATTCCGTCAGAAAGCCGGAGGAAAACGATTTTCGGAACAGCTGGCCGAAGCATAGCAGATCCGGAGACGCATATTTTCAGTGGTGGCTGCGTTCAAACGGACAGGCAGAAGGCAAAATCGCTTATGTTGATCCGGAGGGAAACACAAACACTGCCGGCGCGGATTATTACTCCGGCAATATCGGCATCCGCCCCGCTCTGTGGATCGACCTCCGTCCTGCCGGAGAACTGGAACCTGTGCATTATTCCGGACTGCAGAAACTGATGGCGCAGCTGACCGAAACAGACAGGCTGCATCTGAATTATCAGCTGTATGACGGTGAGAGCGGCAGTCCGTCGGTCGTGGACACAAACATGAAAGACGGTATTATCTCTGTAAGGATCACAAATAACGAAGGATCCTCCGTGAAACTTTACCGGGATGGACATTTACATAAACTTTTTCCCGAAACCGAAACAGCGTTGATCCCTTATGAGGATTTTCATCCGGGTTACCCGCTCAGATACGATCCTTTGTACAGCACGGTCGGTTTACTGTACAGTGTTCAGATAGATTACACTGAAGAGGACCGGGAATTTAACGGAGAACTTCTCCACGCGGAGATCTATCACAGGGAACCTCAATTTCCGGAATCGGTTTTTTATTTCAATGATGACGGACAGTTGACCGCTTACAGTGAAATTCTTTCGGTTTTCAGTGAACACGCGGGAGAAAAAGAACTCTATGTGATCAATGCCATCGATGATAAAGTTGATGAGACCTTTTTCGATATCTCATCGTACACAATTTCAACAGAAGAAGCTCCCGATTTTCCTTTTTGGGATTAATTGGCAACAGCTTTCCGGGATAAACTTTTGTTTATGATCGTTTTGATCTGATCTTATCTTATCACCCGGCCGGAAATCCGGCCGGGTGCTGTGTTAAAAAGCCGGTCCGGGCGTATTTTTTCATTCCCGGACCGTTTGCGGGAGTATCTGTTCCCGCTGCCCGATTCACATTTTCTCATTTCTTTCTCACGATATTTTGTCATATCTCCCTGTATAAATTTGTATAAATTTGTTAGTAATTATTTTCTACATTTTGAATGTTTACGAATAAATTCAGGGTTTTAAGTGGTAAAATTTATTATGTCGCCGGGAGGTGACAAAGGATGAACGGATATGGATATGGAAAACAGGACTGCGGTCCCATCAGCGGAAATACGAAAAGAGCTGCCCGGACGGTTTACGGCTGTCATGCTGTTTCTCTTCCTGCTCCTTGTTCTCGGACTTTTCCTGAACGCAAACATCGGATCCGTTTCGATTTCAGCCGGTGATGTTTTCAAAATGATCATCCAAAGCGTGCGCTTCGGAACCGCGAACCTGTTTACAGGCGGAAAATACGCGGAGGAATTCGCCGCGGTGACAGGCACGGGGACGCAGAACCAGATCCTTTTCAAAATACGGCTGCCCCGTGTTTTGCTGGCAGCGATCCTGGGAGGAGCGCTTTCAGTTTCAGGTTATCTCCTGCAGGTGTTTTTCAGCAATCCAATCGCGGGGCCTTTTGTCTTAGGCATCTCATCCGGTGCAAAAATGGCGGTAGGGATCACTTTGATTTTCCTTACCGGAAAGATCGGGAATGCTTCATCGGCCGCCCTGATCATGGCATCATTCATCGGATCGATCCTGATAACACTTCTGGTGCTTCTTTTTTCTCAGAAAGTCACCAATATGTCGATGCTTCTGGTGATCGGCATCATGGTCGGATATATCTGCAGCGCGGTCACGGATTTTTGTGTCACTTTCGCGTCAGAGCATGACGTTGTCAACCTTACGAACTGGTCCATGGGCTCTTTTTCCGGAGCGAGCTGGGGGAACATCCGCACCGCCCTGCTGGTCTGCGTACCCGCGTTGATTTGTACGATGCTGATTTCCAAACCGATCAGCGCCTATTCCCTGAGCGAAGCCTATGCCGAAAGCATGGGTGTCCCGGTCAGGTTATTCCGCGTCATCCTGCTTCTGGTATCAAGCCTGCTGTCGGCATGTGTGACGGCAATTGCCGGACCGATATCCTTTGTCGGTATTGCTGTGCCGCATATAACCAAAGTCCTTCTTCATTCTTCCAAACCGCTTTATGTCATTCCCGCGGTTTTTCTGTGCGGAGCGGATTTTTGTATTTTTTGCGACCTGATCGCCCGGACACTTTTTGCGCCCGTCGAATTGATGATCGGAACCGTCACATCATTCTTCGGCGCCCCTATCGTGATCTGGCTGCTGATCAAACGGCACAGGACAAGGGGGGAATGAGAATGGCATCCTTCTTCCGTACCGAAGATCTCTCCGTCGGCTACAACGGAAAAGCCCTGATCCGGAATATCAATATTGACCTGGAAAAGGGTAAGATCCTGACCCTGATCGGAGCCAACGGTGCCGGTAAATCGACTGTTTTGAAGACGATCTCCCGGCAGCTGCCCCCTATCGATGGAAATCTGTTTATCGAAGGGAAAAATTATTCGAATATTTCCGGAAAAGAACTGGCGCAAAAGATCTCCGTCGTCCTGACAGAACGGATCCATCCGGAACTGATGACCTGCGCTGAAGTGACCGCCATGGGACGTTTCCCCTATACCAACATGTTCGGGAAACTGACATC
>DAIMGK010000001.1:49382-91397 GCA_036723985.1 Flexilinea sp.
CCGCCGATAAAAAAATCGTATGGGATGCCCTTGAACGGGTCCATGCCCGGGATCTGGCAGACCGGGACTTCACCACACTCTCAGACGGACAGAAACAGCGCGTCATGTTGGCCCGCGCCATCTGCCAGGAGCCGGAGCTGCTGATCCTCGATGAACCGACGGCTTATCTTGACATCCGCTATAAGATCGAACTTCTTGAGACACTACGTGAATTATCACGGATAAAGGGAGTCACGGTCATTATGTCTCTCCATGAGATCGATCTCGCGATGAAAATATCCGATGACCTTCTTTGCCTCAAGGACAATGCTGTCATCGCGTACGGGACAGCTGAAAACATCCTCACAGGGAAATACGCGGAGGAATTATTTGAGATCAGCTCAGGGACATACAATTTATTGTTCGGCAGTGTGGAACTGCCGGGGACAAAAGGAACTCCCCGCGTTTTTGTCATTGCCGGCAATGGTCATGGCGCCCCCTGGTACCGTCTGCTGCAAAAGAAAGGGCTGCCCTTTGCCAGCGGCATTTTATTCGAAAATGATACCGACTGCCAGATCGCGTCGGCATTGAGTGACTGGGTCATCAAAACCCCTGCTTTTGAACCCATCACGGATCTTCAGATAGCGAAGGCAAAGGAGATCCTTTGCGGATGTGATTATGTCCTGGACACAGGTGTACCGGTCGGATCCCTGAACAGCGCCAACGGAGAATTGCTCCGAACGGCAGCGGAGAACCATATTCCTGTTATTCACGATCTGAAAGGAATTCATTGATGGGGCAGATAAGAGAAATACCCAGGGTCATGATCGCGGGGACAGGCAGCGGGTGCGGAAAGACAACGGTCACCTGCGGGATCCTTCAGGCACTGAAAAACCGCGGTTTGAACATCGGCGCTTTTAAATGCGGCCCGGATTATATCGATCCGATGTTTCACAGCACCATCACCGGTTCCTCTTCCTATAATCTGGATCCTTTTTTCCTGTCCGAAAATACCCTGAAGCACCTGCTTTCCGAAAAAGGTTCCGGAAAGGATATCAATATCATTGAAGGCGTAATGGGTTTTTATGACGGACTGGGAGGGAACAGCACACGCGCATCCGCATGGGAGACCGCCGGGATCACACAAAGCCCCGTGGTCCTGATCGCCGATGCCAAGGGGACATCCCTTTCTGTCCTTGCCGTGATCCATGGCTTTCTGTCTTTCATGCCGGGATCACATATTCAGGGAGTGATCCTGAACCGGTGCAGTGAAAGCGTTTTCAAAATCATTTCCGAAGAGATCAGGACATATTTTTCCGGGAAAATTATTCCGCTCGGATATATGCCTGCCATGCCCGGCTGTTCTCTGGAAAACCGCCATCTGGGGCTGATCACGCCTGCCGAGATAGCGGACCTGGCCGAAAAGATCCGTATCCTGGGAGAGCAGGCAGAGCGCTCCATCGATATGGATCGCCTCACGGAACTGGCTCAAAGCGCTCCGGCGCTTGACTCCGAACCGTTCCCGGTACAGCGTTTTTCTGAAAAAGTACGGATCGGTTACGCGAAGGATAAAGCTTTCTGTTTCTATTACCGGGAAAATCTGGAACTGCTCTCCGGGATGGGCGCGGAACTCGTTCCCTTCAGCCCGCTGGAAGATGCGGAGCTTCCGCCGGATATCCATGGTCTATATCTGGGAGGCGGCTATCCGGAATTGCATGCGGCAGCGCTTTCCGGGAACACCGGCATGCGGAAGTCCGTAAAAGTCGGATTGGAAGCAGGGCTCCCCTGCATCGCCGAATGCGGAGGATACATGTACCTCACCCGATCTGTTGATAATTACCCCATGTGCGGATACCTCCCCGGAAACTGTTATAATACCGGAAAGCTGACACGCTTTGGTTATATCCGGATGAAAGCGAATTCAGATAATCTGCTGTGTGCCCGCGGCAAAGAGATCCCCGCCCATGAATTTCACTATTGGGATTGCGACGCGGCCGGGAATGGATTCACCGCGGTAAAATCATCCGGAAAAAGCTGGGACGCCGCTTTTGTCTCGGACCGTTTTTATGCCGGTTTTCCCCATTTTCATTTTTACGCCGATCCCGACATTGCCCCCCGGTTTTACCGGGCCTGCCTGCGATATAAGGAGAACAGCCATGTTTGAAATTACCGCCCCCGCGGACATCGAAAAACGCAGTTTTGAGATCATCTCTGAAATGCTCGGCAGCAGACAGCTTGATCCGGAGAATGAATTGGTGATCAAACGGGTCATCCATGCCACTGCTGATTTTGAATTTGCCGATACACTGTACTTCTCGGATCACGCGGTCCGGACCGGGATAGAAGCACTGCGAAACGGATGTGATATCGTTACGGATACCCAGATGGCAAAAGCGGGGATCAACAAGCGGATCCTTGAGCAGCTTGGCGGAACAGTGCATTGTTTCATGTCGGATCCTGACGTCGCGGAAGAGGCAAAGGAACGGAAGACGACCCGTGCCGTCGTATCGATGGAACGGGCAGCAAAGATCCCGAAGCCCTGCATTTTCGCTATTGGGAACGCTCCGACAGCTTTGTTCAGTATCAAAGACCTGATCGATGCGGATAAACTTCATCCGGCATTGATCATCGGCGTTCCGGTGGGTTTTGTCAATGTTGTGGAAAGCAAGGAAATCATTATCCGGACAAATGTTCCCTGCATCGCGGCCAGAGGACGGAAGGGCGGCAGTCCGGTAGCCGCGGCGATCTGCAACGCCATGCTGTATCAGATCTCAAGGTAGGATCATGGAAACCTATGTTGTAAAAGACGGGAAACGGCTTCGAAGGGGATACACCACCGGCAGCTGTGCCGCGGCGGCGGCAAAAGCTGCCGCACAGATGCTGCTGACAGGGAAAGAAGTGACGGAAGTCCGGATCATCACGCCTGCCGGAGTTCCGCTGGACCTGGAAGTTTTGGAAATTCACATCAGCGATAAGTCTGTTTCCTGCTCAGTACGCAAAGACAGCGGTGATGACCCGGATATCACTAACGGGATCCTGATCACCGCGGAAGTTGCCGCTATGGAGGATCCGGGAATCATTATCGATGGCGGGACGGGTATCGGACGGATCACCAAACCCGGTCTGGACCAGCCTGTAGGAGCCGCGGCGATCAACTCGGTTCCCCGGAAAATGATCAGGGAAAATCTTGAAGAGATCTGCGGAAAATTAAATTACCGGGGAGGATTATCTGTCATCATATCCGCCCCTGCGGGTGTGGAGCTCGCGAAAAAAACATTCAATCCCAGGCTCGGGATCACCGGCGGAATTTCTGTTTTGGGGACCAGCGGCATCGTTGAACCCATGAGCGATCAGGCTCTGGTGGATACGATCCGTGTCGAATTGAAGCAGCGCCGGATCAACGGTGCGGAACATATTCTCCTGACTCCCGGTAATTACGGCAAAGACTTCATCAGGGAGCATATTCTGCCGGATCCGGATAAACCGGTAATGGTCTCCAATTTTATCGGCGATGCCATCGATATCTGCGGGGAACTCGGGTTTCATGGGATCCTGCTGATCGGACACATCGGGAAACTGGTAAAGCTCGCGGGCGGGATGCTGAATACACATTCCCGCTATGGCGACTGCCGGATGGAGATACTGGCATCCTATGCCGCCGCGTCGGGATTGCCGGCAGGAAAGGTCAAAGAGATCCTGGAGTGTGTGACCTGCGACCAGGCTGTCAGGATCCTTCAGGAAAATGATCTGCTACAGAATACGATGGATTTGCTGATCCAAAAGATTTCTTTGACGCTGGACCATCGTGCCGGCGGGAAAATGCAAACGGGGGTCATGGTTTTTTCAAACGTCCACGGCCTGCTATGCAAAACAGAAAATGCGCAGACACTGCTGCGCCTGATCGATGAGGAGAATAACTGATGGTACATTTTGTCGGAGCGGGAAGCGGTGCCGCTGATTTGATCACAGTACGCGGGGCAAGGCTTCTGTCGGAAGCGGATGTCGTGATCTATGCCGGGTCTCTTGTCAATCCGGAGCTTCTGCGATATGCGGGGCCGGACTGTGAACTCTATAACAGCGCCAAAATGACGCTTGAAGAGGTTATCGCGGTCATAAGGAAAGCTGACTCGGAAGGGAAAACCATCGTCCGCCTCCACACCGGTGATCCGTCCCTTTACGGCGCGGTCCGGGAACAGTTCGATGCCCTGAACGAACTCGGGATCGAATTTGACGTCTGTCCCGGCGTGAGCTCCTTCTGCAGTGCGGCTGCCGCACTGAAAATGGAATATACACTTCCGGACATCACCCAGACACTGATCATTTCACGGGAAGCAGGGATGACCGCCGTTCCGGAGCGGGAGAGTATCCGTTCCCTTGCGTCCCATCAGGCAAGCATGGTGCTTTTCCTCAGCACTTCCTTGAGCGGTAAACTTCAGGAGGATCTGCTTGCCGGAGGGTATGATCCCGATACGCCGGCGGCTGTAGTCTATAAAGCGACCTGGCCGGATGAACGCGTGTACCGCTGTACCGTGGGTACACTGCATGATACAGTCGTCAGCAATGATCTGTCAAAAACAGCCCTGATCATCGTCGGCAATTGCATGGGAATCCGGTATCAGCGCTCCATGCTCTACCATCCGGGCTTTTCGACAGGATTCCGCGAGGCATCAGAATGAATACCGCTGTCTTTGCCTATACGCTGAGCGGGATCAGGACGGCGAAAAAAGTCCTGCCTCTTTTTGAAAACAGCGCCTGCAGGATATTTGTCCCGGAAAGGTTCCGGAATGAGGATCTTCTTCCGATCCCGAGATCTTCAGGAGATTTCTATGGCGAACAGTTTTCATGGGCTGACGCGATGATCTTCATCGGAGCCTGCGGGATCGCTGTCCGGTCAATTGCTCCTTATGTTCATGATAAACGTTCCGACCCTGCGGTGATCTGCATAGACGATATGGGGACTTATGTGATCCCGCTCCTTTCCGGACACATCGGAGGGGCAAACCTGCTGGCGAAACAGCTTGCCGGTGCTTTGGATGCGGAAGCGGTTATCACGACCGCGACAGACGTCCACGGGCGGTTTTCGGTTGACAGCTGGGCAGCACGGCAGGGGATGATGATCGATGATATGCAGCGGGCAAAGGAGATCTCCGCGGCAATTCTTGAACATGACATTCCCATTTACAGTGAGCTGCCTGTCAGTTCGGATTATCCCCCCGGTATTTATCCCGGTAACAGCGGACCCATCGGGATCTATATAGGCTGGGTGAAAAAGGAACCCTTCGGGAAGACCCTGCGGCTGATCCCTCAGAATCTTCATCTTGGCATCGGCTGCAGAAGGGGTACCTCAGCCGGCATCATCCGGAACGCTGTCAATACTGTTTTTTATGACCATCAAATCGATTTTCGTGCCATCCGGTCGGTCGCTTCCATAGACCTGAAATCAGATGAAACCGGACTCGCCGGATACGCGGCGGAAGAAAACCTGCCCATATCTTTTTTCTCGGCTGAGGTACTGCGTGCTGTTCCGGGAGACTTTCATCATTCTGATTTTGTCGAGCAGATCACCGGTGTCGATAACGTATGTGAACGGGCAGCTATGGTCGGGGCGGATCGCCTGATCGTTTCCAAAACCGCTGTTGACGGCGTTACCATTGCGGTCGGCGCGGAGCTTTCGGAGGTGAATTTTGAGTAAACTGATCATTGCGGGGATCGGTCCCGGGGACCAGGATTCAATGACGATCGGAGTTGACAAGGCACTGCGTTCCGCGGATGTCATTATCGGCTACAATGTGTATATCGATCTCATCCGGGATATTTATCCGGATAAGGAAATGCTGTCCACCGCTATGACCCGGGAAACAGAGCGATGCAGAAAAGCACTCAGCCTGGCGGCAGAGGGGAAAAACGTCGTCATGGTATGCTCCGGTGACAGCGGGATCTACGGTATGGCGGCGCTGGTTTACGAACTGCGCGGCGGATCGGAATTACCCGAGATACAAGTCATGCCCGGGATCACCGCGGCCTGCAGCGGAGGAGCTCTTTTGGGCGCGCCGCTCACCCATGATTTCGCGGTCATCAGCCTCAGCGACCGGCTGACTGACTGGTCCGTCATCGAAAAACGGCTTGAATGCGCTGCCAAAGCTGATTTTTCGATCGTCCTGTACAATCCGGCTAGCAAAGGCCGGCCGGATCACCTTCGAAGGGCATGTGATATTTTGCTGAATTATCTTCCGCCGGAACGCCCCTGCGGCATCGCGCGTATGATCGGGCGGGAAGGTGAGTCAGCGGAAGTATTGTCTCTGGGAGAACTGCGTGAGGCAGAGGCGGATATGTTCTGTACGGTTTTTATCGGTAATTCCATGACAGAAAAGATCACCGGTAAACTGGTCACGCCAAGGGGGTATCGGTATGAATAAGATATGCCTGTTCGCAGGAACATCGGAAGGCAGAAAAATGGCAGAATTTCTGTCCCGTCAGGATACAGATCTCACGGTATGTGTTGCCACAGAATACGGCGGAGACCTGCTGGATGAACTGGAAAACGTCCGGATCTCCCGGAAACGGCTCTCAGCCGAGGAGATCCTTCGCCTGCTTTCAGAGGAACAGTTTGACCTGGTGATCGACGCCACCCATCCTTATGCGGAACAGGTGACGGAAAACATCTGTAACGCGTGTTCCCGGACCGGGACAGCATATAAACGTCTCCTGCGGGATGCGTCAACGGAATATGAACAGGCAGTGACGGTTCCGGATACGGCTGAGGCGGTATCATTCCTGAACACGACCGTCGGGAATATCCTTTTGACGACAGGGAGCAAAGAGATCGGCCGTTTTTCCGGGATCCGTGATTTTTCCGAAAGGGTTTTTGCGAGAGTACTGCCCCTCGGTTCCTCTCTGGATGCCTGTTCTTCTGCCGGATTAAGCCCTTCTCATATTATCGCCATGCAGGGTCCTTTTTCCGAAGAAATGAACAGCGCCATGATCCGTGCCGTAAACGCTAAGTGGCTTGTCACAAAGGACAGCGGAAAAAGCGGCGGATTCGCGGAAAAGGCGGCAGCTGCCGCGAAGAATAACATTCATCTGCTCGTGATCGGGCGTCCACCGCAGCAGGAGGGGCTCAGCGAAGCGGAAATGTACGCTTTCCTCGGTGAGGCATATGGATTTTTGTCAAAGCCCCGGGTCACGATCATCGGCACAGGGCCGGGGGATCCGGACGGGATGACACTGACGGCAATTGACGCGATCCGGAGAGCGGACTGCCTGATCGGTTCCCGCAGGGCTCTGGAGACTGCCGCTGAATTCGGGAAAAGGACATTTGAAGCCGTTTCGGAAAAGGAGATCGCCGGTTTCATTCATACACAGCATGATCTCTCAGATTTCGCGGTCCTTATGTCCGGGGACAGCGGATTCTTCAGCGGGACAAAACGGCTCCTCCCGCTGCTTTCTGACTGTGAGACAAAAGTTATCCCGGGGATCAGTTCTTTGTCTTATCTATGCGCAATTTTACGCATTCCAAACGAGGATATCTGTCCGGTAAGTCTCCACGGGCGTTCCCACGGGATCCTGAATGACATCCGTACACATGCCGGGGTATTTGTACTGACCGGCGGGGAAAACAGCGTCGATGCCATTTGCAGGCAGCTTGCCGCATCCGGTTTCGGAAATCTGCGCGTTCATGTCGGGGAGCGCCTGAGTTACGCGGATGAAAGGATCGTAAGCGGGACCGCCGATGAGTTTCAGCATCATTCATATGACCCGCTGAGCGTCATGCTGATCGAAAATGAGAACGCTGACCCGGTCGTGACCCACGGTCTTCCGGATGAATGCTTTCTCCGGCAGACAGGGGAGCGGGGCATTATTCCCATGACCAGGAGCGAGATACGGTCGGTCTCCCTCTCCAAACTCCGTTTGACAGACCGGTCCGTCTGCTGGGATTTCGGGGCTGGTACCGGCTCCGTTTCCATTGAAATGGCAATGCAGGCAAAGAAAGGGCATATTTACGCGGTCGAACGGGATGAGAAAGCGGCCGGTTTGATCCGTGAGAATATGCGCCGCATGGCAGTTGAAAACATAACGGTCATTGAAGGGACCGCACCGGATGCCTGCCTTGATCTTCCGACACCGACACATGTATTTATCGGCGGGAGTGCCGGGCGCCTCCGGGAAATCATGGACCTGTTATCCGGTCTGAACGCGGATATCCGCATTACTGCCACAGCGATCACGCTGAACGCGGTCTCGGAACTGACGGCTGTTTTGAACGAATATCCGGTAAGCGAAACCGATGTTGTGATGATCCAGGCCGCGCGGGGGAAGCAGGCGGGAGAATACAAGCTGATGCTGGGTGAGAATCCGGTTTACATCTTCACGATGTGCCTTTCCGGGAGACGGCAGTGATACGGGATCTGCTGCCCATGCTGATCGGGTTTTGTATGGATCTGCTGATCGGAGATCCGCACGGGATCCCTCATCCGGTGATCTGGATCGGAGCTCTGATCTCTTTTCTCGAGCGGAAGCTCCGGCAGATCTTTCCGAAAAGCCCTGCCGGAGAAAGGGCTGCCGGTGCTTTCCTCTGGCTGATCGTAACAGTCACAGCGGCCGGATCATCCTGGCTGATCCTTTTTCTGGCGGGAAAGATCCACCCATGGCTGAGGATCGCCGTTGAAAGTATCATGTGCTGGCAGATCCTGGCTATGCGGTCACTGCGGGACGAAAGCATGAAAGTATGGCAGGCGCTGAAAAACCGGGACGTTCCGGGGGCGAGGCGGGCAGTTTCCATGATCGTCGGCAGGGATACCGGCAGGCTCGATGATCTCGGCATCACCCGCGCCGCCGTTGAGACCATCGCGGAAAACACTTCTGACGGTGTGACGGCGCCGTTACTATTCCTCGCACTCGGGGGAGCTCCTGCGGGTTTTTTCTATAAAGCGGTCAATACGATGGATTCCATGCTGGGATATACCGATCCGCCTTATACTAATATCGGCATGGTTCCCGCCAAAGCGGATGATGCCGTAAACTTTCTTCCGGCACGGATCACAGCCATCCTGATGCTGCTCACCGGATGGATACAGGGACTGGATATCCGGAACGGCTGGAAGATATTTCGCCGTGACCGTTACAGGCATGCCAGCCCCAATTCCGCGCAGACTGAAGCCGCCTGTGCGGGTCTGCTCCGCGTGCGGCTGGCGGGAGACGCCTGGTATCATGGGGTGCTGCATAAAAAACAATACATCGGCGACCCGCTCCGGGAGATCGAATACGACGATATTCCGAGAACGAACCGGCTGATGTACGGCACATCGTTTTTCATGCTCGTTCTGTGCTGCCTGCTGCGGATTCTGGTTCAGTACATAGCGTTCAGATAATAAGTTTCATGGGAATTCAGGGGACCGTAAACCGGAACTGAAAGGGAAAGGGAAAATGCTTTATCAACAGGATTACACGCATGGCGGAGATATTTACTCGGGCAGTATCGGGTTGGATTTCTCCGTTAATACCAACCCGTTCGGTCCTCCTGAAGGCGTCCTTGAAGCTATGCGGGAAGCGGTATCACGGACATCCCGTTACCCGGATCCGTACTGCCGTGACGCCATCAGAGCCATCAGTGAATATGAAAACGTTAAAGCAGAGCATATCCTTGCCGGGAACGGGGCGGCGGAGCTGATCTATTCCTTTTGCGAAGCCGCAAAGCCCCGCAAAGTGCTGGAAGCGGTACCGACTTTCTCTGAATATGATGCCGCACTGGCAGGCAAAGACTGCGGGATCATACGGTTCGCGCTCAGGCAGGAGGATGATTTTGCCTTAGGAGGAGAATTCCCTGACTTCATCCGCAAAACCGCACCGGATACGGTTTTTCTCTGCACCCCCAACAATCCGACCGGCCGGCTGATCGATCCGGAACTGCTGACTGATATATTGAAGACCTGTCACGAAATGGGTATCAGATTGTTTGTGGATGAATGCTTTCTGGAGCTTTCAGACAGTAATTTTGACATGAAGTCTTTTCTTTCCTGTCACCCGGAACTGTTTATCCTGAAAGCCTTTACGAAAAGCTATGTCCTTGCCGGTATCCGGCTGGGATATTGCCTCTGTTCTGACACGGCGCTTCTTTCAAAGATGGCGGGAACAGTCCAGCCCTGGAATGTATCCGTCATCGCACAGGCGGCGGCTGCCGCGATCCTGAAAGAGAGGGAGTACCTGACTCGTACCAAGGCACTGCTCCGCACCGAACGGGACTGGCTGAAAACATCACTGGAAGGGCTCGGTTTCCGGGTCTGCCATTCCGACTGCAATTTTCTGTTATTCCACGGTCCTGCCGGTCTGGATCGGAAACTGAGAAAAGAAGGCATAGCTATACGCAATTGCGAGAGTTTTATCGGCCTTGGTCCCGGCTGGGACCGCATCGCGGTCCGGATGCATGAAGAAAACGAAACACTGATCAGAACGATCCGTAACGTTCTCAGAGAGGAAGTATGATGGCGAAAAATCTGATGATCCAGGGGACGATGTCAAATGTCGGAAAGAGCCTGCTGACAGCGGCGCTCTGCCGGATATTCCATCAGGACGGATACCGCACGGCTCCTTTTAAAAGCCAGAATATGGCGCTCAATTCCTTCATCACCAAAGAGGGACATGAAATGGGCCGGGCACAGGTCGTTCAGGCGGAAGCAGCCGGCATTATCCCCGACGTCCGCATGAATCCCATCCTGCTCAAACCCACCACAGACGTCGGAAGCCAGGTCATCGTTAACGGAAAAGCGCAGGGCAACATGAACGCCATGGCGTATTACCGGAAAAAGCGGGATTTTATTCCCGTGATCATGGATGCGTATAACAGCCTTGCCGCGGAATATGACGTGATCGTCATCGAAGGCGCGGGAAGCCCGGCGGAGATCAACCTCAAACAGCAGGATATCGTCAATATGGGTCTTGCGGAGATGGTCGACGCGCCGGTCCTGCTGGTGGGAGACATCGACCGGGGAGGCGTATTTGCCCAGCTTTACGGTACGATCGCTCTTCTGGAAGAGCAGGAGCGCGAAAGGATCAGAGGAACGGTCATCAACAAATTCCGGGGTGACCGCTCTATTCTGGAACCGGGCCTTGCGGCGCTGGAAGATCTGTGTCAAGTACCGGTCGCAGGTGTCGTCCCGTATCTGCATATCGATATCGACGATGAAGACAGCCTGTCGGAACGTCTGCGCGGGAATTCCGTACAAAAACAGATCGATATCGCCGTGATCCGGCTGCCGCGGATATCCAACTTTACGGATTTCAGCCCCTTTGAACACTACGGGAACGTATCCCTCCGTTATGTCGACCGGGTCAGTGACCTTCATCAGCCGGATATGATCCTGCTCCCGGGGACAAAAAGCACCATTGCCGACCTGCTTTGGATGCGCGGGAATGGGCTTGAGGCAGGCATCCTGCAGGCCGCTGCCAGAGGTACTCTGATATTCGGCATCTGCGGAGGATACCAGATGCTGGGCAGGAAAATCTCCGATCCGGAACACTCGGAAGCCGCCGGCCTCTGTGAAATCGACGGAATGGGTCTGCTTGATACGGAAACCGTCTTCCGGCAGGAAAAGGTACAGGCCCAGACTTCAGGAACCTTTGCGGATGTGGAAGGTCCGCTGTCCGGACTGAACGGAAAAGCATGGCAGGGATATGAGATCCATATGGGACAGAGTGAGGACAATCATCCGGCTGTCCTCAGTTCAGGCAATGTTTACGGCACATATGTGCATGGGATCTTCGACGTTCCCGGCATCAGCGATACGATTATTCAATCACTATGCGAAATTAAAGGTATTTCTTTTGATGATATCGGGCAGTTTGACCCGCGAACATACAAAGAGGCCCAATACGATAAACTTGCGGAAACCGTCAGGAACAGTCTGAATATGGATCTTATCTACGAGATCCTGGCCAAATGACCGCGCCATGATGATGCGATACGGAAACTGCCCGTTCCCGGGTCCCGCCTGACATTCTGAGTTTTTATCCGCGGAATGTTCGCAGTATCCCTCATTTCAAATTACGGTCAGGCAGAGGCGTTCGTTTCGTCCCGCAGGATAGTATAAACGTCATAAATATCTTCGATCGCATGGTCCGGCTTAACATTATAGGTACCGATGTCCTTGATTTTCGTCAATTGTGACTGGATGTGAAAGGTCTCACCGAAACCGGCACGGATTGCTCCGACAATATCCCTGGAATAGGTATCTCCAACATACGCGCAATTTTCGGCTTTTGACCGCATCTGATACAGGGACACTTTAAAGATATTACTGTCCGGTTTCCTGTATCCGGTAACAGAGGAAAGTGTTACATCCCTGAAATAATCCCGGATCCCGTATTCATCCAGTGTCTGAAAGACCTGGTACAAACTCGCGGTATTGCTGATGATCCCGAGCTTCATCCCAAGCCCCTGCAGCCCATCCAGCATCTCCTTGACCCGCGGGCGCAGGGCGCGGTGAAAGTGGGTGACCTCATACATATGCGCAATTTCTTCCGCAAATGGTTTCACCTGTTCAAAAGTCAGACCGAAATTGGGCATGATAAAATTACCCCATATTTCTTCCGGTTTCAATTCCCGGTTATCGCTGTCACGCTGCACACCGTATGCAGCCCAGCCATCTTTGACAAGACGGTCAGCTGTATCGATATCCACATCGATTTCAAATCCATGCTGTCTTGTGATTTCAACAACACCTGAAGAAGCAGCGATCGAGCTATCCTTATCAACAAAAATATCCTCAAGTGTACCGCCCATGTCAAACAAAACCGTGTCGATCATAACCCTCCGGAAATCATAATTCAATTCTGTTTTTTACATAAATATCTCGTCAGGCAGATGCCCGTGATCAATGGAACAGGAACCATGATCAGAAACAAGCGGAGAAAAAGGAGCAGCGCATCCTTATCATCCTTCAAAAGCAGCGCCATGGCGGTCAGAAACAACACCGCGAACCCCGCTATCCAGCAGTAAGCATACAATGCCGGTCTCCTGTCCTGCAATAACAGCGTCGGGATCAGGCAGATAAGGCTTCCGATCACACCGGGAACGACAGCCCCCACCAGATCAGAGGCCCATATCGGCAGCCCGGCAGTCACCGACGCCAGCAGGTCGATCAGAAAATAATAAGCGGCAGCGTAAATGATCAGGAATAGAGCAGCCAGACACACGCTGTAAGCGATCGTCCCGCTTTTCATTTTCCCGTCCCGGGTAAAACGGAAAAATTCCTTTAATTCCACCCTGTCGCCCATTATTCACCATCAAAGAAAAATGTTATCAGAAGCAGGAGGGCGGCCCGTATCGGAACCATCCGGCGAGATCCGCCCTCCAAAGCTGTTATTCAATCAAACCCGAATGAGATTATTTGTTCGGGCTCTTATCATGCCAGTAGGTCCAGAAGTCGGAGACATCCAGGTAATTGTCATAGATGCCTTCCATATTCAGGGCAACGGTACCGCTGTCAGCAAGGCTGAAAGGATTCTTCTTGTTGAAATAGTCATCACGGACGGACCAGCAGCCTTCCTTCATGACTTTCTTGTAGCCTTCACCCTTACCGTCATCGCCGCCCATCATATAGCGGACAAAGAAGCGGGCAAGCGCCGGATTATCTGTACCGGGGACGATGAATGTGTAATTTGTATTCTGTCCGGAAACATAAGGAGCCAGATCGGTCACCCAGGCAATGGGCAGTCCATTGTCATCACGATTGCCGATCTTCCCGCCGGAAGCAAGGCCCAGAGTCGGGCGGTCAGCCGTTGAATGGCCGACAGCTTCGACGATCTCATCGCCATCGCCAATGAAGGTCATGCGCAGCTGGGAAAGGCGGTACAGATATTCATAACCGGCATTTTCTTCCTCGAAGCCGAGGTCATCCGGATAAGTATATTCGACCGGGGTGCCGTATTTTTCTTCATAGGCGGCAGCCAGATCTTCCGGCTGTGATACAAAGTGGCTGAACAGGGCAAGGTAAGTAGATTCGGAACCGATCTCTTTTGAATACAGTTCGTACTTCTGATTACCGTTCTCGTCGAGTTCAATAATGTCCCACCAGTTGGTGACGGGAGCGCCGTCCGGATAAACATCCGTGTTGTAATACCAGAAGGCCAGGGAAGTATAGAAAGGCATACCGTAAGTCAGCAGGCTCGGATCGATATGAGCGCAGATATCTTCCGGATAATAGGCTTCCAGATATTTTCCGTAATAATTGAAAGCGATATCGCCGCGGGCATCGGCATCCTGAAGGATATCGGCAATAATGTTGCCGGAATCGACTTCGGTAACGACTTTGGTGATACCTTCGCCGCCATCGAGGTCATAAACTTCGACCTGGAAATCGGGATATTCTTCCATGAAAGCTTCCGCGATCTTCGACATCTTACTGGTAGTAGCGTACACCACAAGCTTACCGCCTTCAGCTTTCGCCTCTTCCAGAAGTTCATCGCCGGACTTGGCGTTGTATTCCGCATTGGTCGGGACATCGATCGCCGCAGCGGAAAGGACCATTGAAAGTACCGTTGCCAGTACCATCACAGAAATTAATAACTTTTTCATATTGATTCCTTCCTTATAATTTTTCAAAACTGACCTGAAAACCAGTCTCTTTGAATGTTAGATAATTTTATCTCATTTCACAAACAAAGACAACTGTAATTTCCACCCACAACACAATATCAGCCGCATGCAGAGATGAGCTGAACAGGACTAAGACGATTTCTTTTTGCGCGAATATTTGATCAGGCGACCCGTTTCTTTGTTATAAACATTGAAGCGGTCGGGTTTGATCTTCAGCAAAACATCCTGATCGATGTCGTAATCCGCGATACCGATCTGCTTCAGCAGAAGCTCATCATTCCCGACACGGACCGTGACCAGTGTTTCGGAACCGGCGGGCTGGCCGGCATACACAGAAGCATGGATCGTGTTATCAGCAGGTTCTTCAGCGATCTTGATCTGCTCCGGACGGACGCCCAGCACACAGTCAAATTCGCCCGAGGGGATAGCCTCATCCGTCCAATCTTCCTTCATGTAATCAAAATCACCCAGGCTGCATTTTACGTTCAGGACGTCACCCTTTACGCAGGCTTTGCCGTTGATGAAATTGATGCGCGGATTGCCGATAAAGTCCGCGTTATTCAGGTTGTTCGGATTCAGATACAGATCCATCGGTTTATCGACCTGAGAAAGCTTTCCGTTTTCAAAAAGCGCGATCCGTGTCGACATCGTCAGCGCTTCCACCTGGTCATGGGTAACGTATATGATCGTCGTCCCCAGTTCCCGGTGCAGGCGTTTCAGTTCGGCGCGCATATCCGTACGCAGTTTCGCGTCCAGATTGGAGAGCGGTTCATCCAGGAGCAGCAGTTCCGGAGATGAGGCGATCGCGCGGGCAATGGCCACACGCTGCTGCTGTCCGCCGGAAAGTTCATTGGGATATCGCTTTTCAAATTCAGCGATACGCATCCGTTCCAATGCGTTCCTTACCGTCTTTTTGATCTCTTCCGACGGCATTTTCTTGATTTTCAACCCGAAAGCGACGTTATCAAACACGGTCATATGCGGCCAAAGCGCGTAACTCTGGAACACCAGGTTCAGCCCGCGTTTGGAGGGTTCAAGGTAGAAAGCTTCATCACAGTCGATGGCCTTTTTCCCGTTGATCAGCATCTGTCCGTGCTGCGGCCTCTCCAGCCCGGAAACGACACGCAGCGTTGTGGTCTTTCCGCAGCCGGAAGGGCCGAGCAGCGTCATAAAATCGCCATCCTCAATGGTCAGGTTCACATCCTGAAGCACATGATTGCTCCCGTAATATTTATCAATATGGATCAATTCGATCTTACTCATTTCAGAATCCTTTGTTTTTTAATCATGAGTCATTAGTTGTCAGTTATCAGACATCAGACTTTATCAGTTAGTCAATTCCTTTTCGACGATTTGCTGTAATTATGAATTTTGGATCAGTCATTCTTTATTATTCATAATTCATTCTTCATTTTTATACAGCTTATCCCCAGCTCTTTCCGATGTCAGCACCGGTCAGCAGGTTGGATAACACGTACGATAACAGTACGAATACCAGCACGACTACGGAAATGGCATCCGCCATCTGCGGCAGCACTTCCTTACTATAGATAAAAGACAGATATGACAGCGTACGTGTGGAGGGTGTCATGAAGAGGATGATCAGATCCAGTTCCTTCGCGATACTGATGAAGACCAGGAGGAAACCGGAAAGGAAACCACCCTTCGCCAACGGGATCACGATCGATGCCAGACGCTTCCAAAAG
Organism: Flexilinea sp.; assembly: GCA_036723985.1. Classification (GTDB taxonomy): domain Bacteria; phylum Chloroflexota; class Anaerolineae; order Anaerolineales; family Anaerolineaceae; genus Flexilinea. The sequence continues at coordinate 65,658 of DAIMGK010000001.1, forward strand.
CTTGCCCCGGCTATATCAGCTGCCTCTTCCAATTCCGTTGAGATTTGCAGCATCGTTGCCGTACCGGAACGGCTGGCAAAGGGGAAATGTTTGACGATGGTCGCCAGGAGGATGATCGTGAAGGTCCCATACAGTGACGGGATCGGTCCGATCTTCCGGCTGAACATAGCGAGGTAGATCGCGGCAAAGGCCACAGCAGGCATCAGATACGGAATGAATACCAGCTGTTCGACGATCTTTCCATACCATTTGCCCCGGCCGCGGGAAGTGATATAGCCCAGCAGACAGCCGCAGAATGCCGTGATCACGGAACCGATGATCGTAAGTTTGATCGTATTCCACAAAGAAGAGAAAAATTCCGGATTTCTGAAAATCCCCGGATAGTTGACCATATCCCGCGGCGCGTCTTTCATTTCACCGATCCAGTTATAAAGTGTCAGGTTATCCGATCCGTACCCGGCACCGGTCCGGATCTGGAAGGTCTCCATCACCAGGATGAACATCGGAACAAACATGGCGAAGATCAGGAATACGCCCAGAAACGCCATGATCGGGTAACGGGCACCGCCCAGTTTCATCATGGTGCTGTGTCCGCCTTTTCCTCCAATCGTTTCATAGGATTTGCGGGTCCCGATAAAAGCCTGGTTTGCCCAAATCGTGCCGGAGGCCATCAGGATCAGCAGGATCGCCATACAGTAACCGACCGTTGCCTGACCGGTATTGATGAAGTCATGCATTTTGGTTGCGAGTGTGTAATAGCTGATACGCAGCCCCAGGTTGGCCGCCACACCGTAGGTACCGATGGATTTGCTCAGCGTCATGATCGCGGAGGAGAGGACCGCCGGCATCACCAGCGGCAGGGTGATCGTTCGAAGGATCATCACCTTACTGGCGCCCTGGATCTCGCCCATCTCTTCCAGCTCACTGTTGATGGAACGCAGTGAACCGGAAACCATGATATATGTAAAGGCGTAATAATGCAGCACCATGCACAGGATAATGGCAATAGGACCATATGCAAGCCAGTCCGGGATCGTCAGCCCAAGCCCCTGCAGAAATCCTGGAGACCCGCCGCGGTCATTGCGGAAGACAGCCAGCCAGGCCATGGATTTGCACCAGGACGGGATCATATAAGGGATCATGATCCCCAATGTCAGCCAGCGTTTTCCCGGAAGGTCGCTGCGGACCATCAGCCACGCAAGGCCTGCTCCCAGCGGGACCGCGATGATCGTCACAAAGAAGGCGATCGTCAGCGAATGCAGCAAGGGTGTAAAGAAATTTGCCTTCGCGAGCTTCCCCACCAGAAGATATTTCCAGTAATACAGGGTAAAATCACCGACCTGCGCACCCGGATTAGTCTTCTGAACACGGCGAAGTTCACCCGCCGCGAGTACAAAGGTCGTACGAAGCATCCGGATCAACGGGATCGCGATGAGAAATATCAACAGGATCAGTGAGATAAAAACGATCATGTTGAATGGATTTGTCACCACATCCAGGAATTGATTCTTCAGCTTTTTCCAGGAGAATGGCTTTTTCTCTGCTGCCATTTTTCACCTCTCATTTGAAGCATCAGTTTATCAAATTGGATTTGAGACTGAGCTTGATTTTACAGAATTATTTGTCCTGTGTCAAACCTTACATTTCTCACAAACAACAAAAGCCGCGGGAAATGGTAACACGCAAAACTGACGATCAGATGCCCCCGATCATATTATCGTAGGCTCTCTTCACCTTACCGTAATTCTTGTCCCGGTCCAGCGCGATCCCGCGTCCGACGCCATCCACTATACGCAGATTCAATCCTTTTGTTTCGATAATGTCATCCAGTTCTTCCAAAAGAGCGGAAGCTGAACCCGGCTCCGTACTGCGGCCGTCAAAAATGATGTGCAGATAAACTTCCGGCAGATCCTTCGCCATTTCCGCAATGGCAAGCGGATAGTTGATCGAACCGTGGGATGATTTTTTGGTAAGCAGACCGATCAGATGAAGGGCACATCCTTTTTCTTTTGTATCGGCGATAATTTTTTTCAATACCGGATTTTCCATAAAGGAGCCATCCCGGATCGCGTTATCAAGCCTGATATCATCCTGGGGAACCACACGGCCGGCACCGATATTGCTGTGCCCCGCTTCGGAGTTACCCGGCTTCCCGTCCCCCAGCCCGACATATCCGCCGGAAGCATAGAGGGAAGAATACGCTTCATCCCGCAGCAGGCTGTCCCAATACGGTGTATCACCAAGGAAGATCGCGTCATTATCGGTCTTGTCCCCGAATCCCCAGCCGTCGCAAATGACCAGCAGCATTTTGCGGTCCAGACCGAAATCATGCCCGGAGCACAGCACAGCCCCATCCATCTCTTCAGGCTGTGGGATGCCCATCACATGGAGAACTGTCGGGGCAATGTCCCGCAAGGAACCGTCTTTCAGGGAAATCGGCTCCGGATTCATCGGGTCGATCATAATGAAAGCCACCTTATTGGATGTATGGGCGACATGCGGTTTGCCCTTATCCGTGTGAAGCACTTCAATATTGCCGTGATCCGCCGTGACCGCGATAACATAACCGGCTTTTTTCGCAGCGGTAATGACCTGCTCCAGTGCCCGGCTGACACAGCCCACAGCTTCAATTTTTGCCGCGTCATTGGAAGTATGCCCGATCACATCACCGTTGGCGAAGTTCGTTACGATAAAATCATATTTTCCAAGAGAAGATTCGATAATATCCGCCACTTCGGGAAGGGAAAGTTCCGGTTTTGTATCAAAGGGAATTCCTTTCAGGGAAGGGACACAGGTGTCAGTTTCACCGGGGAAAGCCTCATTCACGCCGCCATTCAGGAAAAATGTCACATGTGCAAATTTTTCTGATTCTGAACAATGGAACTGTGTTTTCCCCGCATTGCTCAGTACTTCCGCCAGCGGCATTTTCACATGGGACGGTCCGAATAACACAGGCAGGTCCTTGAATTTTTCATGATAAAGCGTCAGGATGGAAAACTCCAGATCTTTGAGCGCTTTCCGTTCAACTTTGTCAAAATCCGGTTCGGTGAACATTTCCGTCAGTTCGATCTCCCGTTCACCCCTGCGGCAGCAGAAAATTACACTGTCGCCATCCTGAATCCGCCCCTCATGAAGCGTTATCGGCTCCAGTGAATAATCCACCTCGCCCTTTTCATAAGCCTTTCTGACGAGCTCCGCCAGTTCATGTCCCCCATGTGTCGTTTTCATTTTTTAGTCCTTAGTCTTTCATTAGTTAATAGTCGTTAGTTTTCAGGTATCAGGCGTCAGGTGTCAGATTTCATTAGTTAGTATCAAATGACCTGAACCCTAACCCCTTTTTACTTTTTACCTTTTGCCTTTTCCTCTTTCCCTTCCGTTTATTCCATCTTCCATGCTGTTTCAGGCATGACCATGGCGGCGGTATTCACCTTGCCGGGTTCCGGGAAAAGGTCCAGCAGTTCGGGAAAGGCAAAGATAACGCAGTCGGGACGGTTTTCCGCGTTCAGTTTGTACTGTTTGGCGCCCCATTTCGCGGCGATCGTCATGCCCATGTTTACAGCCTTCGCGCCGGTAATATCCCGGTCAAGATTATCCCCGAGGAAAGCGCTGTTCTCCGCCGGAATACCGACCTCTTCCATCGCGTAATAAAAGATCGCGGGACCCGGTTTGCGGACATAACAGACAGAGGACTGCTGTACTGTCTTAAAATACGGCCGCAGCCCATCGGCATCCAGCCATTCATCAACTTCTTTCTTTCCAACCAGGTCAGAAATAATCCCAAGAGAATAACCGCGGCGGCATAGCTCTTTCACCGTTTCGATCCCGCCATCGACCACCACGCGTCGCCCTTTGGACCGGCGGTACGCATATGTCAAGTCCGAAGCGTTCCTGCGGATCATCTCCGGATCACGGTCGTAAGCCAGCCAGCGTGTCCATAAAACATCTTCCGGCGCTTCACAGAAATATTTCAGCGCCCACTCGCGATACACATCATACCTCGGACTTATGACTTCATCATAAAAAGCTTCCGGATCCATATCCGTTCCGCAAAGGGAGGCGATACATTGTTTCGCTTCCAGAATGTAATCCTTTTCCTTTTTGATGATCCGGAAGGTATCCCCAAGATCCAGATAGATCGCACGAATATCCGTATTCATTTATGCCTCCTTCGGAGGAAACAGGTCAAGCAGTTCCCGGAAATCATTCACGATGGCATCCGGCGGATTCTCACCGTTCGGATCGACCGGATGTTTCTTTTCAGGAGAATTATAAATAACATTATAAGCGATCCCAGCCTCCCGGGCGCCTTCAATATCCCTGCCCTGGTTATCCGCGATCGAGGCGATCTCTCCGCAGGGGATCCCAAGCTCCCGGCTGCTGACACGGTAGATCTCCGCATCGGGTTTTCTCAGCCCGCATTCCGGGGAAAGGATCACGGAGGCAAATAGTTCCCGCAGTCCGTCCGCTTCAAGCCATTCATAAACTTCTGTTTCACCGATCAGGTTGCTGATGATACCGAGTTTGTAACCGCGGCGATAAAGTTCCCGCAGCACTTCCTCTCCATGATCAACCACGACCCGCCGGCCCTTGGATTGCCGGTATTCATAGGAAAGCTTATGGCGGTTAACAAAGATCCGGTCCTGAGGATAATCATAGAGCAGCCATTTGCACCACAATTCTTCATCATTGGATTCTTTATTGACATCCAGTGCCCAGTCACGGTATTTTTCATACCGTTCCTCGACCAGTGCGTAAAATTCTTCAAAAGGAAGATCTGTACCCGCAAGCTCTGCCATATTGATCCGGCCCTGCCGCATCCATTCCTTATCCTTCAGCGCGATACGAAGCGTTCCGCCAAGGTCAAAGACGATCGCATTGATATTTTCGTTCATTTCTGCTGTCCTTTCCGATCCGGCAGGATCTCCAGCAGTTCGGATAACCGGGTGATCACATGATCGGGGATAAATTCCTTCCCGGTAGCTTTCTCACGGTTCAGGGTATCCGGTTCATCAATGCGGATCATCATACCGAACCCCGCAGCTCTGGTACCTTCCACGTCGCGCACCGGATTGTCCCCGACATAAGCGCAGTTTTCAGGCTTCGTGCCGATGGAACGGCATGCCAGATAATAGATTTCCGGATCAGGTTTGCGCAGCCGTACTTTGGAAGACAGGATCGTGGTCTTGAAATAATGTGCCACATGATCCGTGACCATCCAGTCGGGAATTTCTGTTTCCGTAATTGTGTTTGCGATGATTCCCATGGTATAGCCCATACGATCCAACCCTTCCAGTGTTTCCCGGACATCACTCCGTGCCACACGTCGTCCGTCATGGTCCCGCCATAAACGGGTCAGACGGCTGGCGTGGGCAGCGATCAGTTCCGGATCATAATCCGGCAGCATATACTGCATCCACAATTCCATTTCCGATACATCCAGCAGGGATGATTTTGCCAGTTTGCGATAGGCTTTCCAACGGGTTTCCAGCTTTTCAAAAAAAGCATCATGTGTTTCCGTTGTTTCAGTCAGGCGCATCAGTTCCGCCTCAGCCGCTTCAATAAAAGGTTTATCCGGAAGGACGATACGAAGCGTATTGCCGACATCAAAAAAAACCGTTTGAATATCCATATTTATGCCACCTCACTGCTGACTATTTTCCCGAAAACGTTTTCGGAAAACATTATTTTTATTTTATTTCACTTTTCGGATTCTGTCAACTGCCATTTTTTACGGAAATTAACCCCACTTACCAGCCCCCACTTACCAGTGTAAAGTATGAAATATTAATTGTAAACATTCAGCGCTGATTGTTTACAAATTTATACAGATGCCATATTAGTACGGCACTTGGACCAGGTGCTGTTGACATACCAATCATTCCGGTATTATGTGGTATTATTTATTATATTAATATAGATTTCAGAATTTTTTCCGGGAATGGTTCCACACAACTGCCATCAGGGAACAAATCGTATGTCATATTCGAATGAAGACAATAAGACGGATCAGGTAAAAACAATTGTAGAATAAGCTGTTTATGATCAGCAATTATTGAAACACTATAATCTTTATACGGATCACGGTAATCCCGGAATTACCAGTGCCGCCGGTGCTAAGGGAGCTTTGACAGACATTACCGATACAGTTACGGATATTGTTAAGACAGCTCGGAATATCCGCAATGCGAAGTCCGGGAAAAAAACAAAAAGAGAACCAGAAACTGATGCAGAGGACGGAAGCACGCTGAGTCCGTTAGGAGAAAAAGTTATCGAAGCACCGGGGGACTCCCGAAAGAACGGCTGCAATGCCAGCGGTGCGGAGAAGCTGATCGCGGAAAAGCTGGCCGGTTGATATAACGAGCCGGCAGAAAAAGGTGACTGACCCGAAAGTGTGTGAGTCTAATAAAAAGCCTGATACCTAATAAGCGGAGTATGGGAAGCGAAGCTCTAGAGCCGAATCATAATTCAGCGCATCGGTTCCTTACGGCTCCCGCATTTGCAAACACCGATATTTTTGTTCCCGCACCTTGCGAAGCACTTCGTTCCGCAATCAGAAGGCAAATTCGAACTGAGTTCTTATAATAAGTAGGAGGATATATGAAATTACGTGTTTTTTTACTAATCACAAGTCTGTTTTTGATCAGTATTTCCGCGGCAGCAGCCGCGGGGCAGTCGGCTGAGATCTATGTCACCCAGCGGGAAGATCATATCTATACCGGAGATGAAAGCACTGAACTCGTGAAGTGTTATTCCAAAGGCGTCATCGTCCGGATCCCCGATGATCCGGGAGCGGAGGCATACATCAATGCGGCGCTTTCCGACGTAGAAAACAAAATGATGAATGAATGCCGCGGCTCCATCCCTGCACAGGAGGAAGTGATGCGGGAGATAGCTGAACATGGCGAAAACTGGAGGCCTATGTTCACACTGGAGATGCGGCATGAACTCACCCCGCAAAGAACGACAGGAGGCATTATTTCCTTCGAGGCGATGGATTATACATTCAGCGGCGGCGCCCACGGGATGTACGGCGTCAACGGGAAGACTTTCGACACGCAGACCGGCAGGGAACTGCGGCTCTCCGACCTTTCCCGGCAGCCGGAAGCGTTCCGCGAAGCCTGTATCAGTGAGATGGTTCGGCAAGGTCTTCTTATGGAGAACCTGTGGTATACGACCGCGCAGGACCTTCGGCCCATGGTTGAAGCGATCGCCGACCGGGACAGCTGGTATTTGACGGATCAGGGGATCGTATTCCACTCATCCCCGTACGAATTAGCTCCTTATTCCGAAGGTGCGATCGAATTTCTTGTTACTTACGATCTTCTTCCGGAGATGAAATACTGACTCACTTTAATTCGTTGACAGGAGAATTTTTCAGGTAAAATTAATTTATTCCGGAATGAAGCTGGAAACAGGCACCGAAGTGTTTTAAAAATCAAATACGAAAAAAGTGTACTATGAAAGCACACAGCTTTTCTGCAGAAAGGCGGTGTGCTTTTTATGTATATACGCAATTATTAATCTTTCATGGGTGAATATTCTGAAATTACAAAAATAAGAAAAAGGCAGACAATGGTTATCCTCCTGCTTGCCGCCGCTGTGTTAGTCCTCATGTTCTTTTGTCTGTTTGTTGGATCCTCCCGTATGACGATATCTGAATGTTTTGCCGCGCTGGCAAAAAAGGGAAGCCCGTCAAAAGTGCGCATCATCTGGAATATCCGGATCCCGCGGGTACTGGCTGCTGTCATCGCAGGGGCAGGGCTTTCATTATCCGGTCTTATTATGCAGACAAATCTGAATAATCCCATGGCATCCCCTTCCACGCTTGGTGTATCCAACGCGGCGGTTTTCGGTGCAAACCTATCCATCATCGCATACGCGGGCGGATTTCTTTCCACCGGCAATAACCTTACCAGCTACACCGTCGGGGCCAATCCTTACGCAGTATCTTTCACAGCCTTTCTCTTTTCCTCGCTTTCGATCCTGATGATCCTCGGACTCTGCCGTCTGCGCGCGTTCCGCCCCGGAGCCGTCGTCCTGGCGGGGATCGCGATAGGTTCGCTCTGGACTGCGGCAACAACCATCCTGCAGTTTTACGCGACAGATGTGGGACTTTCCGCGGCAGTTATCTGGACATTCGGCGATCTTGGCCGTGCCACATACAGGACCGACCTGGTCATGGCCATGACCGTTGCTGTCAGTACGCTGTTTTTTATCCTGATGAGCTGGAAATTCAATGTCCTGCTGAGCGGGGATGCTTCTGCAGCCGGTATGGGAATCAATGTAGAATTGCTCCGCTTTCTTTCCATGTTTCTTGCTTCTGTCATCACCGCTGTCTGCGTTTCTTTTTTGGGGATCATCGGATTCGTCGGCATTATCTGTCCTCATACTGCCAAACGTTTTCTGGGACAGGATCACCGAGTCACAATACCGGCGTCTGCGCTGATGGGCAGCATACTTCTGCTGCTCGCCGATACGCTGTCGCGCAGTATAGGAAACGGTTCCGCTCTTCCGGTAGGCGCTGTGACATCACTGCTGGGAGCGCCATTTTTCCTTTTCATCATTTTCTCGGGAATGGAGGATCATAACTGATGCTGGAGATCAAAGGCCTTCGGTTCCGTTATCCCGGCCGCTCCCCGATGGTATTGGACGGGATCGACCTTTCCCTGGAGGATGGCTGTATCGGTATCATATTAGGGAAAAACGGCTCCGGAAAAACGACACTTTTTAAAACGATCCTTGGGATCCTGAAGCCGGAAAGCGGAAGCATACAGTTTAACGGAGAAAACCTGCTGAAAATCAACCGGCGGCAGCGGGCAAGATTGGCCGCTTACGTTCCGCAGCGTATCCAATTCGGTGCTTTGACTGTTTATGATTCCGTAATGCTGGGGCGTGTATCCGGTTTTGGATACAGAGCCGGGAAAAAAGACCATGAAATTGTCAGACGCATTTTACACGATATGCGTCTGGAGCATTTAGCCGCACGGAATGTCGAAGAACTGTCCGGAGGCGAGCAGCAGAAAACAGCCATTGCCCGTGCTTTGGCACAGGAACCTGGATTGCTGGTCTTTGATGAACCAACCGGAAATCTGGACCTTGCCAATGAACATCTGATCCTCTCCGAAGCACACCGTCTGTCAAGGGAGAAAGGGATCAGCATTCTGATCTCACTGCACGACCTGAACCAGGCGCTTGAACTGGGCGACCGTTTCTTTTTTCTCAAAGACGGAAAGATCTTCAAAGCCGGTGGGCAGGAAATCGTTACAGAGGAAACGATCCGCGAAGTATACAGCGCAGATGTGCGCATGATATCTGCGGAAGGTAAAAAAATTATAATTAATGGAGGAATATAAAATGAAAACCAGAAAATTGTCAGTTTTGCTGCTGGCATTAGCCATCATGCTGACGGTGTCAGCCTTTTTCGGCAGGACCGGTACGGCAGCCGCGGACGGGGATGAGATCACCATCACCGATATGATCGGCCGTGAGATAACAGTTATACCGGGGTCATATCAGCGCGTGGTTTGCATCGGTGCCGGCGCGCTGCGGATGTACAGTTATATTGGGGATGTTTCCCTGCTCAGCGGCGTCGAGGATATTGACAATACTTCCCTCAGCGAGCGTCCGAAGATGTTTGACTCAGTCGCACGTCCGTACATGCTGGCATACGGAGAAAGCTTCACCATACTTCCGTCCTGCGGTGTCGGCGGGCCCAACGCTCAGGCAGCGGAAGCCGAAAAGATCCTGTCATGCGAACCGGACATCGTGATCTCCGAGTATGAGGATGTGGAAAAAGAGGACGCCTTACAGGAACAGCTCGGTGTTCCTGTAATTACACTGAAAGCCGGTCCCGGCGGCGTATTTGACGAGAATTTTTACAAAACCATGCAGATGCTCGGCGTTATTTTCGGCAATGAAGAAAAAGCCGAAAAGCTGGTAAACTTTATTCAGGCGGAACGGGCTGAGATCTCCGCGAGGACTGCAGACATTCCTGAAGATGAAAAACCGGCAGTATATATCTGCGGACTCGGCAACTGGGGCACCACCAACCATCTGATGACCGCCCAGAATTACATTTCTTTCAATGTTGCCAATGTGAAAAATGTCGTTACCGGACTGGCGTCCAACGGTATCCAGCCCATCGAAGCGGAAAAATTTGCCGAACTGGGTGAGGATACGGATATCATGATCATGGATGCTGCCGCGGTAAAGAATATCAAACCGCTTTACGCGGAAGACCCTGATCTTTTTGCAGGCAATAAAGCCTGGGAAAACGGTGACGTTTATTTGGAAATGGCATATAATGCTTATTATACCAACTACGAGACCGCGCTGATAAACACCTGGTTCATCGCCAAATCTGTTTATCCCGATCGTTTTGCGGATATCGATATGACTGCCAAGACCAATGAAGTCACTCAAATGTTCTTTGGTATGGACCTTGCCGACGCGATCGCTGCTGCCCCTTCAAGCTTCGGCGGCTATCAGAAGATCGATACAAAAACGTTCTTCTAAAGATTTCATAATACATATATATGACGGGACAGTCACATCCGGCTCAATTCTGAGTTTACGGTGGCTGTCCCTTGTGATCAGAGTTTAGATTTCAGCGTTCGAAAATGAAGCCTGATTCGGAATGGCACGGTAAAAGACAAAATGTGTCAACAGAAAATGGGTTCCTTTCCGCTGACACTTCGGTTCTTTGTAACAGATATGAGAATACCATGATCAGGACAGATGATGTTATCAAATTCTTTGACCGGCTTGCACCCGGATGGGATGCAGGTATGGTCCGCAATGAGGAAGTGATCACGAAGATCCTGAATACTGCTGAGGTATCGGCGGGAAAGGATATCCTGGATGTAGGATGCGGAACGGGAAATCTGATCCCGGATTATCTGAAACGGAACGTTTCATCCGTCACCGCCATTGATATATCACCCCGGATGGCAGAAATTGCCCGGGAAAAATTTGATCATCCGAATGTCACGGTCCTCTGCGGCGACGCGGAGAAGATGATAACGGAAAAACTTTTTGACTGCATCGTGGTATATAATGCCTTTCCCCACTTTGCCGACCAGGAAGGGCTGATCCGTCATCTGGCTTCTCTGCTGAAATCGGGCGGGATACTGACAGTCGCTCACGGGATGAGCAGAGAAATGATCAACGCTCACCATCAGGGAACGGCACATCCGGTCTCACAGGGATTGATGCCCGCCGATAATTTGGCAAAGATATTCGAAAGTTACACGAAAGTTATTGCTGTTATATCTGACGATCAGATGTATCAGGTTGCAGGAAGGAAAGGAGAACAGCCTCGTCCGACGGTCAATGATTTATCATAACTGTTTAGAACGAGACAATGGAGACCTGCACTGTATAGTGTGACCTTCACTCTCCTGACTTGTATTGAACAGTCTCAACTTCACTATTTACCGATAATGCTTCCATCCTGAATTTCAAAAGCCCCGCTGATGGAGTCATGTTCGACAAGTGGATAACGAAAAGCGGTGCCAGTTTGAGCACCGCTTTTCAGTTATTATAAAAGAACTGAACTGTAAATGAACTTTCTTTTCTTATAAGCCGGATCTACCTTAGGCTGAACCAGATAACAGGCCGTACGCCGATAGGAGGCATATAGGGGAAGTTGTTTCTGAAATTTCCGAACTGGTCAACATAAAGCACGAAACCATCATTTTCAGGGTCCGGATCCCGCGTCCACCACAGGGCATACAGGCTGCCCTGATAAGCGCCATGTGTTCTGGCGTATTGCGTAGTATAGCATACACGCTGAGTGATCAACGGGAAATACTTTCTCACCTGGGCCGAACTAAGCATCGATACCGGACCGTCGCCCCAGTCTTTATTTTTCGGCTCGGATACGATCCGCTGCTGTTCTTCCGCTGTGAAGGCATTCTGTAAAAATTCACTGTTCAGCCAATGCTGCAGGGAGCTTTCGGACCAGTCTAAATCATTTGTTTCAATACTTTCATTCCACGGCTTTACATCCGGTGTGTATTTGCTGATCAACAGAACTTTATCCCCCTTTTTATCCAATACCAGCCATTCAAGGGGCTCACTTCCGTTGTACAAATTATCGTCCTGCTCATAATGGCCGAAGGTAAACGGATCGCGGATATTCAAATGATATATTTCGCGGTTTTTTTCAGCAGGAACATCGATCCACTCAGTCTTTGATAAATCAATACGAAGCGCCGGACGTATACCATAATTTTTATGGACATTATCGGATAATATTTCCCCTGTCTTTGATACATAATTAATATTTTCCCCGCTGACCGAACTCAGCAGCCATTCCATATCCTCAAAGAAATAGACCTGGGATTTATCCCTGGGATCAAAAGCGATCAAAGAACAGATCCGCTGCTCATCCGAAGAAAAATAGTTTTCCGCTTCTTCCTGACTGATGAGAAATACCTTATCCGATACGAACTCCGTTTCACCGTTTTGCTCCGGATCTGCTTCAATAAGAGGAGACCCAATGATCATGCTTTTTTCATCCGCATCGAATGATCTGTCATAGAATTCTTCATTCAGCCATGAACGTATAGAACTGCCTGACCATGGTACAAAACCGGTTTGGTCTTCGTCAAGAAAAGGCTTCTTCGTCAGTATATACTTTGATATGAGCAGCGCGGTATCGCCTTCCTTTTCAAGAACCTGCCATATAACAGGTTCGGCATCGTCGCCTGGATTAAAATTCTCCTCAAAAGTGCCAAACAAAATCTCATCTCCCGGTTCCAGGTAATCAGGGCGGATCCGCGCGATTCCGGAATTAGCTGTCATTTCTGACGTTTCTTCCATCTGTGCGGTCAAAGACAGCCAAAATGCGGGACGAAAAGCATTATCTTCCTGATCATTATTCAGGAGAATTAATCTGCTCCCGTCCGCATCCGGAATGATCTGCCGGATGTCCGCGGGTGAAAATGCAGATAGAAGGAAATCTTCATTCAGCCATTTTATCAATTTACTTTCCTCCGGATTGTCCTCTGCATCAGAAATATCTTCGGGTATTATCGAATCCGGCAGATTTCTGCTGACAAGCAGAACCTTTTCATCCTGAACATCCAGTACTTCCCACTCGATCACATCGGAAGCGATATTACGGCTGTCATCCTGTTTTAACTGGCCTATACGGAAAATATCTCCCGCCATAAGAGGCACCGGTGTATTTGTCGGTGTCGGAGTTACAGTCGGCGTAAAGGTGTTCGTCGGAGTAAGTGTAATCGTCGGCGTAGCAGTATCGGTTGGAGTGGCGGTATTGGTCGGCGTTGATGTATCGGTGGCTGTCGGTGTAGCAGTATCGGTCGGTGACGCAGTATCAGTGGCAGTCGGCGTGGCTGTATCGGTAGCTGTAGGTGTGGCTGTATCAGTTGGCACCGGTGTATCGGTTGCTGTCGGTGTGGCTGTATCCGTCGGTACCGCGGTATCGGTAGGTTCCGGCGTATCTGTATCTGTCGGTACAGCGGTATCGGTAGGTACCGGCGTATCTGTGGCTGTCGGTGCCGGTGTATCTGTTGATGTGGCAGTAAGGGTCATAGTCGGCGTCCAGGTATTTGTCTGTGTCGGTGTGTTTGTCAGTGTCATTGTGTGCGTCGGGAAAGGAGGGACTCCTCCCTGCTGCATAAAGCAAACCGCTCCGATAACAATGACCGCAATAAGTATCAGCAGAAGAACCAGATGTTTTTTCCTGCCGGCAGATTTTTTGATATTATTTTTATTCACAGGAAATTCTTCCGGTATATATTCCGGTACCGCAGATGGAGATGATAAACAGGATCGAACAAGCCTGCACAATTCCGGAATGGTTTTGTCCAGCGGTTCATTCACGGCATTCAGACAATGGTCAGAGGAAATCAGATATTCCATTTCTTTTGAAGGAGTAGTGTCGGTCAATTTAAACGGGATAATGGGAACACCGGCATCGACTGCACAGGCAGCTTCATTTAATACCTGTTGAGAGTCGATGGACTGCTCGGTGATTATGACCACCATGACTTTAGCGGAATTGATGGCATTGATTATGGACTGAGACCAGTCAGCGCCTTGTTCGATATCCCGCGGCGCATACCAACAGCGGATACCTTCGCTTTCCAGTTCCGCACAAACTCTTTCCGCTATAGCTTTTTCATAATGTGAATAACTGATGAATACTTCTGCTGCCATTGTTTCTCTCCTCCAATTCTATTATAACATCATTGTTTTTTCCAAAGAAAACAGCTTTAGAGAAATTTATGCCATTACCTTTACCATGCCTTTATACTTTTTGAAATTCTAAAACATCGAAATAATCAAAAGCCGGAGACCGGGAACAGGAGGAGCGATCTTCATGGCATATCGGTGAATTCGGATCCGGGATATAAATTTAATATATTCTGTATCTGTTCAGATGAAAACGGAGACGGGGACGGTTATGCATCAGCGGAACTGCCCCGGGTGAAGCATGATAAAAAGGGGAATAATTCCATTCCTCGGATAGTGACCAGCCCCGTCGGCAGGTTTCGAAAAATTACTTTCTTGACAGGCTGATACTGCGGGAAAATGTATTGAAATTCTCCGCATTATTATAGAAAATACGGATAGCAATCGCAAACGATTCTGTCCGCCACACAGCCCCACTGACACCTGATTTCTGTTCTCTGGACAGATACGATCAACCTTTGTAGAAAAACTTTCGTCTGTCTTTTCCTGAATTCAAATAATACTGATATTTTTCCGCATACATGGCTTTATCGGCTTCTTTGATCAACTGTTTAACGGAATCGTATTTATTCGCTGACGCGAGTGCGTAACCACAGGCCAGGCTCATCTCTTTTACCGCTTCACCTTTCCATACCCTGGCTTTCTGATACAAAAGTGTCATCATATCATCTGCCTGTTCTTTTCCCATATTGGTCAGAACTACAAATTCATCACCGCCGATCCTGTAGCACTTAGCCGTAAGATTGAAGGTACTGGTAATACATTTCGCCGCTCCGCGGATCAGCTCATCTCCGGCATCATGTCCGAGTGAATCATTTACACCCTTTAGATCATTAATATCTATCAGAAAAATGGTAAGATCCGCGGGGATTTCCATTTCATCTAATTTTTTCAGCTCTTTCCTGTACGCATAACGGTTTAGTAAACCGGTCAGCTCATCAGTTATAATCTGACGGTCCGCATCCAACTGAGAAAATTCCGTAGTATGTATAAAAAGCAGCGCCGCACCGAAAGCCAGTGAAATATAAGAAAGACGGATCGCGCCGGATGAAGCCTCCTGAATACCTATCCCGACGAAGGCCATTATCAGGATCCCGTATAATGACGCCTGATTTTTATGATCGAATTTTTGGGAGTATATATTAAATTCGATGATCACAAGGGTTATGATCGACAAGTAAATCAAGACATAGACAGCATAAAGCGGACCGTGTGAATAATGATTCGTTTCATCGACCACGGTCATCCAGCCGGTAAAAACGGATACGATCTGAAAAGCGATGTTCAGGTACAGCAATCCAAAAAGGATCTTATGCTCGCGGGTACGGATATTCAGAAGAGAAGCCAAAAACCCGCCGGCCATCGGAGTCAGGATATAATCCCCGCATTTTATCATCAGAATGGCCCATTTCGGTATTCCCGGATCCCCGCTGAAATGAATGGCGGCCCATTCAAACATCGCGGCTGCAGCAATCATCAGATAGCTGAGGAAATACAATTTTTTATCTTCTCTTAGGATCCGATTGTTTTCATGCACCAATACACAGAGAATTGCAAGACCTATCCATGTCAGGATTATTATCGAAGTGTAATATGTCATTATTGGTTTTTCAACCTCACTGGTACAGATATATCAGTAAAATATGGATAGGTGATAATTGTTCTTTCCGGCATGTCTCTTTCATCCAGTTTTTTTCGTGATAAGATCTCACTCATCACTATCATGATTTCATTTTCTTCTTCAGAATATTGAGACCTCAGTTCATTGACATAATTACTGTATTCTTCATCTTTCATTTCGGTAATTTCCGGGTTCGCCGTTCCACGTGTCCAGAAAGCGACATCAGCCGCTCCGCTGCTCAGCGCAGCAGCGCGTCCGATGATGTCCACCTGTATCAGTTCAATATTTACATTCAGCCGTTCACCGATCTCGCTGAGGACCGCGGTGTTAAATCCGCTGTTGCTGCCGTCCGGTCCGATATAATCCATCGGAGGAAGGGAACCGGTGACGGCTACCGTGATCGTTTCACGTCCTTCCTTATGTTCAAGCGGAACAGAAGGGATCTTACCGCCATTATTGATCTCAGTTATATATTTCAGGATCAATTCATCCAATGTTCCGTCTTCTTTCATCGCCGAAATGGCAGAATTGAATAAATCCCGAAGCGGTGTATTATAATCCATCATCATGAACGCAAAACCATCGCTCATCCGTTCCAGAGCAGCTTTATCAAATAATCCTTCCATTTCCGTATCAAATCTGAAGGGCATGAACATTTGAGGGTTACGGGAACATATGTATTCCGCTGTGCTTTGTGATATTTCGATATTGTCAAGCCTTCCGGCATTCAGATCCATGAGCATTTCGCCAAGCGACTCATAGAAAACGACCTGTAACGGAGCCTGATCCGGAGAACCGGCAATTGCCGGAATATCCGTTCCAAAATAACCTTTTTCCATCAGGTGGTCGAAGAATTTGATCCTTGCCTGTACATAGGCGGCATACTCTTCTTCAGAAAAATTCAGGTAAGTGAGGATACCAATAACATCACGACCTTCGTCCGCATGAACAGATTGAGCAGCACAGAGCATAATTACGGATAACAGAATGAATAATAGTTTTATTGTGTACTTCATTGGTATACCTCAACTTTTTCAAAAGAATGATATAACAGCCCCTGAAAGCATTCAGAAAATGATCCAGTCATGGCTGTTTGCGGGAATATTTAATAGAATTCACATGATAACGACCAGACTCATTTCCAGCAACGCATTCTGATTTTTTCTATTAAAAACCTGATATCAGGTATCGATTCAGACATCCGGGACAGTCACCTCCGGATCAATAATGAGCCAAAGATGACTGTCTCAACAATATCGTCCTTGCATGCTGTTCCGCTCAGCATGTGTCAGTCAAACCGGCATGTCCTGAACTATACGTTATCAATATGAATCAGACTAATTTTCGGAATCGTAATAATCGCCTTCTTCAAAACCACCGCCATAGCTCGGATCATAAAACATCGTGAAATAAGTTGTGTCGTAATCGTCATCCGTCAGAGAATGAGCAACCAGTTTGATCTCATGCAGACCCTCTCCCTGGATCGGAGCCTGCAGCTGATAGGAACCTTCAGCAGGTCCGTCTATGATATTATATCCATCCACATAAATCGTCACGCCGATCGCGTTGGATGCGGACCAGTAAACCACTGTGGCATCACCGGAAAAACCGGAATCCGGATCAGCATAGAAGTAATCAATTTCAGGGATGACCTGCTGCTGCCCATCATTGTTATCACCTTTCATCGAATACCAGATCGTTTCCGTCGCATCATCAGTCACAGAATGTGCGATCAGTTTGATCTCATGGACACCCGGGCTCTGGATCGCCGCGTTGACCGGTGCGGAACCGGAAGCTTCGGTTCTCCGTTCAAGATGGCTGCCATCGACATAAATATCGATTCCACCGGCTTTGTCAACGGACCAATATACGGTGGTGCCGTCACCCATAGTACCCTCATAGGAATCAGCATAGAAGTAATTGATCACCGGAATGACACGGGTCTGACCGTCCTGTTGAGAATCTCCGTTTACACTAATATTCACCAATAAGTTGTCACCGAAATAAGCACCTTGAGGAGAACGCATCTGCCAGTTCGCTGTATATGTACCCGGAGCGGAAGGAGCGATCATGTCAGCGTAAATCTCAACAACACCTCCGGGCTGAACATCAAGCGGAAACTGAAAACCACTGTTCCCCATATTCGTTCCGGATACCGGTTCGATACGATAATTCTTCGTCCAGACACAGGTACCGCTGTTTTTGATCTGCCATGTTTTCCGGAATGTTTCACCGGGGTTCAAAGACTTTCCATCCGTGACAGATACATCAGCTACAAAAGCCATGCCGTTGTAGCAGGATCCTGATGCCGATGCAGTGGGAACAGCTGCAGCTGTCGAAACCGCTGCCGGTTGTGTGTTCTGAGGACGGCTGATTTGACTCTCATTCAAATCTGATGAGAAGAAACGGTTCGCGATAGCTTGAGCAGTCCCGTCATTGATCATAGCGGTTAAATAACTGTTGATCACAGGCGTAATTGTTGAGCCCGTCCGCAAGCCATAGGCATACTCCTCTGTCTGGAAGCCATCATAGAAAATCTTATACTTTCCGGTATCTTTGTACAGGCTTTCATAGAGATCCTGATCCAGGATGACCAGGTTCACTGCCGCGTTGTTCAGCGCTTTCATCACATCGCTGATACTCCCGTAAGCGTATACATCATTTTGCTGCACAAATCCCGGCTTTACCAGATAGGTGTGGATCCACTTTTCAAAATTTGAACCCTTTTCCACACCGATCTTAGCCTGATAAAAATTATGCAGAGTGATCTGGTCCGGTTTGTAATAACCGTTCAGACAGATAAAAACCGCCTGGCCGGTTAAGTAGGTACGGGTGAAATCGATTTGTCCTGCCCTTTCATCGGTCCGTGACAGGCCGCCTCCGATCACATCCGCCTGGCCAAAGTTCAGCGCGTCGATGATCCCATCCCATGCCAGCGGCACGGTCTGCAGACTTACACCCATCCTGCGGGCCACTTCTTCCATCATGGCAACGTCGATCCCTGTCATGCTTCCGTTTTGATCCGTATAGACAAAGGGGGCATAATCCATATGATGCCCAAAACGCAGGACGCCGGCTTGCATAACGTCTGTAAAGTCATCAGCGAAAACTGCCGAAATACTCAGCAGAAGACAAATAATAAGTACAAACAGGATGTTTTTTTTCATTTTGAGCTCCTTAACATCGAAATATTACTATCTATAGTTAACATACTCAACTTTCCGGGACAAGGTTTCCCGAATTTGGAGTTTATTCCGATAGAATCACGTGGTAAGTATCGAGATCTGTCCAATTCCGCCATATTTTTTTGCTGCCTGTATCCGCAAAAATTCACATTTCCTCAGGACCGGACTCTTCTCCTCATAATAACAGGGCGGAAAATTCACCTTTGCACCTTTTTCCGATCAAACACGATCATCTATCGATCGGCATGTTTTTTCAGAGCAAATAATCGGATATTCTTCCTTAGTTACAAACACATAATAAACATTTTTTAAATTTTAATATATTTATGGACTATTCATACGCATTTTATAACACTCAGGTATGTGACAAAATGTCACATATCTTATTTCAGGGATTTGTTTCCTCTATACAGCGAAGATGGCATATGGTGACTTTGCCCGGTTCATATATTCCCTGTGAATCAGCCAGGTCTCCATCCGGGTGTATGGTCAAGCCCGGCTTTTTCATATAGCCCGAGGGCGGTTTTACAAGTCATGATCATGGGGCTGGAGCACGGTGCCGCCGTACCAGCTCAGCAGGAACGATAAATCAGTCCTCATTACTCTTTTGAGAGGACAGTTACGTCCTCCTGGCCGGACAGTAACCGTCCCCTTACGAATAGATGCCTTTGATTTATAATTACAGATTATGGAACGAAAGCAGGATCTGGAAAAAATCGGGGATATCACCTATTCAGTCACGGAACGCCGGGAAGACGCGGTATTTGTCCCGATGCCGGTCTGGCTGAATGAAAAAACAATTTCCATTCTCTCTGATAACGGAATCCACCTGCTTTACCAGCATCAGCGGAAAGCCATCGAAGCCGCGGCGAATAATGACAATGTAGTCATCTCGACCGGGACTTCCAGTGGAAAAAGCCTGTGTTACCAGATACCGCTCATCGAAATGATGCTCGCCGATGAAAACGCATCCGCGATCCTGATCTTTCCGACAAAAGCCCTGACACAGGACCAGTACCGAAGCCTGATACGGCTTTATCCCGAAAAAGCAGACCGCATCGCCGTATATGATGGTGATACACCGGGTTCCCGGCGCAGCATTATCCGCAGCAAAGCCCGGATCATCCTGACTAATCCGGATATGCTCCACATCGGCATTCTGCCCTACCACACCAGCTGGAGCGATTTTTTCATGCATCTGAAATGGATCGTACTGGATGAGATCCATATCTACAAAGGCGTATTCGGTTCACACGTTTCCAACGTGCTGCGCCGTATCAGACGGGTGGCAAACCATTACCAGGCTGTCCCGCGCTTCATTTTCTGCAGTGCGACACTTTCTAACGGAAAAGACCTGGCGGAAAAACTTGCCGGCGAACAATTCACCGATATAATAGATGACCGATCCGGACACGGCGACAGGGAGATCATATTCCTGAATCCGCCGGTGATCAACGAAGAATTCCAGCTCCGCGCCGGCGCCATAGCTACGGCAGCCAGAACCGCGAAAGAACTGCTGGAAAACTGCCGGCAGATACTGCTTTTCTGCCAGAGCCGGCAATCCGTTGAGTTCACCGTCCGAAGGCTGCGGGATTACAAAGTTGACGCGGCCGGATACCGTTCCGGTTATCTCGCAAGTGAGCGCAGAGCCATTGAAGCAGGTCTGAAATCCGGAGAAGCCCGCTGCATCGCGGCAACAAACGCGCTGGAACTGGGAATGGACATCGGAGGGATAGACGCGGTGATCTCGGTGGGATATCCCGGCTCCATATCGGCACTTATGCAGCGCCGGGGCAGGGCGGGACGAGGAAACAGTTCTTCCTGTTTTCTGTTAGTGGGTTCACAGACGCCTACAGACCAATATATCATTAATCATCCTGATTTTCTTTTCGACAAGCATTATGAACCGGTCCTGATCGACCCGGATAATCTGCTGATCCTCCTGCAGCATCTGCAATGCGCCCTTTATGAAATGCCTTTTTCGATCCATGAGGCATACGGGAACCTAACCGAAGAGGAGACCCGGGATCTTATGGAATATTTCGTGTCGCAGGGGATCGCACGGCAAAGCGGAGAACATTTCTACTGGCTCCAAAGCGATTTGCCGCAGAGAACGGTTTCCCTGCGCAGCGCCGGACCAAACCGGGTCGGTATTGTGAGCGATGAAACCGGGAAAACGGAGCTGATCGGCGAGGTGGACCTGTCCTCAGCTTACTGGATGGTACACCCGGGAGCGATTTATTACCATAACGGGGTCTCTTATCTGATCAAAGATCTGGATCTCCAGACAAATATTGCCTATGCGAAAAGATGCACAGTCAACTATTCAACCGAAGCACAAAAGGAATCCCGCATTATTGTAAACGAGCTCCAAACGTCAGCCGAATATCCCGGAGCGGATATCCACACCGCGGATGTTACCGTACATACGCAGGTCGTCAGTTATAAAAAAATCGATAACGAAACCCGCCAGGCGCTGGAGATCAATCCGCTGGATTTACCGGAGGAGATCCTGCAAACAAAGGCTTTTGTACTCGTCCTGAAAGAATCTCTGCGGGAACAGCTGAAGGAGTCATTCCAATGGAATTCCGACAGAAACGATTACGGACCGGATTGGGAACGGATACGGAAATTCGTCATTCAGCGGGATCATGAGGAATGCAGCCTCTGTCATACAAAACAGTCTGTTTCCCGGCTGCAGGTCCATCATATCGTTCCTTTTCGTTCATTTACCGATAAAAACAAGGCTAATGATCTCAATAATCTTGTCACTCTGTGCCAGGACTGCCACCGCCGTGTTGAAATGAACGTCCAGATGCGGACCGGTCTTGCCGGTTACGCGGAAGCTTTCCACCAGCTGGCAGCCCTGTATATTGAATGCGATCCCGGAGACCTGAGCATTTCCATTGATCAGGACTGTGCGGATTTTGAGAGGCGTCCCGCCATTTTCCTCTATGAAAACACTCCCGGCGGGATCGGTCTTTCGCAGGCAATTGCCGAACGCTGCAGTGAGATCAATTCCGCCGTGATCGACCTGATCCGCGGCTGTCCCTGCACAGACGGCTGTCCGGGCTGCGTCGGGGCAGCAGGCGAAAACGGCATCGGCGGTAAAGCAGAAGCTCTGGCGATCTGCAAAGGGATCGGAGGCGGGGATGAGTGATATCCTTTCCCGGCTGAAAGCGTTGGGCGTCAGCAAAGGAATGCCGGAAAAACCTGCCGCACCGCGGAAAGTGACCGACCGGATAGCGGCGTTGAAAGCGGTATTTCCCCATGGTATTGTAGAAGAAAACGATTATGGTTTGTGCTTCATTAACCGGCTGAAACAACCGCTTTCTCAGGAACACGGAATCGTCGATATGAATCGGCAGCTGATGCCATCGCGGCTGTTTGATTCCATCATGGGAATGGACATTCTCCGCAAAGAAGATACGCTGGCTTTTGATACGGAAACATCCGGTTTGTCAAACGGCAGCGGCAGCTTTATTTTCATGCTGGGACTTGGTTATTTTGAAGGTGACAGCTATATCGTTGACCAGCTCATATTGCCGGATCTGGGGGATGAACCCGCGTTTCTCCGGCAGACAGAGCTGATTTTCAGCCGCTTTCCACTCCTCATCTCATATAACGGAAAGGGGTTTGATATCCCCATGCTCCAGGCCCGGCTGCACTTTCACTTATTCCCGGACTTCACGAAAGAGATCGCACACATCGACCTGCTGAACCTGACCCGGCGCTATTGGAAACCTTCACTCGGAAGTGTCCGGCTTGCTAACATCGAACAGTATGTCCTCAAGCTGCAGCGCGGGGATGAAGAAGTCCCGGGCTATCTGGCACCGGAACTATATCGTGACTTTCTGCGGGACGGTGATGCCGAACACATTTCCGGCGTGGCTTATCATAACCAGATCGATGTCGTCAGCCTATCGGCATTTCTGCTTCACCTGAATGACCTTGCTGTCCGGGGTGAAAATGATCCTGCTTTTCTGGTCGAAAACGGCATGTGCGAATCCGCACTTTTTCGTCATAATCTTTCGATTTTCTCCGGAAAAGTCATTTCCGGACTTGACAGTTTCAGCAAAAAGGAAAAAAGATCCATCGCATCAGGTTTTATGAAATCCGGCGAACCCGAAAAGGCACTTCCGATCTTTGAAGAATTGGCTCATGCAGGCGATCAGGATTCCGCCATGAAACTGATGAAATTTTACCTGAAAACGAAAGACAGGGAAAAATTCGAACAGTGCCGGGCGCTTGTCATCAGATTGATCGAACAGGATGAGACCATCGGAAAGTGGTCCAAGAGCGATATGATCGGGAAATTACAGAATTATAAGATTTGAACCGGGACAGTGGGGACAGTTCCCGGTGTTCCAAATTCACATAAAGGCATTTAAATAAAAAATCCCCCCAACGTGCCGTTATCCGCCATGATTTTGAACCTGCAAAGACGCAGGATGGTGTTCCCCGCACTGACGCTGCCTTGGCTCCGGCCTATCGCATTACCAGTAGATCGAGAAGAACTCCTTTTTGATAGTGTTGGCTCAAACGCATTAGCGGCCTCACGAACACACCAGGGTTAACAAATAGTTTAACCGATTTTTTTATTTTTGTGAAGGGTTAAAAACAGAAAAAAATTTTTTTCCTTTTCCCCCTGGGTTGCAAAAGTAAATGCAACGAGGATACAGAATCACAGAGGAAGATCTATCTCATTTACCATTACAAACAGCTATTGCATTTACTGAGACAAACAAAAAATGTATGAAGCATCCTCCCCGAGGGGAGGATGACGCATTTAGTTTTACAAATCCGAAAGATGACTTCTCCCATGGGAGAAGTTGTTGCATTTTATTATTTTATTTTTATTTTTTTTACCTTGTTTTTCACCATGTTTTACCTACTATAAGAGTTCAGTTTGTATTTACCTTCTGTATGCGGGATAATATGCTTCGCAAGGTGCGGGATAGAAAATATATGTGTTTGAAAAAACCGCTTCCCGAACCTGATTTCCGGGGGCTTGCAGTCCCCATACCCCGCTTATTTGGTATCAGGCTCTTTATAAGACTCACACTCTTTCGTGTCGATAGCCTTTTTTTGAAAATTTGGGAATTGGGGAAGGTTCTTGTGTGAAGTGTGAAAACTGTGAACGATCATGCACCGTACGAGGTGCCGGCTTTTTCGGTTTTAGACAGCGCTCAAATCCGCAGTCCGGAATCCCATTCCCTTTTTTGCAGGCCCTTTCCCCGTATACAATGATAAGAATATTTCTTATGAAGAAGGCAAGACCTCAGTTCAGGCCGCTTTCGTGCAGTTCGGACAATTTGCAGGCTTGCGATTTTTTTCATCTCTCGGGGTATATAGCCGCCATGCAGGTTTAGCGAAAGCGGCGGAACAGTCCACAGAAAACAATCCCCCGGCATTGCTGCCGGGGGATGTTTCACTGATGTTTGGTTTATGGGGTTCAGTCGTTGAATCCGACACGAGCGGCATAGGAAGTATGCAGCAGCTCGTGAGCCTTGTGAGAGTTCGGTTCGCCAAGGAACTTTTCGTACAGTTCGATGATCTGCGGGTTGTTGTGGGACTGGCGCAGTGTCTGGCGTTCGTCTTCGCTGTACAGAGCCTTCGCGCGCTTTTCCTTGTAGGTGTCAACGATATCATCATCTTCGTTGGGCAGGAAGCAGCTGCGGACGTAGGACTGGCCGCCGCCGTTGATACAGCCGCCCGGGCAGCCCATGATCTCGATGAACTGATACTTGGATTTGCCTGCGCGGATCTCATCCAGGAGAACACGGG
The DNA here is from genome assembly GCA_036723985.1 of Flexilinea sp. GTDB lineage: Bacteria > Chloroflexota > Anaerolineae > Anaerolineales > Anaerolineaceae > Flexilinea. The sequence continues at coordinate 90,474 of DAIMGK010000001.1, forward strand.
CAGATTTCATACCGGAAGCGATAGCGACATTGACAACAGTTCCGTTGATGTCGATAGAAGCTTCGCGAATACCGGCATCGTGGCCGCGGACTTCGTGGAATTCGATCTTCTCGTATTCCTTGCCGACGAGCTTGAAGTAGACGGTACGCAGAGCAGCTTCCATAACACCGCCGGTGACGCCGAAGATGACGCCGGCGCCGGTGTAATCACCCATGATATCCGGATCCCAATCTTCATCGGGGAGGCGGTCATAAATGATACCGGAGCGCTTGATCATGCGGGCGAGTTCGCGGGTGGTGATGACAGCATCGACATCCGGGATCCCGTTGACCTTTTCCTGTTCGCGTTCTTTTTCGAACTTCTTGGCGATACAGGGCATGACAGAAACGACGAAGATATCCTTCGGATCATAGCCCTTTTCCTGTGCCCAGTAGGACTTGATGATGGCGCCCTGCATCTGATGCGGGGACTTGCAGCTGGACAGATGCGGCAGCAGATCGCCGTAGTTGTATTCAGCGAAGTTGATCCAGCCCGGGGAGCAGGAGGTGATCATCGGCAGGACTCCGCCATTGGTCAGACGGCCGAGGAGCTCGGTTCCTTCTTCCATGATGGTCAGGTCAGCGCCGAAGTTGACGTCGTAGATCCGTTCGAAACCGAGGCGGCGCAGGGCAGCGATCATCTTGCCGGTGGTCGGCGTACCGATCTTGTAGCCGAATTCCTCACCGATGGAGGCGCGGACAGCCGGAGCGACCTGGACAACGACATGCTTGCCGGCCTTCAGGGCGGCATCGATCTTGCCGATTTCAGACTTTTCCATCAGCGCGCCGGTCGGGCAGACGTTGACACACTGACCGCACTGGATACACGGTGAGTTGGCGAAACTGCGGTTCTGGGCGGGGGATACGAAGGTCTTGAAACCGCGGT
>DAIMGK010000002.1:0-47956 GCA_036723985.1 Flexilinea sp.
TTCAGATTTCAGAGTTGAGATATGCGGGACTTTTACCGCATACTCATACTTGAATGCGCTGAATAACTAACTTCTGCCAACTAACTTCTAACAACTAAGAACTAATGACTATTGACCATTGACCATTGACTATTGACTATTGACTAACCTCAATCTTTCAAAAAACGTATCCATTTTTCCGAAATATCGGGCATGTCGGTCGAGATGCGAAAAGCGTTGTTTTTACATGAATTTTCGTATAGAATTACTTCCACTCCGCTCGCAGTGATATCCGTTTCGGAAAAATAGCCGAGGACCGGCCAGCCTTCCTGATAGAAATTCCAGCAATTAAAAAGCATGTCAGCCAGTGAATCGGCCTTATCCTGATCAGGAATGTTTCTTAAACCGTCGGAAAAGATCATGACCGGTTTCCGCTCTCTTTCGAACAGCGCGTTGAGTTTCGGGAAGAAATCACCGTCTGCCCGCAGTCCCAGAAAATCCGCCTCGGTCGATTTCAGAAATTCATATTCGCTTTTCAATATCCAGCCGCCTGTTTTCGATGACCCGAACTCATCCGGGAGGATCAGTCCGGTTTTGGCCTGTTCCGAGACGGAATGGATGTAGGCAGATAATTCTGAGAAATGTTCGAGTGTCCGGTTCACGCTTTTCCGCCTGAAAAGCGTCGGGGCGGGGCATAATATTCCGAAAAACTTCGTGTAGGGAATAAGCGCATCCACCAGGTACCGGTAAAAAGCGTAGATCCCGCTGCCCTCCTCATCCTTTTTGCCGGGATGATCCAGGTTCTGCCAGGCCGGGACCTGCCGGATGTCCGGGATGACGAGCGGTTCAATACCCCGGGTCTTCATCCTTCCGAGGAAGGAGCGCAGGGATTCGATGTATGCATCGTCATAATGCCCTTTCAGCGGTTCGCATCTGTCCCACGGGATCATCAAAAGCAGCGCGTCGATCGATTTTTCCTTCATTTGAAATAAAAACGCGGTGCTCCCCGGGTCATCGGAAAGGCTTCTTCCCGGATCGATGCCCCAGAGAAATTCCGGCGGAAAGTTGTAGGATGCGGTGATCGTTTTCATTCTATGGAGTCAACCAGTGCAAGGATATCATCCGGAAGACAGTCTGTCTTTTCCGGAACAGAAAAAGTTTTGAGTAGGTTCAGCATGTTATCGCCGTATATGATCGTCTCATTCCGGATCATGCCGCTGTCCGGATCGATTCGGAATGTGATCAGCTGCCGTTCCGGGCTGTCCGGAATGCCGTTCAGGGATTGTGAAAAACTGACGCAGATCATTCCCTCCGCGTCCGCTTCGCAGGGTTCGGAAGAGAGAAAAGATGCTGAGGAGCCGGCGAGTTCCCTGAAATCACGGAAACATTTATAATCCTTTTCAAAAGATCCGTTATTTTTGCTCCGCAGCGCGTGGAGCAGGTCAAGATTTTCCTCTTTCTCCTGCATCAATGCGGAACGGACCTCGCCTGAAGCCGTATCGCGGATCACAGTAATTATCTGGCTGACCTGTCCCTCGGGGGCGATGCGGTACCAGATATCGGTTTGATAATCCGTCAGATAGGATGATATCTGGCTTGCCGGTATCAGATCCTGTTTGTAATCAGAAGAGAAATGATAAACAGACGATGTCTGTTCGTGGATCCATCCTTCTCCTTTTGTCAGCAGCCTGTTTTGTTCCTGCAGCCTGTCCAGGACGGTCTGCACTTCCATGGGCTGTTCTTTTTCGGGATGGTATCGCTCCGTAAATCTGTTGATATCCGGAAAAGCCGGTTCCGGCTGTGCCGCGGCTTCTGCTTTCCCTGCCGGAACGGGAGTCCAGGTAATTTCCCAGGGGCCTTCTTTTTTGTATTCGACCGCGTCGATGCGGAAACGGAGCTCCGATGCGGGAAAGCTGTGTTCGTGAAAGTAAATATCGCAGGCAAACAGGTGCGTCTCAATGTCGATCCCGCAGTATACCGGCGGTTCTGTGGTCCCGTTCAGTGTTTCAAAAAGAAATGAGAGATCCTCCGGTTCCGGACCGTCATGCCCGATATACAGGCGGATCTTTTCTCCCTCCGGCATCGGCTGCACGCCTGTCAGCTTCAGATGAAGATCTCCGTCATCCAGAAGTGCCGGCTGCCCCTTCGGTTCCAAACCGATGACGATCTCATCCGGATCGGTGTATGAGCGGACAACATAAGCGTGATCCATGGATATCCGGAAGGGCCTGTCTGTGTTTTCATGCGCGAAATAATAGGCGTGGGCAGGCGCGTATAAGCTGTCGTCAGCCAGGTTGAATCCGTAAATATTGTCCCTTGTTACGCCAAAGCGTTTTCCGCTTTGTGTGTCGGAGACCGTGATCCAGCCGAATTTGGATAGAATCTCATCCTCACGTTCCATACGGACGGCCGGCTGCGCCATGATGACATCAGCGGTCTGCGCTGTTGAGGCAAGGGTGAATTCCAGCCCGCCGTGAGTATCAGAGACAGCAGTGGCCGGTCTGTTTTCCGCGGCGGCGGGATCGGCGGGGACCAGCCGGATCTCCTTCGTGAATCCCTCCGCGAGAGGCCGGGTATCGAATGGAAGCTGATTGAAGTTCAGGAAAAAAGCCTGCGGTGCTTTGTCTGTCGGAAAAACCAGCATCCCGCCGATGATCAGGCGGGAGTTATATTCCAGCAGGCTGAATTTTGAAGCGGAAGAAGGCGTCAGGATGGATCCGTCGCCGGGGACCAGTTCCGCGATGGGGAGATAGGAACCGTACAGCCTCTGCGGGTCTGTGACTTTGTTTTTCCATCTGTCCGGCAAATCCGAGGCAAAAAAGCGGACGAGGACGCGTTCGGATTCAACGGCGATATCGCTGATCCCGATGTTCAGTGTTTCCTGTTCCGATGTGGTCACGCTTTCGGAAAATGCCTTCTCCAGTATGTACAGCGGGTCGATTTTCCCCATCAGCGTGATATCATCCGACTGCGCGGATGCGGTCCGGATAAAACAAAACAGAAGGATAGCAAAGAGTAATCTGCTGAATTTTGATCCCGCTTCCAGCGGAAGCGGGATATGCTTCGAATCGGACATCAGGAATGAGTTTCCGGATTTTTATCGGCAGCTGACTTTTTCAGGCTTTCGCTGTTGACCAGGTGCCCTTTCAGGACGGCTTCATCATTGCAGACAGCCTTGACGATGGAGATCATCTGTGATGCCATTTCCTGCCGTGTCTCCACAGTATTGGCGCCGATATGCGGCGTGAGGACAGCGTTGGGAAGCGTGAACAGTTCCGGGTCGATCTCGCTGTTATTCGGGAATACGTCCAACCCGGCTCCCAGTAATTTTCCTGACTTCAAAAAGCGGATCAGCTGCCTTTGGTCCACGATCTCGCCTCTTGCCGTATTGATCAGAATGCTGCCCGTCTTCATGCGCATAAACGCTCTTTCATTGAACATGCCGCGGGTCTCCTCGGTCAGCGGGCAATGGATCGAAACGATATCGGAAGCCGCCAGAAGGTCTTTCAGGTACATAAAGCGCATGGACCTTTCCAGCCCGATGGGCAGCTGATGACGCTGCGTATAGATGACCTTCATGTTCAGCCCCAGCGCCATCCGCGCAAGCTTTGAACCGATGTTGCCCATCCCGATGATTCCCAGTGTCTTTCCGGAGAGTGAGTGTCCCGCGTTTTGTCCGATCCGGAAGAGCTCCGCCGCATTTGCGGGATTTTTTTTCAGCCTGCTGTTCAGTTCACTGACACGTCTGGATACATCCATCATTAACGACAGCGCCAGTTCGGCGGTGGCGGAAGCGGTGACGTCCGGAATGTTATATACGGGGATATGCAGCGCGGATGCCGCCCGGATATCGATGTCGTCATATCCCGCCCCGTTGACGACGATCACTTTCAGTTTCAGTGCTTTGGCGATGAGCTGGGATGAAACGCCGGCTGTGGCAAGGATGCCTTCTGTATTGGGCAATATGTCGGAATACAGGCTGCTTTTCTGCTCTTCCGTCAGTGTTTCCCAGCAGAGCACTTTGAACTCCGGTTCCAGCGGGGAGAAATCCTCGTTCGGAACCTGTTTCATCAATAAAATATAGCGTTCTGACATTTTAGTCCTTAGTCGTTAGTTGTTTGCTCTCCTCGGTACAGAGCATCAGGAAGACCGTGTCTCCGATGGGACGAGGTATGTGAAGCTTGTTTTGTGATCCAAATGTTGTTGTGTACCGGTTCCGACAAGTGGGTATCGGACAGATGCCTGCTCAAAAAAGAGCGAAACTCCTGCCGCTTCTCTCAGATCGGGTCAGTTACCTCGGGACGTTATTTGGACGCGGAAAAGCCAAGTTCGTTGATGGCGGTGACTACAGCGTCAAGGTCCGCGTTGTCATGAGTAAGGGTGGCTTTGCCGTTTTCCAGGTCGACTTCGGCGGCTGTCACGTTGGCAATTGCCTCCGCTGCCTTCTTCACCCGAGCCGCGCAGTGTTTGCATTTCATTCCTTCAACATTGATTGTGGTGTTCATATTTGATCATTCCTCCGGAATCAAAATTCTTTTTGTCACTATTCAGAAGAGGACGGTTACACGTCAGCCGAACTGTCACCGGAAAAGGTGTGCCCGATGAGTGACGGTTCCGTACTTCAGGAAATAACAATTCCTGAAAGTAAGCCTTGAATAGCAGCAATCCTTTTTATCAATTATACTGTTGTATTTCAAAACCAAAGGTTTTCCGCGTTGTATATATGTGTTTATTCCGGGCTTGTCAGCGGAGGGATAGTTCTGCCGCGCAAAATCATTCTTATATCTCAAATCCGGATTAACCGATATGGCATAAAAGCTGTCTTTGCCGGATCCTGCATTCCGGATCCAATTTTCAAACCTATGACGGCGGGCCGGAACTCATCAATATTTCATGAAGAACGCCCGGGGATCAGCTGCCGGGTGCCGGCTGACAAATAATGATGAAATTCAAACTTTATTCCGGATCCGGCATCAGTATGGGGAGGAGGATACCGAGACCGGCAGTGAAGATCCAGAACAGGCTGGCTCCCCGCAGGCTTCCGGATCCGAGGACGTGGCCCAGGACAAAAGTGGAGACAGCCCCGCCGAGGTAGATCAGAGCATCCAGCATTCCCGCCAGCGGCGCGCTCATGTTATCTTTATCATAGCTCAGCGGGACATATACAGAATACAGCGAACCCAGCATGGTGCTCAGGAGTGACAGCAGAGCGATCAGAATGATGATCATTATGGATGAATTTCCGGACAGGCAGAAAATGACCAGGCTGATGGCCATTGCCGCGCCGAAAAGGATCCCGTTCAGCTGCAGAAAGTTTCTGCATTTGGGCATGATATACCGCAGCGCGATCGTGGAGGGGATCCTTCCCAACGGGATCAGCGGGGCAAGAAGATAAGGGGAGATATTCGTTCCGGCAAATAACTGCGCCAGCAGGACCGGCGCCCAGAACAGGATCCCCTCCCGCAGGATACCCGACAGGACAGACATGACGCAGTAGACCGTGACCCTGTTTTTGAAAATATACGCAAAGATCTCTTTGGGGGACCGGATCGCTGCTCCCACGAGGACACTGTCGGTCTCGGGACAGCTTTTCCCCATCGTTCCCCAGAAGGGTGTCAGCAGGAACAGCAGCGCACCGGGGATCAGAAAATACGGGTGCCAGGAAGGCACGCCATCCAGCATTCGCCCGATCACCGCCCATGAAAATGTGTAACTGAAGGGAAGGACCATGATCGTCCACATCACGGACGAATCGCTCCGGCTTTCCGGGTAGGTACTGAGGATCCGGACGATAGCGCACCAGAAAAGCGACTGTATGTAGGCGTTGAAACACCAGATGAGCAGTGCCGGGTAATAGCTGTTCACGATCCCCATCAGAAGATTGGCGCAGGATGACCCAATCACCGCGCAAAGGATGATGATCCGCGGACGGTTTCGGCTGATCAGGTAACCGTTCACCAGCTGTCCGCAGGCATAAATGAAGGTCTGCAGAGTCCCGAATATTCCGATCGATGCTACACTTGTTCCAAATCCGGCAGCCATCTTGTTGACGGCAGCAGAAAGGTTGATCCGGCACATATAGGCGAAAGCATAAGTTACACTGCACAAAACCGCCAGATAAATACCGCGGGTCCGCATCTTCATAAGTTTTCCCCCGTACTTTCCGGCTGCTCAGACAGCTGGGCGAAACAGGCGGCACAGTCATGCAGATAGGCATACATTGAGGGGCGGATCGCCGGCGGGGTATTCCTGACACAGGACAGAACTTCCATGTTGATGGTTCCCCTGTAACGGATATCCCGGAGCGCTTTACAGAATGGCTCCCAGTTCATATCAGCAGTTTCAAAGGGCGTCAGGTGAAGGTCATGGATGCGGTCATTCCCGTGCAGGTGGAGCGCCCGGATGCGGCTGCCGAACTGATAAACCAGATCCGCCGGATCCTGGCCGGTAATAACCGCGTGTCCGGAATCCAGGCAGATGAACAAGCCCGGAAATTCATCCATTAAATGATTCAGCTCACGTGGATAAGTGCTCCAGCAGGGAACGGCCTCCATAGATGGCCCATCTGCGAAGAGATTTTCGATCAGGATATTCAATCCGAGATCCGATGCCGCAGAGACCAGTTTCTGATACATGCGCCGGTTCAGTCCGAAGATATCCTCATCTCCGGCACGGAACAGCGGGTCGCCTGTGTTCAGCGGACAGATCGGATGCACAACCGGGTATCTTGCTCCCATTTTCGCCGCGAAAGGCAGTGTTTCCATTGTGATCTCAATGATACGCTCCCACTGATCCGGCGACGGACAGAGTGCAGTATGGCATTGCCCGATGAACAGCCCCGCGTCTTCCACCATTTTTCCGAGATCCGCCGCATATGCCGACCCGCCCGGACTTTCAATGATCCGGATGATCCCGGGCGTAAATAAAGCCGGATCCACAGCGTCAAAACCAGCCACTTTGATCTGTTTCAGTGTAAGCACAAACTTTTGAATGTCATCAAGATCTTCAATGATCACCGATGTTTTAAGCATGATCAGCCTTCCCCTCCGGATCGGATCAGGATCCTGCGCCGTCAGTCATACTGTCCACTGACATTTATGAAACTGTAACTGTTTTAGAAAGTAAATTATAACACAATACCTTCTCCGGCGGGATGGCTCTTTTGTCTCACGGGGACGGTTCACCCGAGGCGCCCTGTCGCCTCGGGTGAACCGTCCCCGGAAATGTCCCCGCTACAAAACGGGAAGGGAGATGTAAGGATTCGGCATCAGGCAATTTGGACTGATTCACAGAAACCGGTCTCCTGTATGATGTCAGAAAATGTGCTAATATTGACCTCTTGCGGCACGGACGGCGGCGAGGATCTTTTCACGGTCCTTGACTTTATCGGTCTCCACACCCGAGGAAATGTCCAGCATTTTCGGATGGAGGAGGCGGATCGCTTCCGGGATGTTCTGCGGTGTCAGGCCGCCAGCCAGGAGGAATGGGCGGGTGAAAGATGCCGCGTAAGACCAGTCAAAGGTTTCGCCGGTGCCGTAGCCGTTATCCAGCAGGATCTCATCGGCGGCGCTGTTTTCCGCCGCGGTGAGATCAGCGGCATTCCGGATCCGGAATGCTTTCCAGACGGGCAGTCCGGTCTGCTTCCGGATCTCGGCGATGTAAGTGTTATCCTCATGCCCATGAAGCTGGATGACATCCAGCCCGATCTGTGCGGCAGCAGCGGAAACAGCTTCAGCAGGCTGATCCACAAAGACACCGACAGCTTTGATCCCCGGTGCCAGACGCTGCCGCAGCGCGGAAGCCTGACTCGGTGCCAGGTTCCGGTGGCTTTTCGGAAAATTCAGGATGAAGCCGATGTAATCAGGTTTCGCTTCATTTACATGATCGATATCGGCCGTTCGGTACAATCCGCAGATCTTGATCAGTGTCATCTGGCTGCCTCCCTCAGTTCTTTCAGCACGGCGGTTTTATCCTCTGCCCGCATCAGCATTTCACCGATGAGGACGGCATCCGCGCCGGCATTTTTTACAGTTGCTGCATCTTCCGGAGATTTTACACCGCTTTCCGCAACATATAAACATTCAGCCGGGATCAAGTCACGAAGCCGTGCGGCGTTGCCGAAATCCACGGAAAAATCCTTCAGGTTCCGGTTGTTGACGCCGATCATGCGCGCACCCGCACTGACCGCGGAGCCGATCTCCTCTTCGTCATGGGTCTCTACCAATGCCGCAAGGCCGAGTTCTTCACAAATCGAAAGATAACGCGCAATCGTTTCTGTATTCAGCAGTGTGCAGATCAGCAGAACACAGTCCGCGCCCATCATTTTCGACTGATACAGCTGATATTCATCTACGGTGAAATCCTTGCGGATCATGGGCGTCCGGACGATTTCCCGTATCTCCCGGAAGATATCATCCGATCCCAGGAACCATTTCGGTTCCGTCAGGCAGGAAATACAGTCCGCGCCGGCGGCTTCATATTCCCGGGCGATCCTTTTGTAATCGAATTCGGGATCGATCAGTCCTTTGGAGGGAGACGCCTTTTTCACTTCGCAGATGAAGCTCATGCCGGGCCGGGCCACGGCATCGTAGAATGCCTGCCCGGCTGCGGGGCCGGCAGCGGACGCCAGTGATCTCATTTCGTTCAGGCTGATCCTATCCTTATCCGCCGCCACCCGTTCCCGGGCGAAGGCGGCAAGCTCATCCAATATCGTCATGATTCTGCCTCGGGGCGGTTGCTGACTTCAATGAGTTTATCGAGTGTCTCCAACCCTTTTCCGGAATCCAGGATCGAAGCCGCCAGCGCGATCCCGTCCTTGATGCTCTCCGCCTTTCCGCCGATATAAAGGGACGCGCCCGCGTTCAGCAAAACGGCGTTCCGTTTCGGTCCTTTTTCTCCGCCAAGGAGGGCACGGGTGATTTGGGCGTTTTCAGCCGGTGTGCCGCCTTTCAGGTCTTCTTTCGTGCAGCGTTCCATGCCGAAATCTTCCGGACGGATCACGTAAGATTTGAACCATCCGTCGCGGATCTCACTGATTGTCGTCGCGGAACTCGCGGAGATCTCATCCAGCTTATCCTGTCCGTATACCACCATTCCCCGTCTGATCCCGAGATTGATCAGGACCTGTGCGAGGGGAGCGACGAGATATTCATCGTAAACGCCCAGCAGCTGCATTTTTGGTGTCCCCGGATTTGTCAGCGGCCCCAGAATGTTGAAGACCGTACGGAACCCCAGCTCCTTGCGGATCGCTCCCACGTACTTCATGGATGTATGATACTTTTGGGCGAAAAAGAAGCACATTCCGGCTTCATTAAGCAGTTCGATGCATCGTGCCGGGCTTTGCTGGATATTGACGCCCAGCGCTTCCAGGCAGTCCGCAGTACCACAGAGGGAAGAGGCTGCCCGGTTGCCGTGTTTGGCGACCTTCATGCCGCCCGCGGCTGCCGTGATCGCGGAGGTAGTGGAAATGTTGAAACTCTGTGCGTTATCTCCTCCGGTACCGACGATCTCGAAAATATCCATGCCGGTATCTACCTTGGTCGCGTGGTCTCGCATAGCAGCTGCGCATCCGGCAATCTCGTCTGTGGTTTCCGCCCGAGCGCTTTTGGTGGAAAGAGCGGCAAGGAACGCGGCGTTCTGTGTGGAGGAGGTCTCTCCGTTCATGATCTCATTCATCACCGAATAAGCTTCATCATAGGTCAGATCACCTTTATTGACGATTTTAACGATAGCTTCTTTTATCATAATAACTCCTGTAAAAAATGATGTCTGTCTGCCGAAGGGATAATAAAAAACCCCTGACAGGCCATTTTCTGTCAAGGGCGAATGTTTTGATCCGCGGTGCCACCTTGATTCACGGTTTGAACCGTGCGCTCAGCAGGATACCATCATATCCCCGGCAGGTAACGTCTGCCTTCAACGTCGCAGAATACTCGGCTTTTTTTTGCCTTTGACTGCGCCCTCCGCGGTCCATTTGACAGCCTGTTTCTTACCCGATTCTCAGCATCCCGGGCTCTCTGTAGAGTCATCTGCTGCCCTTATCTCCGCATCAACGGTTTGTAATCTATTCATCAGTATATCATGCGATAGTGACAGTGTCAATAAAAATGTGACAGTGTGAACGGTTTTGGGTGTCCCAAATTGAAAGTTGTAAATTGAAAGTAAGAAAGAAAAAGAAAAAAAGAGCAGGGATAGGAGGTTTTTGACTGTAATCACCTTTCCATCCGGGGGAGCCCGGGTACAGCCGAAAACCGAAGGCAAAATAAACATCATCTGTCATAATTCTGCCATGAAAGGCTTTTGATTTGAAACAAACTTGCTATAATTCCGAAAAAAATAACTTGTTCTTTGGTATCTTTTATGCACGATTTATAATTGAAAGTAAGAAGATACCTGCTCCAAAAGCGGGTAAGACATAAAAAGAACGCTGAATTCTAAACAGGGTTTAGGGGCTGCAAGCCCTCGGAAAGCATACGCGGAGTGAAGCTCGGGAGCCGCATTATCATCTATTACGTTCCCGTTTACGCAAAATAGCTGTTCACGTACATATTGAAGTCTGCTGTTCCCCCTGCAGAATGAAATGAAGGCTCTTATCGTAGGAGGATTGAATTATGAATGTCGGATGGATCTGCGGATTTTTTGTTGGAATTCTGGGTATTATCGGCAAATTTACCTATATCCACATGGTCTCTGAATATAATTACTGGCTGCTTCTGATCGGATTTTTCCTTGTAAGCCTGAGCGGAACAAGAAGATTCTGATTCAGACCACAGGTCACAGCTGTTCAGAAGACTCGATAGAAAACCGTTCTTGCTGTCTCATTCCTGAAGCGGCAGGTATGTTCTCATCGACTCTCCGTACAACCGGTTCGTCTGGCGGGGAACGGAATAACAAAAAGAAAGATACGGGATTGAGGTTTGAATCGGAATTTGGTGGAGGATGCGTTTTTTTATGCGTATTTTCCGGATATTTCGTATAACATTTTTTCCTCGGCTCTGATTCCGCATAGTTTAATATGATTGGGGTGGAAAATTGCTGTCGCTTGATAAAGTTTTTAATGCCCAACTGATACTGAAAAGTATTATTCGGGAAACGCATCTGGTGCGTGCGTATGGCATCGCGCCGGAATGTGAGCTCTTTCTGAAACCGGAAAATCTCCAGATCACCGGTTCTTTCAAAGTCAGAGGCTCAGCTTATAAGATCGCCATGCTCTCCAAAGAAGAACGGGCGAAAGGCGTTGTTGCCTGCTCAGCCGGGAACCACGCGCAGGGTGTTGCCCTTGCCGCTACCAAAAATGGCATCAAATCGATCATCTGTCTGCCGGATTCGGCGCCCATCTCCAAGGTCGAGGCGACCAAAGGGTTTGGCGCGGAAGTATGCCTGGTGGAAGGTGTTTATGACGATGCTTATAAAAAGGCGCTTGAACTGCGGGACAGCCAGGGATATACCTTTGTCCATCCCTTCGATGATGAAAACGTCATCGCGGGCCAGGGTACCATCGCTCTTGAGATCTACAGCGATCTGGACAACATCGATGCCATCATTGTGCCGGTTGGCGGCGGCGGTTTGATCTCCGGTATTGCATATACCGTCAAACAGATCCGCCCGTCTGTGAAGGTCTACGGGGTACAGGCAGCCGGTGCGCCGAGCATGTACAAGTCTGTCAAGGATGGGAAGATCGAATGTCTTGATTCCGTTTCGACCATCGCTGACGGTATCGCCGTAAAGCAGCCCGGTGAGAATACTTTTGACCTTGTCAGCAAATATGTGGATGATATCGCGCTGGTCAGTGACGATGAAGTGGCGAGCTCCATCCTGGCGCTCATCGAAAAACAGAAGATGATCGCGGAAGGTGCCGGCGCTGTTTCGGTGGCTGCGGTGATGTTCGATAAATTCAACCTAAGGGGCAAACGGGTCGTGAGTATCGTCTCCGGCGGTAACATCGATGTGACCAGCCTTTCCCGTGTGATCGATCGTGGTCTGCGGAAATCCGGCCGCTCGACCAGCATGCTGATCGAACTGATCGACAAACCGGGCCAGCTGAAGGATATCGCGCGGATCATCGCGGACTGCGGCGGCAATGTGACCGGTGTCCATTATGAAAAGGGTGAAACCGAGAGCATCAACGGCTGTTTCCTGCGTATCGAAATGGAGACCCGCGACTATGATCATGTCAACCTCATCACACAGTCTCTGCGGAATGAAGGATTCAAGATCATCTGAAAATGCGTATAGAATTAATAAGACTGACGCGATCAGCGGGTGAGTCTCAACATGAGCCCGGCCTTATAATCGGGTTATGAGGGCTTCAAGCTCCCGGAAAACAGGCGCGGAAAGCAGCTTTGGCAGGAACACGAATAATCGTTCCCGCGCCTTGCGAAGCATGCAATTTTGCCGGCAAAACCCATTGCATCAGGAATACATATAGGTATAAAACAGTTCCGTCCGGTTGGCACGGAACTGTTTTTTGTGTTTTCTGACTAGTCAGCTAACGAAACGCGGTCCTGCCTTATGGTTCCGGCAGAACCGTTTTTTCGTTTTTCAAAAATCTTGCTGATCAGCCCGATCATCCCCAAAAGGATCAAGTCAGCACAGGTAAGGAGAAGCTCCTGCCCCGAATCTGACCGGGTTAAGTCCTCACTTTGCGGGACAGGTTTACAGCCTCCGGAAATCAGGTGCGGAGCAAAGCTCAGCAGCTGCATCCTGTTTCAGCACGGCGTTTCCTTGCGGCTCTTACCTGAGCAAACATACAAAAAAACACCCTCGCCTTGCGAAGTAAATGATCCCGCTGACAGAATAAAGTGAGCTCTAATAATTAGAAACAAATTAGAAACCGGAACCTGACAGTATGGCTTCATTATTAATGGTAAAATAAAGCGGTCCTTGACATTTTGACAAATACCGAATAGACCGGGCTTCGTCAATTTTTCAATGTGGGTTTCGGGTGCTGCGCGGGAGTTTGCGGCAGTCACGGCACCCGGCTGAAACAGCAAGCCGCGAAAATTACTCAGGCAGGTAAAGCTATTTCGATCCGCGCTGCTGCGAGGCACTCTGTCCTGCCTGCGGAAAGAATTGAAAGTTAGTTTTTTAGTAAGGTGAAATATGTTTAAATTTTTAGGCAATTTGTTATGGTTTATTTTTGGCGGGATCATTATGGGCCTGAGCTGGACACTTGCCGGTGTGTTCTGGTGTATCACCATCATCGGTATTCCCTGGGGCGTGCAGTGTTTTAAATTCGCCAAATTGTGTTTCTTCCCCTTTGGGAAGGATGTTCAATTCGGAGGGGGAGCCGGCTCCCTTATTCTGAATATCATATGGATCCTGATCTCCGGCCTGGCGCTTTCGCTGGAGGCGCTGATCGTCGGTGTGATCTTTTGCATCACGATCATCGGCATCCCCTTTGGAAAACAGTGCTTCAAGCTCGCCAAACTCGCGCTTATGCCTTTCGGCGCGGAGATCAAAGGGTAAAACAAAACGATGATCCGGTAAGATCATCGCGGAACATCGGATCTTCCTTACGCAAAACATAAAAAAGTGCCGAACACCGGCACTTTTTTCATGTTGACAGCTTATTGATGCCCGCTGACTATTGAGCTGCCAGCAGCTCATTCATCCGGGCAGCATAAAGATCCGGATCTGCACCCAGGATCGGTTCACCGATGACTTCCCCTTTTTCATTGAAAAAAAAGGTTGTCGGGAAAGCCTGGGCTTTGAAGAAATCTTTTATCTCCTGCGTCGGAAGCAGATTGACAAAATTCAGTTCAAGGTTTTCGGCGATCTCTTTCGCTTCCGCAATCATCTCATCATCCGACGCGTCATAGACGAGGCCGACGATATGTCCGCCTTTTTTCTCGAACTCCTCTGCTAGATCCTTGAGTACCGGCATTTCACTAACGCAGGCGCTGCAGGTCGTTTCCCAGATGTTCACCATTGTCGCCTTATGCCCGCCGAACATTTCCGAAGCGGTGACAGGGTTATTCTCCAGGTCTTTTGTCTCAAACACGAATTCGGTGCCCTCAGTGATCAGCTGTGACAGCGCCAGCGGACGCATGAAAGTAAAATCATCTGCGTAATCGGCAAAGGCATCATAGAGAGCGTCATATTCTTCCCTGTATTCTGTCTGACTTTTCTTGAAGGATCCGGATGCTCTTTCCTGTCTTACCAGATAGAAATTAAAGTCCTCCGCACTGCCGGCTTTGATAATATCAAGTGCTTTCAGGTATTTTTCAGTTTCCTCCTCCGGGATGTCCCAATTCTGATGGATCTCTCTGATCCCGGTTTTCAGGTCTTCCGGAGTTCTGTTTTCGCTGATACCCATAACGTCAAACAGGATGTACGCGTTGTTATTATAATCATCGAGCATCTCCGTGTATGCCAGCATATATTCTTCTGTCACAACTTCATGTTCTTTCTCAAATTCCGCGATCCGATCCAGAAAAGCATCATATTCTGCCTCTGTATAAGGAAGATAAACGACATTCATGCAGACGATCCCGCTTCCTCTGAAAAGCTCCTGGCCACCGCCGGCACGAATCCCGCCTTTCGCGTTCAGAAAAGCTTCCGGAACCGTAAATCCCTGAATTCCCGCAAGGGGAGCGGTCCAGACCGTTTTTCCTTCGGTATCCGTCTGAAGAAAGGCAAAACTGGAAAAGATCCTCGACGCGATCGTGCTGTAATATCGTACAACAGAGCCGGGCCGGAATGGGTCATAGGGTTCCTCCGCGGACCCGGCGGTATCAGGCGCGTAAACTGCCGTTGGTGTATCAATAAGAGACGGCTGCGGTTTCGAACCGCAGCCGCAAAGACACAAAACTATGAAAATGGAGAACAGCAATACAAATTTACCGCAGTCCATCGATTTTCTCATGGCATTGTTCCTGATCATCTCCTGCTAATTATTTTTCCAGCAGCTCATTCATCCTGGTAACATAGAGATCCGGAGCGGCGCCCATTACCGGTTCACCGATGACTTCACCCTTTTCATTGAAGAAATAGGTCGTCGGGAAAGCCTGGACTTTGAAGAAATCATCCATCTCCTGTGTCGGAAGCAGATTGACAAATTTCAGCTCAAGATCTCCGGCAATATCCTGTGCTTCCGCGATCAGTTCTTCGTCGAACGCGTCATAAACCAGGCCGACGATCTGTCCGTCCTTTGCTTTGAATTCCTCCGCTAATTTGTTGATTTCCGGCATTTCACTCATGCAGGCGCTGCAGGTCGTTTCCCAGATGTTCACCATCGTCACTTTCTTCCCACCGAACAGTTCAGCGCTGCTGACAGCATTCCCGTCCAGGTCTTTGGTCTCAAACACAAGTCCGGTTCCTTCGGCAATCAGTTCCGCTAATGCCAGCGGACGCATGAATGTGAAATTAGCGGCGTAAGTGTCAAAGGTATCATAAAGCGCGTTATATTCTTCTTTATAATCTGCCTGCGATTCCGTGAAGGTTTCAGATCTTCTGTCTCCTCTGGACAGATAGAATTTGTAATCTTCAGCGCTGCCGGCCTCGATGATATCAAGACCATTCAGATATGCTTCAACCTCATCTTCCGGTGCGCCGTATTTCACGTAATTTTCTTTAATCCTGTTTTTCAGGTCTTCCGCAGTTCCGTTTTCACCGATACCGTAAACAACAAACAGTTCATAAGCATTTTTACTGTACTCCTGGATCATATCCTGGTATGCAGCCATGTCCTCCATGGTCGGATTTTGATGTTCTTTCGCAAACGCGGAGAGCTTGTCAAGATAAGCGTCGTATTCCGCTTCCGTAAACGGAAGATATAAGACACTCATGCTGACGATCCCCTTACCGGTGAAAAGTTCCTGACCGCCGCTGGCACGGATCCCGCCTTTCGCGTTCTGAAAGGTTTCCGGGACTTTGAATTCCTGAATTCCCGCCAGCGGAGCAGCCCAGACCTTTTTTCCTTCGGTATTAAACTGCAGAAAGGCATAGCTGCCGAACATCGACTCGCCGCCGTGCTCCTCATAATAATCTAATACCGATCCGGCGTTGGATGGATCATAAGTCTCAGGGCTCTTTTCCTCTTCGGAAGCTGCATCGGCTTCCGCCTCTTCTTTCTGAGGCTCTTCGGCAGCTGCGGGTTCTGTCGGAACCTCGGTCGGCACCTCTGTCGGGACTTCTGTCGGAACCTCGGTGGGTGCGGCAGTGGGTGTCGGCTGCGGTTTTGAACCGCAGGCGCAAAGACTTATCATAAGCACAATACTAATTAATAAAAAGATTTTTTTCATAAGTTTTTACTCCTCAAATACATGAAAATAATCGGTAGATATTATATACTATTTTCTTCATCTAATTTCGTTTACCTGATTTCCGATTGGTGAGTTCCTTTTCTTTGTCTTCCAGAAAAACAGCTTTGATGAGCGTATTGATCTGCTGCGTAAATGCCTTTCCGTTATCTCTCAGCAGTGTATCAACAGCTTTCGGTCCGACGTTGTATGCCATTGATTCTTTTTGTTTTGAGCTGCGTCTGGAAAAGATCCGGCACATCCAGCCGTTCGAGATCATGTCGATAAGCTCATCCGTGACCTTATCCGGGGAAGGATCCTTCAGCGACCTTTTGAGGCCGCGGATGATCATTATCATCTTATCAGACTTTTTCCGGACACATTCCGACATGTATCCGTTCAGCCATTCAGCGATGCCATTGATGCTTCCCGCACTTTCTGCCGGGAGTCCGCCCTCTGCCTCCTCTTTCATATACCTTTGCTTCATACCGCCGAAGACCTCTTCCAGTATCATCGAGATATAAAGACCGGAGGCAGATTTATAGTTGTCGAACATTTCGCTCTCCGCGCCCTGTTTTTCCTTTTGCTTCATGGATAAGGCGTAGTCGATATCCTGCTGACTGTAACCCTGCTTTTCGAGCATGTAGCGGTGGGATTTGTCAAACTGGAGCGCCATTTTTTCCATAAGCTCAAGCTTTTTCAGTTCATCGGTCTCAGCGTCTGTCATATCTTTCGGATGCTGACTCTTTTTGAGGAGCAGATCCTTGTACCGGGCGAAAGACCGGACCGCTTTTTCCGGGCTTTTGTAGATCTGGATGTAGGATTCATAGTGGGTCGGTGTAAAATCAGCGCTCGCGCCGCCCGCCGTCACCTCGATCTCCTTGTTATTCAGATCATCCCGGACGCTCCCGAGCTCATTTTTTTTGTCCAGGGTCATATCGTCGTACAGTTCGTCGAGAAATTTGAGGCAGTAATTCAGCAGGGAAATGAAATTCATGAACGGGGTATGCAGCCGGGCGTCATTTTTAAAATATTTGGTGAGGATCTTACTGACCGTCGATACATTCTGGCTGATCTCATGCCTTGCCTTCCGCACATCCTCCGGTTTCAGCACCTTTAATTCATCCACCTCTTCATAATTTTCTTTATGCGCGTCCGCGTATTTCTTGAGATCATTATCAAGGTCCATCAGGGAAGACGCAGCAAAACCGAATTCATTGATCGATCCTTTGATCTCCTGAGGCAGCTGCATATCGTACCATTCATCCCCGAACGTTTCTCTGAGGAATTCCTGTATCCTGTCGCCGTGCTGCTCAACCTTCTTGTTAAGCGTGTAAAAGTTTGCTTCAATATTGCCTTCGGCATTGAGGATGCCTGCCGAATACTGCATCGAACCCAGTTCACCGGTCTTATCACCTTCCGTACGGCGCATCAACTCTCCGGTTTCAGCCGGAATGTAGGTCATTTGCAGCGATCCGCTTCCGTAATTCCTGGTTTTTTTGTAGCGTTCATAATCCTCTCTGGTCACCCGCTTGTTGCCGTATCCCTGATAGCTGAGGTCATCTTTTTTGCTCAGGTCTTTCATGAGGTGATCGGTATTGATGTCAACAGTTTTTCCTAACATGCCGGCACCAAACAGGCCCAGGTTTGCCACGGAAGAAAAGGTCACCTCACCTTCTTTAAAAATCTCCCCGCCCGTAGCCAGATGCGCCACATCCACGACCATGTTTTTCACGAAGGTCGTACAGTTCCGGTTATAATAGCCGTATCCGCCGTCCGCATAGGTCTCCGAAGCTTTGATGATGTCATTGACCTGTTTCGGCTTGGCAGGATAGCGGCGGCTGATGTTATAATCGTGCTCTTTGTCATTGAAGAGTTATCCGGGAAGAACGGCGCTCCTGCTTTGCAGCGACATGCCGCCGGCCCCTTCCATGATCCCGCCGGCCGGATAAAAGCCGTATTTCAGCGCATAGCGTTCATAACGGTTGCTTCTCTTTCTGAAGCGGCTGTATTCGATGCCGATCATCGCATGCCCCATGTTTTTGCTCACCATGGTTTGGGAAGTGCCCTTCTCCGGCTGATCCACATAGACTGTGACGATCGGATCCAGCGGCTTTCCTTTGCTGTCCACGGCTTCGTCCGCGATCAGGTAGGACCAGACCGTCGGGACCCGGCGGAAATCCGCCAGAATGTCTTCCCCTTCCGTCGCCGAGGGGTCATATTTCGCGCCGTCCCAGCCCGGAATCTGATCATGCTGCCGCTTTTCCTGCATTTTCGCCCTGTTTGCTTTGGCGGTGGAAACGTCATTCCCCAACGTACCTGACGCAAAGGTACCCGATCCGAACAGTTTCCCGAAGCCCCAGGCCAGGAAGGAAAGAAATTTTCTCCAGCCGCTGGATTTATGCTTGACGTCCGGCATCTTCTGGGCTTTGAAATCCCAGTTTTTGACCTTATTCATCTCATCGGCTTTGACGTCATCATCCCAATCCTGCTTCCGGACGAACTGCTCCATTTTTTTCTTGAGCTTCTTGTCTCTTTCCTGCTCTTCCAGATCCCGGAACAGTTCTTTGGTGCTCTTTATGTTTTTATTTTTTTGCCCTTTTTGCTTCGCTTGTTGTAGGGATTTTCGGCGATCAGGTCCGCATCCGGGCTGTCATCATAGGTCGAGCCCGATGCCGGTTCCGGTTTGTCTTTTTTCTTCTTTTCGACAGACGGTTTATCCGCTGCGGCGCCGGGCAGTTTATCCGCATCGATGTTGATCGGCTGATCTTTCACTTTCTTCGAGCCGATGATGTTCCCGTTAGGCCCATATTCTATGACAGAATGATCGAGGATATTGTAGTCGTCAGGCTCTTTTTTATTACCAAAGAAATCGAGCTCATAGGGCTCCTTCTCGCTCATCCCTTTTTCACCGGTGAGAATTTCCCCCATCGCTTCATTTCCAATGTCTTTGGACTTCGTCACGATATCAAAGAGACCTGCCATCGCTTCATTCCCGATGGATTTCTGCTCCTCTTATTTCTGAATTTCCCCTCGGACATCATCATCCTGCGGCTGGGGATTCTGATTTATATTTTTATTCCTGTCGGTACTGATCCGCGGTAACATCTATATACTCCGGAGGGTTCGGCAGTCCGGGATGAGATTCCGCCGGTCTTTTGTCGCTGAGGCTGAAACATCAGACTTTTTGCCTGCTGTTAAAAATATAAACACTTAATTTAGTATACACTGATTTTTGATCCACTCATGAAAGGCAATATTAATATTCTGTAAAAAAATTCACAACAGAAAAGGATCAGTGTTTCCTCAGATATGCATCCATGTCCGTGATGATCTCCGGTGTTTCATATTTCGCCTTTGGGCCTTTGGTGATGAGGAGAGCGAAATTATCTGCCAGTGTCTCTTCCGGGTCGATCACATAATCGGTGTTCCTGCCGAACACATCCCAAAAGTTGGCCGCGTCTTCCGCGCTGTATACTGTGGAAAGGTCATCGACCGGAACCAGTCCCGGCTTCATGTAATCAACAAAATATTCTCCCCGGTTTTCAAACTGTTTCGCGGTGAGAATGACGGTGCAGTCGGTCATCTGCCCATTGATCTCGAAGGACGCGTAAGAATTATGATGCTCTACATCCGGATTGGATATGATGATTTCCCTGATCTCCCCCGGAAAGGCGTAATCCTCCCCGGCAGCGGTAAAGGAAAGAATGCTGTACATATCTTTCCGAAAGTCCGGATGGCTGCGGGTCAGGCAGTGAAAAATCTCGTGGGCGATCGTCCTGTGGAAGCTGTTCCGGAAATAGGGAATAAAGCTCAGCCTGCTCCGGTCCAGATACCCCTGTCCAAGATAGATCTCATTCCCGTGCGTATAGGCGGCTGCTCCGTATTCCTCATACATACTGGTTTTGGCGAACACGATGGTATCCAACGCCGGCAGTGTATATCCGAGTTTCCGGCATGCCTTTGAGAACCAGGTCATCGCGCCGCTGATCAATGACTTTTCCGCGTTCGTGAAGTCAGCGGTCTGTTCTCTGATAAAGGATTCCAGTTCTTCCAGCGTCCCGTCCTGTTTCTGTAAACGGTAATTCAGATCATTCTGCGTGAGATTTTCGAAATAATCCCGGTGGGAAAGCAGCATCTCCGCCGCCTCTTTGGCATCGGCAAACCGATAACTGAAAAGGCTTTCTTCAGCCCGGCAGATTTCTGCGGAAAGAAGGAAAACCAGACAAATTAAAAGAAAGAGTTTCTTCTTCATAAAATAAATTTTGGTATTTATTTGGTTTGAAAAGAGGATTCGGGATTCAGCAGAATTCAGTATTGTCGAATCCGGATCCGGGTTATATGAATGGAAATAAATCCTAAAAAAACAGGGATCAACCTGCATGCTGATCCCTGATCTCTGATAATTAACTGCCTGAATCCCGAGTCCTGAATCCTGAATCAAGATTCATGATCACTCAATTCTCCGCTACCTTCACGATCACCGGTTTCTTCTCTTTTCCCGCGGCCTTCCAGGAAAGGGCATTCTTCGGGCATATCTTTACACATTCGCCGCAGCGGATGCATTCGGCGGAATTCGGGTTCCGCATCGGGTCTACACCCATTTTGCACTGACGTGCGCAGGC
Organism: Flexilinea sp.; assembly: GCA_036723985.1. Classification (GTDB taxonomy): domain Bacteria; phylum Chloroflexota; class Anaerolineae; order Anaerolineales; family Anaerolineaceae; genus Flexilinea. The sequence goes on from DAIMGK010000002.1 coordinate 20,846, forward strand.
ACCGCATTTTACGCAGGACTGCTCATCAAAGCTCATGCGCAGAATGCTGACCTTCTGGAACAGCGCGTAAAAGGCTCCCAGCGGGCACATGTATTTGCAGAAGGGGCGGTAGATAAAGATCGATGCCGCGACACAGAGGATCATGATGATGAACTTCCAGCGGAAAAGGGCTCCCGCAGCAGCCCGCATCCCTTTGTTAAGCAGGACCAGCGGGATCCCGCCTTCCAGCGTTCCTACAGGGCAGATGAACTTGCAGAACCAGGGCATGCCTACCTTCACTTCATTCCGGTAAAAGTAGGACAGACCGAAGACGAAGACGAAAAGCATCACGTATTTCAGATAACGCAGGATCTTATCCACCTTTTCCGGAACGGTGATCTTCGGGGTCGGGATCTTATACAGCAGTTCCTGGATCAGTCCGAAGAGGCAGAGCCAGCCGCAGATAAAGCGGCCCACCAGCATACCGATGGCAGCCAGATAACCGACGACATAAAAGGCGAATTTCCGTTTCCTGCCGTCAAACAATGCCTGCATGGACCCGATGGGGCAGGCGCCGACAGCACCGGGGCAGGAATAACAGTTCATACCCGGGACACAGAATTTCTTCAGCGGTCCCTGATAGATGGTACCGGTTATAAATCCTGACAAGTGCGCATTGTGCAGGAGTCCCCATACGCCCTGTACCGCTTTGCGGACGCGGGTATGTTTGACCAGATCCTGTTTAGCCAATGCCGATACACTCCATGCAGATGGCGACAGCCTTCCGCATTACATCCTTCCATTCTCCGCGGTAAACACCATACGCGCACATGGCGATCGCGACCACCAGAAGAACATAGGTTACCCAGGCGGGTATTTCTTTCCGATCCATTTTTACACTCCTTTCAAAACTTTACACACTGTATCTAAACTTTTCTTTCAAAGGACAGTTCTGTCTGCTCAATTATGAGTCTGCCGTTTCAGTCCTGAAATGTCTGAACTCGTCTCCAAAATTCAAAACGCTGAACTCTGAACTCTATTCCCCCAAGTATTCCGCCATGCGCTCCTGATAGGCTTTGATCTTGGCACCCATAAGCGGTTCGCCCATGATCTCACCTTTTTCGTTGATGAAGTACGTTGTCGGATAGGACATAGCGTCAAAAGTCTCGCTGAGATAATCATTCGGCAGCAGGGTCAGAAAGTCGATATTCAGCTCTGCGGCGATCTCTTTGGCTTCCGCGATCAGATCCGCTTCGTCTGCGTCAAAAACAAGACCGACGATCTGTCCGCCTTTTTCCTCAAATTCCTTGTTCAGCCGCATCAGTTCCGGCATTTCGCTGATGCAGGCGGTGCAGGTGGTCGCCCAGATGTTCAGCATCGTAACCTTGTGCCCGCTGAAAATATCCGCGCTTTTCACGGAATTACCGTTGATGTCGAGGGTCTCGAATGATAAACCGGTTCCTTCCGGCACCAGTTCCTGGAGCCCGATGGGACGAGAGAAGGTGAGGTTCGGGACGATCTGATCTTTGGCATTGAAGAGCATTTCATATTCGGTTTTGTATTCTTCCCCGTCGGCAGTGAGTCTGGCAAGATCTTCTTCATTGAGAGGCTCCTGAACGAAGAAGAAGTTATAGTCTTCCGCGGAACCGATCTTCGTGAAAGTCCTGTTGTCAGGAGATTCCGCCTCTTCCACGAAACCGTAATCCAGATAGCTCTTCCTCTCCGCTTCCAGGATCTCATCCGGACCCTGATTATTTCCGATGCCCATGATATCGAAAAGCGGGTGGCGATGCCGGTTTAATGCGGATAATGCTTCAATATACCGCCGGCTGAGACCAAAGTTCTCATCAATATCTTCCGTGTCGTCAGCATAATCCGCAAGCTTTTTTAACAGATCGTAGTATTCGGTTTTTGTCATGCCATAGTAAAAGACAGTCAATCCGACGATACCGGTTCCGGAAATGACCTCATTCCCTTCCATGGCCCGGATAACGCCGTGGGCATCCTGAATAAAATCCGGAACATTGAATTCAATGCCGGCAAGCGGGACTTCCCATACGGCTTTCCCGGCCGTGTCCAGGACGATATACGCGTTGCTGGCGTCCATATTTTCACCTTCAGCTTCCAGTTTCATGAATACATCATATACCTGCTGATAGGCAGTCTGTGGTTTCGAAGAAACTTCATCATCCGGGAGAGTGTCTTGCGATCCTGTATCACCGGCAGTTTCTTCGGCCGGAATTTCTGTCGGGACAGGTGTCGCTGTTTTTTCAGGTGAAGGAGCAGGTGCCTGCTGCTTTGGACTGCAGGCGCATAAAAACATAATTATAAGAAATAGTAATAAAAAAATCTTTTTCATTTTTTTGTTTCCCTGTAAATGATAAAACTAAAAATTATTTTACCACTTTCGACGGATTTTATACGGAATAAGTATCTGTCCGGAATATATTTCAGGAATGAACATCCGGATCGGTCATGCTGATGAATGCTCGCCGATTGTAAAAAACCGCCGCTGATCTCATCAGAAAACAGCGGCGGCTGCCTGAAATTCTTATAAATGATATGGCATTATTTATTTGCTGGCGTTGATAAAGACAGTGTCATCTGCCGCATGTCCGGCTTTGTCGTTCCAGACCAGTTCATAAGTGCTGAGCAGGTCAAAAGATCCTTTCCCGTTTTCGTACAAAACGGTTTCAGTGGACTGATCATCAGACGTGAAGACAATATCGACTAAAGTGCAGTCATCATAGCTCAATTCCGCGCCTTTACCGGTCGGATAAGCGGTCATTGTCCAGCTGTAGCTCTCAAATGCACTGCTTCCCCAGTGGATCAGGACATTGTACTTTCCTTCTGCGTCACCCTTACTGATCTCAATGGTTCCGCGTCCGGCGATTTTTTCAGCCCAGGTCCCGACCATGTCATCGGGAGTGTATCCGAGACTGTTTGCAAGGACCATTTCATGGTAAAGATCAAGCATGATGTTTGATGCCTTGATGTTTTCATCGTCATATTCCGCGAGATAAAGCTCACTCCATTGTCCGTTATTCCAAATCATGCGGACAATGTTTTCTTTTCCATCCAAAAGGAAAAAGTCAAGGCGGACATCTTCTTCAGGAAAGTTGAGTACTACGTACTGGCCGTCCGGCACTTCCTGACCGGGTAAATACTTAAACTCGGCACCGTTTACCAGCGGTTCGATGATATCTGCCGGTTTCACGCCGTTCGGTTCCATCGGGCCGTATTCTGTGGTGCTGACAGTATAGTTTTCATTGTCATGATACATCAGACGGGCAAGGAAGATATCGGGCATGGTGTTGCCGTGCTTTTCGGGAGTCAGCCCGTTTTCTTCAATGATCGTTTTTTTCATACTTACGGCCCATTCATTGAGATCGCCCCAGGCTTTCAGGTTCTCTTCCGAATAGTTATTATCTTCCCGGATCAGGCGTACATCAGTCGGATGGTAATACATGTAATATGTGCCATTCCCGTCTTTGGCGAATACCTGCACCCCTGTCATATCACCGCAAAGCATTTCATGATATTTTTCTTCATCCACGGTACCGATGCTGAACAGCCAGCCGGCGCCGCTCCATGTCGTTTTCATCGCTTTCGCTGCTTCGATCGAAGCTTTCTCGGACGCGGAAAACAGTATATTCCTTTCACTGTTTTCCGGGGTTTCTATGACCAGAATATCAGCATACTCTGCGGGAACGGAAAACTTCAGACCGCCATTGTTGAAAACGACGGTGTTTTCCTCAGCAAAAGAATTCATCGCGAGAACCAACAGGATTGCCGCTGTGAAAATTACCATTATTTTTTTCATAGTTCACCTCATGATTATTTAAAAATCTGTTTATATAATATACTGTTTCCGCAGCCGGATAGTTCCGGGTAATTTCAGAAACTTGTCAAAAACAGTCTTATGGCTCTATTATACATACTTTGCAGGTTTTCTGCGATAAGAGCTCACGTTATTTTGCAAGCGTGATCGTATGATTTACATACATAAGGTAAAAATAAACCGAGATATCTTACGCAGGGTAAAACGATATGGAAAAATCCCGTATCCCGTATAAATGCAGAACATCCGTATGCGGAAAACAAAATCCGGCTGTATATATTTCATCTTCTTCTCCTCCGCTGCGGAAAGCAGTGTTTTCTCAGTATTGCAAAAAACTTCCAATAGGAATATAATATATAGTCAGTAGTTGACCGCAGTGTAATCGGATGAGACAAAAAAAGTGTAAGCAAAAGAGTTTGAATTAACTGATCAGATCCTGTTCCGCGGCATAACAGGCGGGAGGATATGGCATTACCAAACACTGGGTAGTGGATGCAGCCTGCGAAATATATCATAAAGCGGGCTTCTGCCGAAATAAAACGGGAATTTAAAAATAACGCAAACATGCCGCGTTGTGACCTAAAAAACAGTCTGAAAACAGTCAGAAAAAAATACAGAAAACAGTTTTCAGCCTTACATAGCGCATAAAGGCGATTAATAGTGAAAAAATACAACTTTACTGCCGAACAACGTTCATTACTGGAAAGTCTGCAGCAGCCCTTTGCTGTTTATCAGTATATTGATAAACGGGTCGTGAGCCTCATTTTGTCAGATGGTTTTCTGGACCTGTTCGGGTATACGGACCGGGCACTGGCACACCATGAAATGGATAATGAGATGTACTGGGGAGTACATCCTGATGATACTGCCCGGATAGCCGATGCCGCTCTCCGCTTCGCACAAGAGGGTGGTGTTTATGATTCGATCTATCGTACCAGAACAAAAAACAGTTCGGAATACAGGATCATCCATGCCCAGGGAAAGCACGTCCTGACAGAAACCGGAGAACAGATCGCGCAGGTCTGGTATACGGATGAGGGCGTCTATTCAGAAAAAACTGATCAGGATTCAGTCTTTCGCCAGGCGATGAGCGACGCGCTCCATGAAGAAAGTATCCTGAAAGCCAGTCATTATGACTCTCTGACGGGACTTCCGAACATGGCTCATTTCTTCGACCTCGCATCGGTCGCAAAAGAACAAATCGTAAAGAAAGGCGGAAAGCCTGTTCTTCTTTACCTCAATCTGAGCGGTATGAAATATTATAACCACAGGCATGGATTTGCCGAAGGGGATAAACTGCTTCTGGCTTTCACAAAAGTCCTTGTGCACATCTTCGGCCATGAAGCCTGCTGTCATGCCGGCGCGGATCACTTTATCGCTTATACAACGGAAGACGGTCTGGAAGACCAGCTGCAGATGCTCTTTACTGAGTGCAAGCAAATGAATGACGGCAATTCACTTCCGGTACTGATCGGTATCTACAAGAACAGTATGGAAGATGTGACTGTCAGTTCCGCATGCGACAGGGCGAAACTTGCCTGCGATGAGCTCAAAGATACTCATTCTTCTGCTTATAAATATTATGAAAAAGAAATGAGTCTGGCGGCTGTCAGACGTCAGTATATCCTTGAAAATTACGATAAAGCGATCAAAGAGAAGTGGATCCGGGTCTATTACCAGCCTATTGCCCGGGCGGTAAACGGAAGTGTCAGTGATGAAGAGGCGCTCTCCCGATGGATCGATCCTGTCAGTGGTTTTCTGTCCCCGGGAGAGTTTATTCCCATTCTTGAGGATGCGGGCATCATTTATAAACTGGATCTCTATGTTGTTGAACAGGTGCTCGAAAAAATCAAAATGCAGAAGGAAGCAGGATTGTTTGTGGTTCCTCATTCCATCAATCTGTCCCGGTCAGACTTTGATGCCTGCGATATTGTGGAAGAGATACGCAAACGGGTGGACGATGCCGGTATCAGCCGGAATTTAATTACGATCGAGATCACGGAAAGTGTCATCGGAAACGATTTCGATTTTATAAAAGAACAGATCGAACGTTTTCAGAAGCTTGGTTTTCCGGTCTGGATGGATGACTTTGGAAGCGGTTATTCTTCATTGGATGTTCTGCAGCGTATCAAATTTGACCTTATCAAATTTGATATGGCTTTTATGCGGAATTTCGATAAAGGGGTCAATGGAAAGATCATTCTGACTGAATTGATGAAAATGGCTGCAGCGTTGGATGTCGATACAGTCTGTGAAGGCGTTGAAACTTCTGAGCAGGTTCGGTTTCTGCTGGAAATCGGCTGTTCGAAGCTGCAGGGATTCTATTATACGCCACCGATACCGTTTGAAAAAATAATAGAAAGATATCAGAATGGGACTCAGATCGGATTTGAGAATCCCGAGGAATCTGAATATTATGAGTCAATAGGCCGTGTTAATCTCTACGATCTGGCTGTTCTTACGAATGAGGAAGGTTATTCTTTCCACAATTTCTTCAACACACTCCCTATGGCCATTATCGAATTCCGGGATAACAAAGCACGCTTTATCCGTACAAATCAGTCTTATCGGGATTTTCTGAAACGCTTTTTCAGTTATGAGCTGGATGAAAAGGCATCCGAGTATACTGACACACCATCAGGCTCCGCGTCTTCTTTTATCAATATATTAAAACAGTGCTGCAGCACCGGTAACCGTGCCTTTTTTGATGAGAGTATGCCTGATGGTTCTATTGTGCATTTCTTTGCCAGAAGGATCGGCGTTAATCCGGTTTCAGGCACAGCTGCCGCAGCAATATCTGTACTTTCCATTACGGACGCGAATGAGGGCGCAACCTATGCCAGTATCGCGAGGGCGCTGGCAGCGGACTACTATAATATTTATTATGTGGACCTGGATACGGAACGGTTTATTGAATATACCTCACCGGTCGGCGGTGAAGAACTGGCTATGGAACGTCATGGGGAGAATTTCTTTGCCTCGGCTATCCGGGATACGATGACGCGTATTTACGAAGATGACCGTGAATACTTTACAACGATCTTTACAAAAGAAAACATTATCCATGAATTGGATGAGCAGGGTGTTTTTACTACAACATACCGTTTGGTCGATACCGGCAAGCCATTGTATGCCAACATGAAGATCACCCGTATGCAGCCCGGGAGCAATCATATTATTCTGGGTGTCAGCATTATTGACGCTCAGATGAAGCAGAAGGAACAGATCGAATCGATCCGGAAAGAACGGGATACACTTGCAAGGGTCATGGCTCTCGCGGAAAATTATCTCAGCCTTTATACCATTAACCCTGAAACAGGCTATTACCATGAATACAGTACTTCCGATGTATATGACAGCCTTGGCCTGGACAGGGAAGGCAAAGACTTCTTCGAAGACGCGAGGATAAACGGAGAAAAGAGCATTTATCACGAAGATCTGCAGGAATATTACAGGGTATTTACGAAGGAAAATATCATGAAAGATATCCGGGAGACCGGTGTTTTTAAAATGCATTATCGTCTTGTGCTTCATGGAGAACCGAGGCCGGTGAGTCTAAGGATCGCTCCGGTCAAAGAAAGTGACGGTGTGAAACTGGTGGCCGGCGTGAGGGCCTGGATCATACGGAAATAGTGATCTTGTAAACTTAAGACAGAGAGGAAAGAAACAGATAAAAAGAATCATAGTATGCAATCGATACGAACGAAAATTACTCTGGTAACAATTTCTGTGATCATCATTGCAATGGCCGCCGCGGCAGTTTCCGGTGTCATTGCGATTAAGAATATCGGAAACCGAAGCGCAAACCAGATGCTGCTCCTTCTGTGTGAAGTGGGAGAAAAAAACCTCGATTTCTATTTCGAAAGCGTGGAGCAGTCAGTGGAGATGGTTTCCGCATATGTGGAGTCAGACCTGGATGGATTGGATGATGGAAAACTTCAGGCTCACCTTGACCGTGTGAGCGATATTTTCAGAAAACTGACATATAAAACCAACGGTGTGCTGACTTACTATTACCGTATCGATCCGACGATATCCACGGCTGCGAAAGGGTTTTGGTTTGTCAGTGATGCTGAAGAAGGCTTTATAGAACATGAAGTAACGGATATTACACTCTACGATACCGGGGACACGTCAAAACTGGTCTGGTTTACCGTTCCGAAGGCAACCGGAAAGCCGGTCTGGCTGCCCCCGTATATTACGGATAATCTGGATGTCCGGGTAATATCTTATAATGTCCCGGTTTATTATGAAGACGAATTTGTCGGTGTCATCGGTATTGAGATCGATTACACGACGATGGCAGAACAGGTCGATCACATTCAGCTCTATGATAACGGATATGCTTTTATCAACGATGCAGAGGGGACGATCATTTATCATCCGCGTATGGATGTCATGAAAATGGATACAAAGCCAAAGGTGCCGGAAGGATTGCTGAGCGAAGACAAATTTATACGATATACATGGGATGGTGTGGCGAAACAGGCTGTATGGCTGCTGCTCAGAAATGGCATGCGGTTGAATGTATCCGTACCGGTAAAAGAAATAAATGCGGCCTGGCAGGATTGGACGAAAGAGATCATCCTGATTTTTGCGGCTTTGCTGGCTGTGTTCATCGTCGTAATTCTGCGTTTTTCCGATCATATTACCAAACCGCTGCGGGAGCTTACCCTGGTCGCGGAACAGGTGGACGCCGGAAACTATGACAGCAGGCTGGAGTATGACGGGAATGATGAAGTCGGTATTCTTTCAAGAACATTCAACCGGGTCACAGCACATCTGAAGACCTATATCAATAACCTGAACGACCTTGCCTATGCTGATGCGCTTACATCCCTGCACAACAAAGGGGCTTTTGATATTTTTGTTCAGAATCTCCAGGCAGAACTGAATGATCCTGACGAGGATCCGGAATTTGCCGTATGTATCTTTGACTGCAATGATCTCAAATCCGTAAATGACAAGAACGGGCATGATAAGGGTGATATTTATATAAAAGATGCGGCGGCAGTCATATGTGAAGTTTTTGATCACAGTCCTGTATTCAGGATCGGCGGGGACGAATTCGCGGCGATCCTGCAGAGCAGTGATTATAGAAACAGAGATGAGCTTTTCCGCCTTTTTGATGAGAAATGCGCTGAAAAACGGGAACAGGAAACACATGTATGGGAGCAGGTGAATATCGCCCGCGGTATGGCTGTATATGATCCGGAGATGGATGAGACCGTGAATGATGTGGTACGCCGTGCGGATAAGCTTATGTATGAAAACAAGTGGGAAAGTAAAAGGTGACTACCGCGAAAGCGTATGAGTCTTATCTAGAGCCGGATGCCAATTACGCGGTGGAATGGGCCGTGAAGCGCCCGTGAATCAGGTGCGGGGCGAAGCTCGGGAGATGCATCAGGATTCAGCACAGCGCTCCCATACGGCTCTTGCTTTCGCAAACACTCACATATACGCTTCCGCACCTTGCGATGTACACTGTTTCTCATGCAGAAGGTAATTATAAAATGAGTTCTTATAGCAGAGAATAGAACGGATACTGTGAATTTATGGACACAAGGGAACAAAAATCTACATTAATGCAGAGGCAGGTCAGTCTGCCTAAAAAAGTGTTCATCTCGACAATCGTGATGGCTATCCTGATCTTATTTGTATATTTTTTGAATATTCCCAATCCGAATATGATCCTGATCGCAGGACTTGTTTTATGCTCTGCGGTATATGGATATGGCGGCGGAATAACGGCCGCGGTCATAATGTTCTTTTATACGCTGTTTTTCTTCTCCACAGACCACAGCTTCACTCAGTTCACTTCCCAGAACCTGCAGAAAGTGGTAGTGTCTCTGGTGGGGATCGTTGCGGATATGCTGCTTGTCTGTTCTCTGAAGCGGGCGGAAGAGGAAGCGTTTTGTGAAGTTGATGAGCTTACGAAACAGCTGCATCGGGAAAACGAACATTTGCTGAATATATCCGTGGTTGACGCATTGACAGGGTGCCGCAATCGCCTGGCATTGCGGAAGGACTATGATGACTACCAAAAACATGAAGTCACAGTTATGATGATCGATCTGGATAATTTTAAATCCATCAACGATACGCTGGGACATGAGGAGGGCGACCGCATCCTTGTGGAGGTCGCAAAACTTCTCACGAATGCTTTTGGAAAAGAACACTGCTACCGCTATGGAGGAGATGAATTCCTGATCATTTCTCCGGACCTGACAGAAACAGAATTTGAAGAAAAAATCAGATCAATGGAAAACAATTTACCTGTTGTAGAGATAAACGGCAAATCGTATGAGGTAGGTTTTTCAGCCGGTTATGTCCATGCGAAGCTCAGGGATCCTTATCAACTTCGGGAACTGTTTGCAGATGCGGATACCAGGATGTATAACGCAAAACGGGAAAAAAGGAATTTTGACAGAAAGACGATTGAAAACTGATACGGACATTTCCCCTCTGAACAGAACAGTGATTCATCAGTCTGCCTCATATTACCGCGGTGATACAGTCCGAATGCGGCTAAAACCGGGTATGGGTCCGGCCATATTCGCTGCATGTTTTTTACGCGTAATGTTCCCGATCGATCTTTCCGGACTGATCCCACAGGAGAATTCATGACGAAGCCAACGACCGATGAGCGAAAAGAGAAACTGTATGCGCGCATTGCTTTTTGCGTCTTTCTCATTTATGCCCTGCTCGGTTTATTCCTGTTTGATGATTACGGCTGTGGCCCGGATGAAGGCATGGAGAGGCAGACATCCCTGGTGAATTTCCGCTATGTTCTTCAAAAACTGAATATTCCGATCGATGAGGAAAATGAGACCTGGCTTGCCTATCTGCCGGAATTGAAAGATTACCGTGACCGTTATTACGGGACCGCGCTTCATTTTCCGCTGGTACTCATCGAAAGCATGTTTCATTTTTCACTGGAGCCGGCGCAGTTCTACGGCATGCGGCATTTTTATACTTTCCTATGGTATTTTGTTGGGACATTATGCTTTTACCGCCTGCTTTCCAACCGTTTTGGAAGTAAAAAATTCGGTATTATCGGCGTGCTGATGCTGATCCTTTCTCCGCGTTTTTTCGCGGAAAGTTTTTACAATAATAAGGATGTCCTGTTTATGTCCTGGTATGTGATCTGTATTTTTGTGATGGACCACTGGTTCCGGGACAAGGGCCTGGGAAAATCGGTCCTGCTGGCGTTTGTGATGGCGCTGACCATCAATACACGGTTTAATGGGATCATTTTTATCGCTCTTTTTGTTGTTTTGAATATCTTTGACGCACTTCGTTACAGGAAATTTATCTATTACGAGGTCCGTTTCATTCTCGTAACCTTGATCCTGACGGGGTTCTTCTTTTATCTGATGACACCGAATTTCTGGGATCAGCCGATCCAGACGCTGGCGGAAACACTTCAGTTCAATATGCGCCATCCGAATCATGGCTCGGAAGGGAACCTCTTTTTCGGGAGCCATGTGGACGCTGCCCGTACCTGGCAGTTTATCCCTGTCTGGATCATGCTGACGGTCCCTACAGTCTATTTGCTCTTCTCCTGTGCGGGAACGGTATGGGCTTTCACGGGAACTGTGCGAGATGTTTTTGAGAACCGCTTCCGTGATATAGTAATTACGGATCTGCTGTTTGCCGGGAGCGGATATGCGGCGGTACTTTTCATCATCCTTACACATGTAACGATTTATAATGGCTGGCGGCATTGTTATTTTGCCTACCCCTGCATATTATTTTTTGCGGTTTATTTTATAAATAAATTAAATTGCAGGAAAATTCGCATAGTTGGATGCGTATGCGCTGCGATTTTGATGCTTTCAATGGTGTATCAGGCTTTTTGGATCGTAAAAAACCATCCCTTCGAATATGTTTACTTCGTTCCGGCTGCCAGAAGCAGTGCAAACCAGTTCTCGGGTGATTATTGGAGTGTCAGTTCCCGGGCTTTGCTGGAATATATCGCTGAAATCGACCCGGATCGGATGCTGCTGGTGAACCATAAGTATTCACAGGCAGGAAGTATCAACCGGGGCCTGCTGCCCGGGGAAAAACGCCAATATATCGACCTGACCTATGAAAAAACTCCGGACGTTGACTATTACATCGTCTGCCGTGATGATATTCCCGATGTCCATAAATGGCTTCCCGGATATGAGAAAATATTCTCGCTGAAGGTGGACGATGATGAATTTGCCGCTGTCTACGGAAAAGAGACCGAATCAATATACTGAAAACAGCCGGATCATATCCGGCTGTTTTCAGTATATTGACTGGATGAGCTGTACCTTCAGTTGCCCGGTTCCGGGTCATTGAACCTGATTTTCATTCAATATTTCCAGTATCTGCTGCTTGTATTGCAGGAACTCCGGTTCCGTATTATAGTTTTCCCTGTCCGAACGGGGACGGGAGATCTGAATCTCGTTATGGATCTCCCCCGGTTTCCCTGTCATCAGGTAGATCCGGTCGGAGAGCAGAATCGCCTCATCAATATCATGTGTGATCAGGAGCGTTGACAGATCGATCTTCTTCATGACATCCTGATACCAACTGTGCATTTGGGCCTTTGTGATCATGTCCAGCGCGGAAAAGGGTTCATCCAGGAGCGCCGCCTTATAAGAACAGAGATATGTCCGCAGCAGTGCAGCCCGCTGCCGCATACCTCCGGATAGCTGTGACGGATATTTCTCCTCTGTACCCGAAAGACCGAATTGTTCAAAATATGGCGCTGCCTGCGCACGGGCTTCCTTTTTTTTCATTCCGCGGATGACCAGGGGAAGGGAGACATTGTCGATCACCTTTTTGTGCTGAAGCAGCAGATCCTTCTGGAGCATATAACTGATATTGCCTGATTCACCGGTGATTTCTTTTCCGTCCAGAAAGATTGCTCCCGAATCCGGCTGTATCAGTCCGGAGATGACCTGAAACAGCGTTGTTTTTCCGGACCCGCTGATTCCCAGAAGACTGACCAGTTCACCATCATCCAGATGAATATTGATATCGCGGATGATGACCCGTGAATCATAGGATTTTGTGATGTGTTCGGTCCTGAGCTGTTCCAAGATCTTATTCCTGCGGCAGATAATCGTTGCTGAAACCGATCCCGGTCAGGTCATGAGCGGTCAATTCATTGGTATACAGCCAGCTGTAAAAACTGTTCCAGCGGTCGGGATCAAAAACGCCCCAGACAGGTGCGTCAGCGATATAACGGTCGGCAAGCCATTTTTGGCTGGCATAAACCAGGTCCCGCGCGTCTTCCAGAGCGCCGGTCGTATCTCCGGCGATCAGCATTTCCGCGGCTTCTTCCGGATGTGCGACAGCGTATTCATATCCTTTTCGTGTAGCGGAAAGAAATGCTTTGGCTGTTTCCGGTTTCTTTGCAAGGAATTCATTGTTGGCGATGATCAGGGGCGTATAGTAATCCAGTTCTTCACTCAGGCTGCGGAAGTCCCAGTAATCAAAAGAAAAATCGCTGACTTCCGCGTTGATGCCGCTCCAGCCATAGAAGATCCAGACGGCATCCGTTTGATGCGCTGTCAGAGCGGCCGGTTCATCGGTTATGTTATTGGGGATCAGCCTGAGTGTATTGAAATCGGCGCCTTCGTTTTCCATGCAGTAACGGATCATAGCCAGTTCGATGGGGCTGTCCCAGGTGGCATAGGTCCTGCCTTCCAGTCCCCTGGCGGAGGTGATGCCGTCACCGGCACGGGAGATGATCCCGGATGTATTATGCTGCAGGATAGCGGCAACTGCGGTGACCTCCAGCGGCTCATCCAGGTCAAGGGAAGCGGCCATGGTATCCTGCGCGTCAACCGCGAACTGTGCCTGGCCGGCTGCGCACATCAGAAGAGCGCCGCTGTCCGGCGGCTGTACGATTTTTACATCCAACCCGGCTTCTTCATAATAACCGAGAGCCTTTGCGGCATATACTCCGCTGTGGTTGGTATTGGGCGTCCAGTCCAGACTGAAGATGATGGGCGTCAATGTTCCCGTATCTCCGGCAAAAACGCCTGTACATACGGAAAGCGCCGCCAGAATAACGGTAAAAATAAAAAGAAACCGTCTTATCTTGCGTGATGTCAATAAATTTTCGTGTAGAAGATGAAATAATTTCATAATTCAATAAAATTCCTTATATACTTACAACAATTTTCAAAATAAATCACAGTGCCTTTGTCTGTCAGACCCTGACCCATTGCCCCGGCCTGCTGCCAATATCCTGACAACCTAAAGAATTGACAAACAAAAGTGAAAACCACCAGCCGTTCACCATCAACTAATGACTGACAACTGACAACTAATGACTGCCGCTCGTCCTTTTCACTCTGATCCAGGGCATTGCCAGATATCCGATAACGTTCACGAGAGCCATCAGGAGGAGACTGACGAGGATGATCAGAATGATCACTGCAAACATCTTGTCGAAAGCATAAGCTTTTCGGACGCGGGTCATGTAAACTCCGAGACCTTCGAAACCGCCCAGCCATTCAGAGATCACTGCGGCGACAACAGCATAGGAAGCGGAGATTTTCAGCCCGGAAAAAAAGGATGGCAGGGCGGCGGGTATCTTCACATGGCGAAAGATCTGAAACCGGGTAGCTTTCATGGAACGCAGCAGGTTGATCTCATCCGGGTCTGCATTTTTATATCCGTCCAGCAAACCGACCGCGATGGGAAAGAATGTCGTCACGACAACCAGTGTGATCTTCGGGGCCATCCCGAAACCCATCCACAAGACCAGCAGCGGGGCAATGGCGATGGTCGGGATCGTCTGCGTGACCACCATCAGCGGCATGAGCGCTTTCTCCAGTGTCTCGAAGCGGTCCATGGCGGTCGCGGTCACGAAAGCCAGAACGATACCGATCAAAAGGCCGTAAATCGCTTCCTGAACAGAAACGAATGCGTGTTTCATCAGCGTCGGAAAGTCTTTGATGAAAGCCGACGCGACATTGATCGGAGAAGGCAGCATGTATGAAGGAACCAGTCCTGATGCGGAGATCCCCCACCAGACGAGTATGATCAGCAAAAACGCGGCTGCCGGCAGAAGTTTATTTCTGATATTTTCCGATCTTTTTTTCAATGGAAAGGACCTCACCTTCCGGTTTGTAACTGACTTTAATATATGCAGCCACCGCGGGAGCTCCCGCCCGGATCGCGATGTGCTGGCATTCTTTGACGATATCCATCAGTTCATCGTATGGGCCTTCGATCGTTGTTTCGAAGGGACCTACAAAATATTCGTACCCTGTACCGGCAATATATGCGATCACTTCATCGACGATCCGGCAGAGCTCCTCGTCATCCGCGACAGCGGGAAGACTTTGAATTGCGACACTTGCTTCCATTTTTTTGATTCCTTTTGATCACAGTGATATTATGCGGAAAGGCAGCAAAAAAGGCTTCCGCTGCCGGAAGCCTTACATGATATTGATAGAAACAGCCTGTTTTTTCTTGCTTTCCTACGCCGGAATTATCCGGATCAAGTATTGAGGGTCTGTAATTTCTTACACTCTCAGCAATTGCTCCCCTAGCACGATTTCAGTATAGCCCATAACCCGGAAACTGTCAATATGAAAAGTACTGAATAATGAAAGATCGGAGGAATACCTGGAGGAATATGAGTTTTGAACGGAAAGGATCTTTGGATATTATTGTTTTCAGTGCTGCTCCGGACCGGACCGGGAAACGGAATTAATATCGGTTTTCCAGAAGGTATAGTCGGAGCGGGGGGAGAAGTACTGCAGTCCGCAGGCCCAGCGGTTTTTATCCTGTGAAAGGGCAAAAACCGTGTTGGTGAGCAGCCATTGATTAAATTTATATTCGCTGTAGAAAAAGACCTGGCGTATATAAGACGGCGCAATGGGAAGCGATACCAGTATTTCACTCGTGGGATTGGTCGTGTAATATGACGGGATGCCAAGTTTTTTCCGTTTCACTTGATCCTGGTCGGAGAAGAGGTGTTTCAGATCAGAAAAAGATTGCTGCCCGGTCAGGTATTGTCCGGGAACGGCAGCGCGGCTGACAAAGTCCCGTGCCCGTTCCGGGAAAAAATAACAGGGAAAATCCGCAAGGATCCCGCTGTCTATCAGCAGAACGATCCAGTCACTGGGCTGGTGGTTTTGCAGCTGTGTGAAGAGTTTGTAATCGGGAAAAGAAATATTGCAGGGAATAAATCCGCTCCACAATTCCGGCAGCGGGGCTCCATTAAACCGGACTTTATCGAAAGTCCGGTTGTTTCGGAGAATGGAAGACGGCAAAAGACCGAATTGCAGGATGCTCTTCAGGTTGTCCGAGTGGGTGAAGTGCGTCAGGAAGCTGATCCTGTTTTTCCTGAGAAACTGCCTGATCTCTTTTTCCTTTTTCTCGCTTTTTTCCGAATTGACTGCCGGTATATATATACTCATATCCTGATATATAGCAAACAAAAACCGAGCGAAATGATTTCTTCATATGCCCGGTTCCTGTCATTTGAAGATTCGAAAATCAGATATTTATGCTGCAGCTCACGGGAAATTTCGTATAGTGCAGTAAAAACAGTCTCTTCCGTATGCGGTTTTCTCCGCAAATCCGGTAAAAATTCTGATCATCGTTTTCTCAGGAATAAACTGGATCATTCCCGGAATGGCTTTGGTACAGTTCCGCAGCTGCGGAACTGTACCTGATGAAATTTATTCTTATTTTCAGAAAGCCTTTACCAGTTTTCCGTTGCTGTTGGTGTAATATGGCGTCCAGCAAATGCCGAAAGCATCAACGAAGATATCCTTTTTGGCAACGGTAACGCGGACCTGCTTGTTCAGGTCAAGCACTTCATCCCATTTTTCCCGGATCTCTTCCAGTTTCTCTTCGTAATCATCAATGGCGTCCTGGATCTGGTCAGTAACGGTTTCAATATCCACTTCGACCTTTTCCTGTGCCTTCTTGGCTGTGGAAGTCTGGTTTACTTTGGTCAGAGAGCTGGAGACGGATTTCTTTCGTTTCTGGATCAGAGAAAGGATCAGTTCGCCGGCAGCAGCGACGGTCTGAACTCCCCGCTGTTTGACCTGGGACTGTTTTTCTTCCAGTGTCACGTTGAGCTTCTTCAGCTTCGCTTCCAGTTTATCCAGCTTCGCTTCGTGGGTCTTCTTCACTTTTTCGATCTCCGCAGCGCTCAGGGATTCGATCTTTTCACGGCATTTCTCAAGGAAATCATCTTCCGTATCATCCTCATCCGCATAGATTCCCAGTTTCTCATTAGCCCATACGGTGATACTGGAATCCCGATACAGATAGTTGACAAAATCGATTTCATAAGTTTTCGCGATTTTTGCGTCCATCATCCATGCCGGAGGTGTCTGGAAATATGCATCGCTTTTCTCGGGACGGCTTAATAAGGCATTCAAATCAAACGGGTCGCAGAGATAATCATCCCAGCGGACACTGCTGCCGCGAAGATCATCATCAGAAATCTCAGCAGCTTTTACAGTTTTCAGGGCGAAGCTGTATTTCGCCTTTTCTGCGCGAATCTCTGCCTGGGCGATCCATACAGGAATATAGGTCACCTGAGAACCGTCAGAATCACATTCTGCCGGACGCTTTTCCGCGGGCATAAAATACTCATTGATTGTGGCCGCGATGGTTGGACGTTGTCCTTCTTTATTTTCTTCCATGTTTTCATTCTCCTCTAAGCTGTTCATGATTTCATCAGGATCAAAAGGCTCGAAGCCGGTATCCGAATCATCATCAGCCTCTCTGTTTTTATAAGCCGCATACAGTTTTGCGGCTTTTGCATCCTTTTCTGTATAGCTGACACACAGGTTTTCACTGTAAAGCTTCGGGACCAGGTTCTTCGTAAGGGGGCCCGCGAGATAATTCATGGTCCAGCGGGTGGAAAGGACTTTCAGCCCCTTTTCATGAACATTCATGTAAAGGAACGCCCGCTTTTTCAGGTCGGAGATCAGCTTATCCGCATCAGCCCGGTTGATGTTCCCGTCTGTAGTCGTAAGGCCGTCCAGCAGCCGGTTCTTATCCTGTTCCGTCTGAAGACGCCCGACAAACCAGGTCCCCGCGTTAGAAAGGCCTTTATAGTCAATATCCACAGGATTCTGTGTCGCCAGGATCATTCCCACACCAAAAGCCCGCGCCTGTTTCATCATCCGCATGATCACCGGTTTGGAAGACGGGTTGGCGGTGGGCGGAACATAACCGGCCATCTCATCAAAGTATACCGCAAGCCGCAGGTTTCCGGTCCCGGTCTGGTTGCGCATCCATGCTTCGATCTGAGAGTAGAGCATGGTGACGAAGAACATTTTTTCCTGATCGCTCAGGTGCTGGATGTAGAAAATATTGAATCGGGGTTTGTCTTCTTTATTGCGGATCAGGCTGCCGATGTCCAGCCCGGGTCCTTCATTCCAGGATTTGAATGTCGGAGAAGCCAGAAAATTATTGATCTGCAGCGCAAGGTTAAAACGTTCTCTGGGAGGATAGATGCGGTCGATGGACAGTGCTCCCAGCGTATCAAAGGGCGGGTCATTGACCGCGTTGATCAGGTCAACCAGGGTAACATCTTTTCCCAGTGTCCAGAAAGATTCAATAATGTTGGAAAGCAGGATGTGTTCTTTGCTTTTCAGAGGATCGATGTTATTGTAGCCGATCAACCCCAGCAGCGCTGTGACAGATGTGGAGATCTCTTCACGGATCGCTTCTTCATTGTAAATCGAAGAGCTTTCCGGTGCTGAGAAAGTCGCCATAATATTGATGGGATTCCCGATGGTGGAACCCGGCGTAAAAACCGTATAATCCACCCCGGAGAGCAGTTTGATATCTTCCGGCCCGAATCCCCATTCTTCCTGTCCTTTTGTCCAGGCTTTTGCCTTTTCATTGGCGTATTCGTACAGTTCTTTCCCTTCCCGGACCGGTGCTTCCGCATCCAGCCAGGGGGCGATATCTTTCCCGGTCATGTTCGGAAAATGCAGCAGCAGATTGGTCAGGTCGCCTTTCGGGTCGATAATGATGGCGGGGATCTTCTTCAGCGCGATTTCCTCGAGAAGCAAAATACCCAGCCCGGTTTTCCCGGATCCGGTCATCCCTGTGATCACACAATGTGTGTTCAGGTCGGAGGGATTGTATAACATTTTCTCATCGGTCAAAACATTTCCGGAATTGTACAGTTTCCCAAGAAAAAACTTGTTCGGATCAATTTCTGCCATTCTTATCTCCTGAATCTTTTTCTACCTATCAAATAAATATTATACCAATAGAAATGTTCTCTGTGAACTGTTTTGTCAAATCAGTTTGTTTTTGTTTCCTCAGCTTTGTTTCCTCAGCTTTGTTTTCCTCAGCTTTGTTTCCTCAACGAAGTACTGCTGTTCAGGACAAGTCAGGGAAGCGGAGCCGGGATCTTCAATTATTCGGACAGAGCCGGCGTATCGTGATATTTGTCTTTGAAATATCATATCGCCGGATGCTGCGGTAATTCCCGGCTGCGGTGTATTCAGTGTCTGATATATTATCCACAGCCTGTATGCTCAAGGTATATGGAATGATCTTTTTTATGTGGGAAACCCGATGATACCGTTTTGCCGGAATTTTATCCCGGTTCAGCTGTTCCTATTCAATTTTCAGGATCCTTTCATACAGAACACTCATATCTTTGCTTTTTACGTCACAATCGAAGTGATAATGTCCGCAATACCAGTGTTTATATTTTGTCAATACCAAAACTGTGTCAAGGAATTTCTCTGTATCAGAACTGATTTTGATCAACCTGTGAGCCGCGTTCAGTTCATTCCAGACGATAGTTTTCGGAGCTGCATGTGTAACAATAAAATCAATTTGATGATCATATTTTTCAAGGTTATCAATAGCTTCTCTGCATTCCGCCTCTGAAGGTTCTTCTTCCGGCCACCAGCTGATCCCAGGAGTTCGAAATGCTTTGTCTATGCTTTTCCCCCCTCCGAATGTAAAAAATGTCCGCCCTTCCAATGTATAAATTTGTCCGCGCATCAAATGAATGATCTTATTGGAAATTCGGTGGATTTTTCCGCCGCTCCATTCTTCAACAGGTTTTTTGTTCAGCAGATCAAAATTTTCATGATTACCGTCGATAAACAATGTCGTGTACTTTTGCGTGTCGTAAAAACTCTGAATTGCTTTATCATGGGAAGAGTCATCCCACACACCGCCAAAATCTCCGGCGATCAGTAAATAATCGCCTTCCGAAAGTGCTGATAATTTTTTTGAAAATATCAGTTTTTGAATGTCGGTTCCCCCATGTGTATCGCCTGTGATATAAATCATGATCATTTCTCCGGCAGTAAAGGGCATTATTGGTTTTCTGAGGGCAGCTGCCTGTCCCGTATGATGTACGGATCCAATTGTAATCGGGACCATGCGGCACGGAAGTTATGCGGCAGATCACCTCGGAAACATGTGTTTATTCATATTCCTGCGCGCCGGGTCCTTTTTTCCGGTCAATACGGACTGTAATATTATGCTTTCTGACCTCATCCCTGCAGACTTCCCAATCCGCATGATTTTCAGGCCCAAGGCATATGATCGTATCTTCAGGTCTTTCGGCATCAGGATCAAAAACACCGCCGCGGACCGCAAGATCACCGTTATCAGTGTATGAATAGTCCGTATACAGAATATAGTTCTTTCCGGTTATTTCTGAGCGAAAGGTGATCAGGCGTTCATAATATAATAAATTACCTTCTTTATCGGGGTGGGCATCGTCCCGGCGAAAAAAATAAGAAGGCATCCCGAATTCATCACGTTCCGGTTCGATCCGGTCGCCGGGAAATTCGTATAAGTCATCATCGGGTATCATTTCCATAATCATTCTTTCATTTCTGCGTGTAGAACATCGCATGATCATCAACGGAGTTCTTCAGCCCGGATATCAAAAAAACTCTGCCGAAACGCCGTGATCCGGAAAAGTGGATTTTTGATCCCTGTGTTTTCTATGATCCGGAAAGAAAACTTATCCTCTGAAAAAGTCCTGATCAGAAGATGACGGTTTTGATCGGTTTTGGTTCATGATAACTGTTCATGCCGGCGGACACTGAACGGTATCAAATTCCGGACAATTTCTCCTTAAATTTCGGATAGCTTGTCAAGGTTGGGATGGTCAACGTCTATATCATAACGATTTTTTAAAATCCTCGCTGCGGAATAATGCAGGTCATCCATTTTTCTGTTCCCATGGATGTAAGCGTGTACTGCCCGGTCCTGAAGTTCTTTGGAAACCGGAGCGATCAAAACATGAAAAAGGAAATCTCCTGCAATATCATCATTCACATATGGATCTCTAATTAGTTCAAACAGAAATTCGGCAGGCTCATGATAGACTATCCTCTCCTTCAGTGCTATGATCGCGTCCCTCCAGGGATCCGGTATGATTCTGTTTATATGCGGGTATTTTTCCGATCCTGATCGTTCATTGATGTAATTATCAATTTCTCTTTCAATTTCTGACTCTTTTTCCAGTTCCTCTTCGATTTTCGATAAAAGTTTGCCGGTTTCTTCGGCCTGAATATGAAGCTCCCTTATCAAAACGCGCAGATCCTTTTTATCAATACCGGAATTGATCAGCCGTTCAATTTGTTTCTGTTTTTCCGCAAGAATATCGGTTTTTTCCTTCGCAATTGTCATTAACGCCGCAGCTTTTTTCCCCTGCTCTGTAAGTTCCTGCCTGATATATTCCATAGATCGTTCAAAATATTCTTTCTGTGCCAGGACCAGTGCATCCCGAAGTTCCTGCTGAGAGCTGAACTTCCAGATTTTCCCCCTCATTTCAGAGATTTCCCGGTTTTTCAGATAATCATCAAGAACCGACGGCAGCTCTTTAGAAGACAGATCGAATATCAAATCGAAATCATTTTTTCTGACCATTTTCTCACAAATCAAATGCCGTTCATCCTCCGTCATCTGAATCCTGTCAGGCAGAGGAGTTATCCTGTCTTTAATATCCCGTTCCAGAAGAAGAAGATTTCTTTCGATTTGCATCATTCTGTACAGAGCTCTCCCACGTATTTCTGATACTGCCGCATTTTCAAAAACAAATTTCAGGACGTCCTGGTATACAAATAAAATGAAATGAATATTGGCGGTGTCATCGGTTTCAGAGCATATCAGCTCCATAAGCTTATGCCGCTGTTCGTCTGTCAATTCCGGCGGTTCACGTTTCGGCTGACCGGCTGGAGTTGTACCGAGGATCAGATCGTACGCTTCGCCCCTGGCTTCCGGTGAATTCTGCCGGTCTGCAATGACACTCAGCAGAAAGTCCGGATCAGGATCGACCGCCAGTCCCGGAACATCCCGCCGGGCAGCGGAGATTTTTTCGGAAGCGATCCGTGCTTCTTCTTCTATTCGCCGACAATGTTCCCGCCAAAGCTTTTCCTCAGGAAGCTCCGGGAGCAGGTCTATCATCCATCCGAACGGATATGTCAGGTAATACAGTAATTTATACATAAATGTGGAATGATCTGTCTTCATTTTCTTATGTCTCCAATATTTATGACCGATCTTTTGACCGGATCGGTCCGCTGCGGAATTATGGAATACCGCAGGGTTTCTGAATTTTTGATCATGAGCTTTCGCGGGACAGGAGCCTCGCGGCCCATCCCCCCGCTTAACTTTTCGCTCTTTGAAAAAGCTGCGCACTGTTTGCGGCGGTCACCTCTTTTAGATATTAATAACAGCTTTAATAAAAAAGTTTCCATAATAATACAGCAATTGTTCGGAATATGTCAAGATGGCGGTTTGCGGTGTCTCTATGCGGAGCTTTCGGAAAACGTCCCTGTCTCTTTCTGATCAGATACGGAATATGGATATAATATTGGTATGACGGTATCATTAACTGAATAATTTATTGGCGAAAGAGGGTAATAATGGATCTGTACGATATTCTTTCCAGGGTTTGCGTTATTAATCGCGATGACGGTTTGAGATTTACACAAACAGACAGGCTTGATGCAATAGCAGACCTGCTGAAAGACAGCAGGTACAAAAGGATCAACAGCAGCGGCCTGTTTCATTCGTATGCCCCTGAGCGTTCCGATGATGATGGAAAGGAGTATTCGGTTTTTGTGGTATCCTCGCATATCGATTGTGAACATGGGATCACAAAATGTTTTTCCAGGGAAGAGGAAAACGGAATGCTTCGGGGAACTTACGATAACGCGATAACAAACGCGGCTGTTTTGTATGCCATGCTGTCCGAGCCTTTGCCTGACGACGTATATATATGCTTTACAGGGGATGAGGAATATAATTCACATGGGGCGGCACAGCTCATCCGTTTTCTGAAACAGCAGCATATCTTTGTCCGCGGCGCGGTCGTGCTCGACGTAACGGATGTAGGCTGGGAAGATGAGTGTGATTTTACGATCGAAAACGATTTTTGGGATGATTTTCTTGGCAGAAGGGTCATTTCTTTTGCTGAACAGTCAAACTGCAAATGGAAATATGTCCCCGGAGATTTACAGAACATCCCTGATTATGTGAAGAAAAAGTATGTGGTTCAGGAGGAGGCGGCAGAAGATGAATCATGGTATTATGATGATATAGATATACCTTGCTTCAGCTTTTGTCTGCCAGTCCTTGGCAAGATGCACAGCAACAAAGGGGTACTGGCGCGGGGGTCATCATTTCGCAGCTATACACGCGTGTTATCCGAGATGCTTAAGATTTTTTGATTTGAACCTCTTATCTGTTTTCTGTGAAGACTGACATCCTTATTCCTCATAAGGAGCCCCGGTTTCAGTCCTTTTGACCTGGAATGACATCAACATATCATGAATAATGGTAAAAGTTTCTTATGATCAATACCGGTTTTGTCCGGATCAGCGTTTTTGTTGATCAACAACGGTGAAAGGAGCCTGTTATCATGAAAAATTTCCTGTTCTTCTTATCATTACTGACCGCGTTGCTTGCAGCGGGAATTCCCGTTTTCGCGGATGAAGAGCTGCTTTGGTCAAACTTCAATCATGAGCCGGTTAAGAATATCCCCGCGCATTATCCGGTATTTACCAGAGATAAGAACAGCTCGCCTGTCCTCATCACACGTATCCGGACCTATCACTGGAACGACGGGAACGGTGCGCAGCCGGGGCAGATCTGTATCCGTGAAGGGAATACAAAGCAGGAACTGCAGTGCTGGCAAGCTGTCGGCCGCAGCGCTTACGGTGTCCCGAATGTTTATTGGGAAGTGCTGACAGATTTTATTATGGAACCCGGCCGCAGCTATGGATTCAGGGCATCCGACTTTGACAGCTGGAGCAATAACGCAGGATCCGATTATTTCGGTATGATCGAGCTTTACGGTGAGAACCCGGCTCCGGCCGGATATACAGCTCCCGCTCCGGCTTCCGGCAATATGGCAGTACCTTCAAACCTGAGCATCGGGCAGACTTTCACGATGGGACGGTACGAACAGGATAATAACCCCGGCAACGGAAAAGAGCCGATCGAATGGCAGGTGCTGACTGTTCAAAATGACCGGGCGCTGGTGATCAGCAAATACGCGCTGGATTTCAGGGAATACAACGATACGATTACCGATATTACCTGGGAAAACTGTACGCTGCGACGATGGCTAAACGGGGATTTTTATAACAGCAGCTTCAGTGAAGGTGAGAAGCAGCAGATACTCCTTGTTACAAATGAGAATCCGGATAACCCTATGTTCGGAACTAACGGCGGGAACCGCACACAGGATCGGATATTTGTACTGAGTAGTGATGAGGCACAAAGATATTTTTCATCCGATGCATCCAGAATATGTCAAGTGACTGATTATGCTGCCGCGAATTATGAATCGGCATATTCCGCAATTACAGAATATTATCTCCACAGATCAGACTCCTTCACTGAAGCATTCTGGTGGCTGCGGACACCCGGTGATTCTCCCCTGAAGACGGTACATGTCACAAGAGACGGGAGCATATACTTCAATGGATATGGCGCTATGATTTTGATCAATGGAACCGCATATAATGATGTGCGTCCCGCTTTATGGATCAAAACGGCAGACCCTGCTCCCACTGCGGCACCAAAGCCGAGGACCTGCTTTAAAGTGACTTATGCCGGCAATAACTGCCTGGCAGGCGTCCCGATTGATAATAAATGCTATGAGCTCGGGGATCTTGTTACGATCCTTTTCGAGCCGGTGGAATATATGAACGGATTGATCTTCAGCGGCTGGGATATGGACGATGACGGCAACGCGGATTTCGGTTACAATTACCCCACGTTTGCCATGCCCAACAGAGATGTGACACTGAAGGCTGTCTGTTACCGGCAGTATCAGGATCATTATAATAATCAGTACTACGGCGTTACGACCGGCGAGGTGGATCCGCAGCAGTATTACAATCCGTACCATGATCCGACTTTGAATCAGGACATTTATGACCCCGGCACCGGCTGGTGGTACTCCCCGGATTACTATTACGGCGTCGGATAAAAGCGCCGATGGTGCCAATCGTAAGGAAACAGATCATTACAAAACAAATCAGGGACGGTACACCGTCCCTGATCAAATTTAAAAAACCCGAATTACAAAAAATACATCTTTCATGCTGTAAAGCAATATCAAGTTACCCCTGACTATTGACTACTGACCACCGACCACCGACCACTATCTCATTTTCGCCTTTACACAGCGTTCCCTGATGAATTCCGCGACGAAATCGAAATCCGGGTCTTCGGCGTAGACCTGGTTCTTGTCCAGCAGCTGATCCACATGGATCGTGTTCCTGTTCCGCCGTATCCGGAGATATTCCACATCTTTGAATATCGAGGTACTGATATTTTTCGCTCCGGCGATCATTCCCGCGCCCATGACGGTGGGCTTATGCGCCAGGGCGCCGGCCATCACCGTGAGCCAGTTGAGCGCCTGGGCTTTTTTGAACTGTTTCGGGGACGGTATATGATTCACATACTCATCCGTCATTTCAAAGAGGACGACGTATTTCCATCCGAATGTCCCTGCCACGATCAGATACGCGATGATGCTGAGCACAAAAAAGATCGGGATGACGACTTTGAACACATTCAATGACAGCAGCACGTCGGAAATACTGTGGATCTCGCCCTGGATAAGCATCGCGAACTCGAGAAGCAGCGCCACGATCAGGATAGAGATGGCGATCGCTTTCCATACCGTGAACAGGATGGTCGGATTCTTTATCATATCCAGTTGATAGAACCAGCGGTATACACCGTCCGGGCACAGGTAAATATTCTCCGTGACTTTTTCCCCTGTGACTTTTCCGTTTCTGGCATAAGTTACTTTTTTCTTCCGCGGTTTCTTTTCCACTGCAATTATCAGTTCACTGTCAGATCCTGCTTCGGTTTTCGGAGCCTCAATTCCGATTTCTCCTGTGACGGGAAACCCGCATTCGGGACAGAATTTCGCATCTTCCGGTATCTCTTTTCCGCAATTCTTACAAATCATGGTCCGGCCCTCCTTCTTGTCCAAACAGGTCGATGACCGTTGTTATATCTTATATTAACAGGAACGTTCCGGGGATGTAAAAGTTTCCCGAATCACCGTAACCTGTTCTGAGGACTCAAATTTGAGTCTGACAAAACAGATCCCGGTGACTCGGATCCCTGCGGTTTATATTCAGATCATATGAAAACACCGCCGGGCGGGGTTTTGAGATCCGGACAGCGGCGCTTTCATGATTCAGCCAACGGTTTTATTTCACATCCATCCGCGGCAGATCGGTGAACAGCTGCACCGGTTCAGCAGAATTAAACACATGGCTGATGCTGCCCCAGCCCCAGATCGTACCGTCAGATTTTATGGCGAGGGTATATTCATCGCCGGCGTTGATCGCCACCACATCCTCGATATGTGCCTTCACCGGGACCGCGGAGCCGGGTGTCTTGGATTTTTCCCCGTTGCCCAGCTGTCCGACCCAGTTATCTCCCCAACACCAGACCGTGCCGTCAGATTTCAGGGCGGCGCCATGGTTGATCCCCATGGATACGGCAACCCCATCGTCAAGGATCTTTACAGGGGATGACTGGCAGGGAATTGTCCCTTCATCAACAGCTCTTTCCTGGGCTTTAGCGTTGTAAACGCCGCCGTTCCCCAGCTGTCCCTCATTGTTCAGACCCCAGGTCCATACGCCTCCGTCCGCCGTCACAGCAGCGGCAGTACCTTTACCGGTTTCAATGCTTACCACATTGTCCATGATCAGCTGCGGGATAGAGGTACAGGGCCAGCGGCGGCCGTATATCTCCGCCCAATTCAGATTCGTCAGACCGGTCCCAAGCTCTCCCCT
>DAIMGK010000002.1:47966-75134 GCA_036723985.1 Flexilinea sp.
CCGAAGGTCCACAGGGTCCCATCCTTTTTCAGGACCAGTGTATACTCGCCATTTCCGCCGCCGGAACCGGAGATGTTACCGCATTTTACATCCGCCACATTATCCATAAGATAAGTGGGCTCCTTAAGTTCATCTACGCCCTTACCCTCATAATAGATTTCAAAACCCAGGGCACCGTTCTGATTTTCACCCCATACCCACAGCGTTCCGTCGGATTTAATGAAGGCATAGTGGCCATTTCCCATGCTGACTTTTTCAACATTATCCGCGATCTTTACAGGCTTCAGGGCATTTTCCGTGCCCTTATAACCAAGCACATATGGCCATGAGTTCCGGCTGTAAGATCCCCAGGTCCACAGTGAGCCATCCTTTTTCACGAGAGCATAGGCGCCGCTGGCAATACTCATATCTTTCACATCATCTGCGACCCAGACGATTTCCCCATGGGATTCTTCCCCGTTGCCCAGATAACCGTTCCCTACGACATACAGGCTGCCGTCCTTCAGGATCAGTCCGGCATTTTTATAATCGCCGTCGATCTTAGATGCCAGAAGCGCATAATTGATCCCATCCTGTGAGAGTTTTTCATTATCCATATTTGTATTGATGCGCAGGATCCTCTCTCCTTCATCCCAGCTGATCTCAAGACCGGGTATCTCAGGCAGGTTATCGATCGGAAGGTAGATCCTGTTATCGATGACGACAGGCACAACCGGATCCCCGTCAATGTAATTTGTGATCGTCGTATCATTATTCACGACGATTTGGATTTCCTCGGCAGGAACGACCCGGATCTGCCCGCTCGTCGGATCCCAGTTGAAATCAAGCCCCGTGAGCTGCTTCACGAGCGGAGACGGAATATAGACCGTATTGTTGATCACCAGCGGAGGAACATCATTCCCATTAATGACTGTATTGCTGATCGTCTGATTATTTGTGATAATATTGACATTCTGCGTCGGGCGGTAAATGACCTTGCGGATCTCAGGATCCCAGGTGAAATCAATTTCCGTTATCTCAGCGATCGTCTTCGCCGGGATGTAGACGGTATTATTCAAAACCAGCGGGGGAACGGTCGCACCTGTATCATCTGTCAGGACGACCGGTTCATCGTCCATGACGATCTCAATGTCCTGATCTGGCGTCGCGCAGGTATCGCCTGATGTTCCGCTGTTGAAATTATTCAGCCTCGTGCCGATCAGTTCGACTATCCCGCAGTTTTCCGACTCGGCGTTATAGCACCAGCTGTCTTCATCGGAGACCTTGACCGTGTATTCATATCCAGGCATCAGGACTATATCCACATCCGCAACCTGATAGACATACGAAATGCCGTAACCGATCTGCCGTACCCAGGGCCAGGAGTCGATCTGCTGGTCACCCATCCAGATACTAACCGACCCGGTCTCTTCTCCGCTGTCCGCGTGAATCGTCGAGATCCGTTCCAGCCGGACAGGCGCTTCCTCTTCATCGATATAAATTGTCATAACCCTTGGCGGATGGGTTTTCAGCGGATCCGCGTTGAGGTTGCACCAGTAGTAGTCCTCATCCCCGTCCGCGGATACTATCCCGCTGATGCTGAGGATCAGGATCAGCAAAATAAGATAAAGTGAGTTCCTTTTCCTTGTAAAATACTCCTCTCTGAAAAGAAATAAAAAAACGGCCAATAAATTGTTGAAAATAATTATAAACGATTAAATAACATGCGTATATTGTATTAAAAGTGAAATCAATGGGGCGATCGTTGTAATATGCTGGTTATTGAACAATTATTTATTTGCCGCATATCCGGATATCAAAAGCTGCGTTTCTGTTCGCCCCGGGGCTGTAATGATCTGAACTTTGAGGAATAAAAGAACCGCTGCCGGACTGAGGCATGATAATGATGAGGCAAATGCGATATTTCTTCCAATGCGTGTATCGTTCTTCAACCGTGAGTACCGAAGAACAGATACAAATCCCGATCCGCATTATATAAAAAAACGGAAAAAGCCGCTGCCTTTCCGTTTTTCATTTGATTCGTTATTCGTTAAATAAAAGAGGGGAGGCTGGTGGGTCTCGAACCCACAACATCTTGTTCCACAGACAAGCGCTCTGCCATTGAGCTACAGCCTCCACACTGACAAAAGAATAATAACACAATTTTATACATTTGCAAGAAATTATGATAATTTTCTTACTTTTTTGGAGAAGAGCTTTTGGAGAAGAGAGGCCCCGGGGACTGTCCCCGAAGGGGACTGTACCCTGAGGAAACTCACTCTCGACTCGGAAGACCGCTATCCGTCGGGATTATTGGGGCTGTACCCACGGAAACGTATTCCCCCCTTACCGAGGAAACGTGCCCGTGGGTACAGCGAGAGCCAACTCCGATAGGTACGAGCTTCGCTCGGTTTGGATTCGGAGCTGGAGCTTCGCCCCCTTCGGGTACAGCCCGTGCCCCCGGCTTAACAGCAGACAGCCGAAATATAAGGATTTCGGCTGAAATTCTTTTCTTCTTTTCACAACCACCAACCACCAACCAACGACTAACGTCTCACGTCTTTCGTCTGCGTTTACGCTTCTGCCGGGCAGGTCCGGCAGGGGGGCTTCCTTCGCCCGGAATGTTTTTCTCCAAGATCTCAGCCCACTTCTGTGCCGCGCTTTTTTGGGATTCGGCCTGGAATTTTTCCATCGGCGTTTCGCCGGTTTTGTTCCCCAGCACCGCGGAGACCGCTTCCCGGACCACTTCCTCTGACCGTTCTTTTTCTTCGGCTTCCTTTCTCTTCCGGGATCTTTCGATCTCTTTTCTGAGCTGCGCGGGAGACGGCCGTCTAATGACCCTGCCGCCGCCGATATTCCGGTTGGTCTTCGGTTCCCGGGAAGTTCCTATGCCGAGGGCAGCGCCGGGAATCTCATCTTCCAAAGCGGAGCGCAGGATCGGAAAAGAATCCGCCTTCCCGAATTCCGTATGGCGGCCGCTGGTTTCCCGCGTGGCGGATGGATCTTCTTTCCTGTATCCCTCCCGCCTGACGAGGCTGTCGATGCTGATCTTTCCTTCACGGATCAGGGTGATTTTTTCTTCGGTGGCCTTCAGCCGCTGCAGGGTGGTGAACCAGCTGCATTCCATGTTCATCATATCCATGTTGAACCTGTGCATCCGGGAGATCCCGTCTTGGATCGATGCGTGGCATTTGCGGAAATTGAAGGAACCCAGACAGTAGAGCTGACGGATATCCAGACCTTCGAGATTCGGGAAGGTGCGGCCGGCGGCTTCCAGGGCGGCTTTGGTCAGGCAGCAGCTGGCGAGCCGGCGGATCAGTTTTTCCAGGTTTCCGGTGGTGACCAGAAAGGCTTCGGAAAGGCGGTGGCGGGTCGAGGCCATGGCGAAGAGCACATCCGCGTCACGGCAGAGGCTTTCGGTCATTTCTTCGAAGCCGATGGGATCCAGTGTGAATTCATCGGCGGATTCGGTCTGCTGTTCGATCGGAGGCCGGACGTCGGAAAACATCTCGGACAATTCAGCCTGATATTTCTGATCTCTTTTACTCTGATAGAAGCCGCCCATGAATTTCTCCTTTCCGAATCCGTTGATCCAAAGATAGTAATTAATTTCTATTTGTTATTGTAGCACGCAATTTCTAAAATGTCAAGGGGAAATTCGAAAATTTGTTAAAATGGGACAAGGGGACGGTTCACGTTTGTCCCAATCCTGGGACAAACGCGAAATGTCCCCATTGTCCCACACCTGCCATTAATTCATCAACTTGGTTTATCTTCTACCGATCACCGATGATGCAATAATTATTGCTCATTAGGCGCCGGGAATTGGCCGTGGCTTGGGACAGAGGGGACAGTTCGCGAGTGTCCCGATTCCGGGACACCGCGAACCGTCCCCCTGTCCCACATAGGCCAATAATTCATCAATTTGGTTTGTCTTGTACCGATCACCGATGATGCTATGATATTTGCTCATTAGGCGCCGGGAATTGGCCGTGGGTTGGGACAGAGGGGACGGTTCGCGAGTGTCCCGATTCCGGGACACTCGTGAACCGTCCCCCTGTCCCACTCGTGAACTGACCCCTGTCCCACGTGAGGAACGGGTACTTTTACATGATCCGGCAATCCGGCGGCCAGCACATGGTTTTTCGCTGAATTCTGTCAGTTTCCGAAATAATTTATTATAATTATGCAAAGGGAACTTTTATTAATTCGAAACGTTATAAAAACAAGCAACCTTAAAAAATGGCGGTGTATATGAAAAATCAAAGAAATATCACAATATTTATAACGGCTGTTATGTTGTTTTTATTCCATATATCTGCTTCCGCAAATTCACTTGCTCCGGACCGGTCTCAGCAGGTCCTGGATCTTCTCGCGGTAGAGTGTCAAAATATCAATGATTATTACAACATGGCGCAATATGGGGATACCTCAAGGTACGAATCAGTCAGGGAGCATATTGCGGTTACGATCAATAACATCTCGCTTCTTATGAACGGATACGATAATGATTCCATTAATGCCTTATGGAACATGTACAATCAGTTCCGTCCCGACGCGGCTTCCGCCGGTTACGCGAAAGACACCTGTACGACGATCCGGGGAAACATTTATCATAAGATCAGCAACGACAAAGCAATGAACCAGGGCAGCAGAGATCTGTCTGATTTTGATGATTGTGCCAGTGCCGGATACCATGTAAACGGCGGGACCTGCTTCATCGGCGGAACACCCGTATATGATCCAAACGGGAATCTGATCGGTTACTATTATTCGGACTGTTTTGACAGCACCGGATTTCATATGGGATCCTGCTGGGACTGTTTTTACGGCGCGAATAATGAAGGCTGTATTGAAAAGCGCTGATCTATGCAGCTGACCGGTAAAAATCTTGAGTTCAAACATGAAAACCGTTCAAATCCACTGACGGTTTTGTTTTTATTATTCCTCTGTGTACTCAGTTTATTCCTGCTGAAAGCTGTGGTCTCAAAAACCATTATTTCACCATGGCTTCCGACAGCAGTGCCGACCCGGGACGCGACATCCTACGCGATGGAAGCTGAAACATATTTCCGCGCGGGAAACCTTCAAAAAGCAGCTGATTCATATGCGGCGGCTTCCGTACTGGAACCGGACAACGCGGATTATATCTGGAAACGCGGACGTTCACTGATCTATCTGACCGGATCACAGACCACTGACCAGGAAAAATCCGAAACGCTGACAAGCGTTATTGATATGCTTGAAAAAGCGCTGGATACATTTAACGAGAATTCCAACATATATTCGATACTCGCGTTCGCGTACAACTGGTACGCGGATGCTGACCTGTGCGGTGCCGGAAACGTGGAAACAAACCAGGCTCTGGCTGAAAGCAATATCCGCCGGGCGGTGGACTTCAACTCCAGAAATCCGCTGGCGTATGCGATTTATTCCGAGATATTGCTGGCGCAGTCAAACTATGTAAGGGCTGAACAGATGCTGAGCCAGGCGCTCGAATACGGAACGAATGAAGAAAACTCAGACCTGATGTTTGATGTTTACCGTGTGCAGGGCATTCTTCTGGAATCCTACGGTCAGTATCGTTCCGCGATCGACGCGTACAATCACGCACTGGAATTTTCACCGAACATGACATTCCTTCAGATCCGTATCGGTGTAAACTGGCGTCAGATCACGGACTACAATTCCGCGCTGGAAATGTTCGCGAAGGCTGCCCGGATCAATGATCAGCTCGGCGTCAATGACCCGATGCCGTATATCGCCATCGGCAACACGTATTCCCAGACCGGTGACTTTTATGCGGCGGGCCTGAATATTAAAAAGGCGCTGCAGATCAACCCCTATAACGCTGATGTTTACGGCCGTTTGGGTGTGAATTATTATAAAGCCCGCAACTATGAAGCAGCCATAGAAGCATTGAGCTGTGTCGTCAACGGCTGCGGGGCTCTGGAGAGCTGTAATGTCCGTGAATGTCCGGATGAAGGCGACCCGATCATCGAAATACAAAAGATGCCGATAACCAGTTCATCCGTTCCGTATTATTTTTCCTATGTCGGCGCTTTGGCTTATATGCATACCAGGGCGAACCGCTATTGCGAAGAGGCGGTAAAAGTCGCCAGAGAGATCGAAGCGGTATATGGAGATGATCCGTCTGTTATGTCCATCGTAAGGGATGGACAGGCAATATGCGCATCATATGGGTATCAGTAATTTCACAGACAATGGAGAAAAACGATGATAATAGGTTTAACAGGCGGGATCGCATCAGGGAAAAGTGAAGTCTGCCGGATCCTCAAAGAAGCCGGATTTGTTCATATCGATGCTGATATCGTGGCACATGCCGTACTGGAAGATCCTGACGTGATCGGGGAAGTGACATCAGAATTCGGGAATGATATTCTTTACGCTGAGGAAGACCGGAAAAGCCGTCTCCTGATCGACAGAAAAGCACTCGGTAAGATCGTATTCGCGGATCCTGAAAAAATGGACCGTCTGGAGCAGATCACTCATCCGCATGTTATTCAGGCGATACTTAATGAGATCGCGGCAGCTCCTGAGAAAAACTATGTGATCGAAGCGATCGCGCTGGTGAGTTCCGGGCTTATCGATATCTGTGATGAATATTGGGTCGTTCATGCCGAACCGGAACAGCAGCTGAAAAGACTTGTGGAAAACCGGAAAATGACATATGAGGAGGCCGTAAACCGGATCAAAGCGCAGGAGGATCATGACTGGGATGAAACAAAAGCTGACCGGGTCATATATTCGACTGAACCTGTAGAAACGATGGCATTACAAGTTAAAGATGCGTTGAAAACCATGTTATGATTAGAGAAGGCTTGGAAAAGAGGTGCCCGCCGCGAAAGCGTGTGTGTCTTACAAAGAGCCTGATACCTTTTAAACAGGGTTATGAGGGGCGAAGCGCCCGGAAAACAGGAGCGGAAAATGTCAGGTGTTCCCGTGCTTTACGGGACAGCCGATCCCGCTGCCGGAATAAAGTGAGCTCTTACAGCAGAGAGAGCAGGTAAAACTTGGAAACGATATTTGAAGAATTACTATTCATCGGACAGCGCTTTACCCGGGAAAGCATTCCCGATATTCTGCTTGTCGCTTTGGTGATTTTCATAATTATCAAATTGATACAGGGGACCCGAGGATATAACATGATACGCGGGCTGATCATCGCATTGGTCTTTTTGGCAATGCTGAGCCTGTTTCAAAATATGACCGCGTTCAACTGGGTCATTTCCAATGTGATCCCCATTGTG
This sequence comes from Flexilinea sp., assembly GCA_036723985.1. Taxonomy (GTDB): domain Bacteria; phylum Chloroflexota; class Anaerolineae; order Anaerolineales; family Anaerolineaceae; genus Flexilinea. The sequence continues at coordinate 55,217 of DAIMGK010000002.1, forward strand.
ATCATTATGATCCCGGTGATTTTTGCTCCGGAGATCCGGCGGTCCTTTGATCGGATCGGCGGATTTCAGAGTATCAGGGATATATTCTCTTCAACACCGAAAAACGCGGAACTGATGCAGGATGTGGCTGAGATCATCGGGGATTCCTGTATGCGGCTCGCGGCGCGGAATCATGGCGCCCTGATCGTTATGGAATACTTCGACGATCTGGATAAGGAAATCACGGCCGGTGTTGACATTGACGCGAAGGCATCCGTCGAATTACTGCTTCAGATCTTTTATCCGAATACTCCGCTGCATGACGGCGCAGTTGTTATACGGAACGGAAGAGTGTATAAAGCATCCTGCGTGATGCCTCTTTCTTCCCGCAATGTCCTTGAAAAGAATCCGGACAGCCATTTCGGCCTCAGACACCGTGCCGGTATGGGCGTCAGTGAAGAAACGGACTGCCTTTCCATCATTGTTTCTGAAGAGACGGGTGCGATATCTCTCTGCCGCCATGGCGTGATCGAAAGAGACCTTTCTCCCAGCCGTTTGACCGAGATCATCAAAGAAACATATGCCCAGCCGCCTCAGCAATCATTTACAGATTCTGTCAGGCAGATCATTTCCGGATGGCGCCGGGGTGAAAAGAATATTCAGAAAGGGGAAGAGAAATGAAGAAGATCATACTGCACTTTCTGAAGGATATCCCGCTGATCCTGCTTTCAATTCTGCTCGCGTTTTTCATCTGGGTGTTCGCTACCATTTCTTCTGACCCTACTGAAGAAGGCCGTTTCCCCCAGACTGTGACGATAGAAACTGTGGGATTGACCGAAGACATGATCCTGACCAGTGGATTGCCTTATACAGTATCCATCAACCTGAGAGCCCCGAATTCGATCTGGCGCAGAATATCACTGGAACGGATAACCGCTAAAGCGATCATTGATGTGAGCGGACTTGAACCGGGTACACATCAGGTCCCTATTGATGTGGAAGTAGGCATTTCCCCTGTACAGGTAACTTCCTTCAGTCCAAGCGTTGCCACGGTCACTCTGGAAAAATTTGAGACCAGGGAATACGAAATAGCAGTCAAAGAAACCGGTGAGATACCGACAGCTTTTCGTTCCGGCATTCCCGCCCTTTCTCAGAATACGGTAAAAATTACGGGCACCGTCTCTCAGCTGGATACGATCAGCAGCGTTACTGTGGAACTGGTACGGAATAATGATACGACTACCATTGAAAAAACTTTGCCGGTCGTTGCCATGACGGAAGATGGAAAAGTGGTAAAGGATGTCACGATCTCGCCTGAAAGGGTCAAAGTAACGCAGGAAATCAAAATGCGCGGTGGTTACCGGGTAATGTCCGTTAAATTATCAGTCAAGGGTGAGATCGCTCAGGGGTACCGTGTCGATAACCTGAGTGTGGATCCGGGATTTGTCACCGTGTATTCAGCTGATAAAGAATTGCTGAACAGCCTGAACAGCTATATTGAGACCGAAACCGTTATGCTTGATGAGATCAGTTCATCAACAAATAAAAAGATCGGTTTGACTATTCCGGAAGGTGTAACACTGGTCGGTGAGTCTACAGTGACAATGAATGTCCAGGTGAGCGCCATTGAAGGTACGACAACCATCGCTCAGATACCGGTCTCGATCGTCGGCCCTGATGATGACGAAGGTATGACCGTGACGATATCCCCGACGGATATCGATGTATATCTGGTAGGTCCGATCGTTTCCCTCAGCGAAATTGAGCCGTCGGATATCAACGCGGTTATCGAAATTCAGGATCTTGAAGATGGCAGTTATCAGATCGCGCCGCGCGTAGAGGTGGCTTCCAGCGAAACGATCACTGTCCAATCCATCATGCCGGCTACGATCGAAGTACAGGTCGCACACGAAAAACCGGCTGAAGCGGAGACGGAAACACCGGCAGAAAGCGCCGCGCAGTAACCGGGTTTGATCATTTTCCGAAAAAAAGGCGCCGGGGTGATTTATAACCCCGGCGCTGTTTTTTCAGCTTTTTTCGAATCTTCGTTTCCAGTTGTAGAGGGTATTTATCGCCTCTATCGGGGAAAGATTATCGATTTCCAGCGCTTTCAGTGCGTCAAGGATCGGGTTTGTCTCCGGAAACAGCATCAGCTGTGAAACCGGTACCTCAGCTTCGTTGATCGCCTGGTGCCGGTCAACGGATTCCAATTGGGACAATATCTCATTGGCCCGGTTGATAACAGGTTTCGGAAGCCCCGCGATTTGAGCGACATGGATCCCGTAAGAACGGTCCGCCGCGCCGGATATGATCTTATGCAGGAAGATCACTTCGCCGTTGGTTTCCGCCACAGCGACATTGTAATTGCGTACACCGGGAAGGGTCTCGGCTAATTTTGTAAGCTCATGGTAATGGGTGGCAAATAAAGTCCGGGCTCGTAATTTTGGCGCGTTATGAATATATTCAACGATCGCCCAGGCTATTGATACGCCGTCATAGGTACTGGTTCCCCTGCCTATTTCATCAAGGATCAGCAGGCTCCTGTCTGTCGCGTTATTAAGGATATTGGCAGTTTCCACCATTTCAACCATGAAAGTGGAAAGACCGGCATGGATCTCGTCCTGCGCTCCGATGCGGGTAAATATCCGGTCAACCATTCCGATCTCCGCTTTTTCCGCGGGTACGAAAGACCCCATCTGTGCCATAAGGATAATGATCGCGGTCTGCCGCAGAAAAGTGGATTTCCCGCTCATATTGGGACCGGTGATGACCCTGACGATCTCGCCATCCTCAAAACGCACATCATTCGGGATAAAACTGTTCCCTTTGCTCATCATTTTTTCGACAACAGGATGCCTGCCTTCGATGATGCTGAGTTTTTTGCTGTCATTCACGATCGGACAGACATAATTATTGGCAGCCGCGGTTTCAGCCAGTGAGATCAGAACATCCAGTATCCCGATTCCGCGGGCAACCGAAAGGATCTCTTCCATGTATTGGCTGATCTCATTGCAGACCTGGTCAAAGATGCGGAGCTCTATCTGGTGTATGGTCTCATCGGCATTCAGTATCAGTGCCTCATATTCTTTCATCTCCGGAGTGATAAACCGTTCCGCGTTGACAAGCGTCTGCTTCCTGATGTAGTTGTCGGGCGCGGATGATGCCAGGCCCCGGGATATTTCGATATAGTAACCGAAAACCTTGTTATAACTTACTTTCAGCGTTTTGATGCCTGTGCGCTCCCGTTCTTTGGATTCCAGACCTGCCATCCATTCCCGAGCCTCTTTGGAGTGAAGCACGACATTATCCAGTTCGTCGGAATAGCCTTTCCGGATGACGCCCGTATTCTGCAGGGTCGCGGGCGGTTCATCAGCGATCGCGGAAACAAGGATGTCGTAAACTTCAGATAATGGAGACAGATTTCCGATCGCCGGTTTCAGGTCATCTGCGATGGGCCCGGTAAGTTCTATGACTTCGGGTAACACCTGCAGGGATGATCTCAACGCGACAAGATCCCGCGGAATAGCGTTCCCTGAACTGATGCGATTGATCAGCCTTTCCATATCCGAGATCCCTTTCATAACGGAGAAGAGTTCTGTCCTCGTCATTCCGTTATTCAGCAGAGACGCGATCGCCTTTTGCCGGATATGGATCGTATCAAGATTGATCAGCGGTTTGTTTACCCATTGCCGGATCATTCTTTTCCCGATAGATGTAACTGTATGATCCAGTACGCCGAGCAGGGACCCGGCAGTTTCCTTGCCCCGCAGTGTTTCGGTGAGCTCAAGATTCCTTCTTGTGGAGGAATCCAGCAGCATAAATTCATTCAGGGAATAAATACTCAGCGATGTCAGCAGTTTCAGGCATCCGGACTGATTTTTATTCAGGTAGGAAAGGATAGCGCCGGAGGTGCTTACGGAAACAGAATTGGGACGAAGGCCGAAGCCATCCAGTGTCGTCACGGAGAAATGATCCATCAGGACGCCTGCCGCCCGGGCAGGATCGAAGAACACATGCGGTACGCGTGTAATATGAAGGCTGCCCGGCAGATCCAGCTCGGATTTTTCGGATAGCAAGATCTCAGCGGGATTCAGCCTGGTAATTTCTGACAGAAGATCCGACAGAATTTTTTCGGATCTGATCTCTGTCGTATAGAATTCGCCTGTGGAAATATCGACATATGATATTCCCAGCATATTATTGTTTACAAACGCTGCCAGCAGATAATTATTTGTGTCTTTTTTCAGCAATCCGGGTTCGATCAGTGTTCCCGGTGTAACGATCCGTGTTACTTCCCGCGGGAAAAGGCCGTTGATGGCCTGGTTCCCCATTTGTTCGCAGATCGCCACATGATAACCCTTTTCGATCATGCGGGAAAGATAATTCTCGACCGCATGGTATGGGATCCCTGCCATGGGAGAGCGGTTGTCCTTTCCGAAACTTCTTGAAGTCAGGACCAGATCCAGCTCTTTGGCGGTGATTTCCGCGTCTTCGTCGAATGTTTCATAGAAATCTCCCAGACGGAAAAAAAGGATCACATCCGGATATTGTTTTTTTATGTCTAAATACTGCTGTCTGATTGGTGTTACGGTTTCACTCATTTTTTATCCCCTGGTAGCGGATCAGGTAAGCTGCGATTCCGAAGGCGGTGGCGACATTTAGGGACTCCTTTACCCCTTCCATCGGTATATAGACGCAAAGAGAACTCATTTTTACAACTTCCGGGTCTATTCCGCTTACCTCATTGCCAACGACAAGCGCAATGGGCTGATCCTTTTCTTTCATAAATGTAAGCGAGCTGAATAAATCTGCTGCTGAATTTCCCCCCTCCAGGGATACGATCATATATCCGTCATTCTGAAGCTTCCGGACAGTTTCAAGGACGCTCCAGGAATGTTCCCACGCGATCGATTTTTCCGCGTCAAGAGCTGTCTTTCCTACCCTGGGGTTTTCCGGGGTGGGCGTTATTCCGCAAAGATATAATTTATCGATCCCGGCTCCATCGGATGTCCGGAATATTGATCCGACATTGTACGCGCTGCGGATGTTATCCAATACCGATACAAAAAGATGCCCTTTTTTTCGCTTTGCCTTTGCCGGAATGGAAAAAGAATTATAAGGCATTTCCGCCTTATAGACCGGAGCACCGCAGCGCGGACAGCGCTCCAGGCGTTTCTCCGTCGGGCTTAATGGAAAGCGGAAACCGCAATCCGGATCGGTACAGATCAGTATTTCATGCAGATTCTGACCGCTCAATGGTTATTCCTGTCCCGGAAACCCGTTTTTGAACCGGATCCGCAAGACCCGCCGGCCGTTGGCTGTCAGGCTTTCAATGTCTCCGAGTGCCTGAGCCCTTTCAAGACAATTGAAACTGAGGTCTTCATTCGGGATCATACAGACTTCGGTGTGATCGGCAATGATCTGGATAAACATACCGTTATTCTTACCGCCTTTATGGAGCTGCCCGGTGGAATGCAGGAAGCGGGGCCCGAAGCCCAGCGTTGTAGCGCATCCCGTACTGTTAAGGATCAGCCCCCGCAGGTTCTGGAGCAGGCGTGTCATTTCCGGATTCCGGGGCAGATACGCGTTGATGGCGATGTAGTCCTCTCCGGATCTTGCTTCGGAGATAAAGCGTGTAATAAAATCATTGTAAGATGTGCAGCCTTTGATATCGAAGCCTTCCGGGGCCCAGACTTCTGTTTCTTCGTCTGACCAGACAGGCATCAGATCATCAAATTTCCCGTTTTCACGGTATCCGGCGATTTTCGAGGATGTTCTTGCTTTGCTGTCCTGTACATTTGGCTGATCAAAAGCGTTTACTCCTAAGATCGAACAAGCGGCCGCGGCAGCTATTTCCCAGCGGTAAAACTCACTGAACAGGTCATAGCGGTCAGAAACGGAAATTTCAAAAACCGGATGCCTCTGTTCCCTGATCCTTGTGATCTCTTCTTCCCTGCTGTTATTCAGATTAATGTACACAAAACAGCGGTCATTTGCGTATAGGTTTATTTCCGGCTCCAAATCTACCGGAACGATCCCTTTCCCTTCTTTCCCGGAAGATTCCGCGATCAGCTGTTCCAGCCAGGAACCGAAAGACGCAAATTCCGGGTCTGTCAGGATCGTCAGTTTGTCGATCCCCCGCAATGCTGCTGTTCCGATAAAAATGCCCAGTGCCGCTCCTTCATTCCGGCAGACAGGGAGGGATGCCGAGCATGATTTCATCATCCTGCTGACTTTCTCACTGATAATATCGGTATCCAGTCCCATAAGCGCCGCGGGGATCATGCCATAGTGGGAAAGAGCGGAAAACCGGCCGCCCACCGTGAAATCTGAAAGAAAGACATTTCTGAATCCGAGATCTTTTGCTTTCTTCTCAAGCGGGGTCCCCGGATCTGTGATGGCAGCAAAGTGCGAGCCGGCTTCACTTCCCAAAACATCCGCGGCCTGTGTGAAGAAGTAATCCAGGAACGCGGCTGTTTCCGCTGTTCCGCCGGATTTACTGGAAACGATGAAAAATGTATCTTTCGGATCATGATTTTTCCGTGCTTCCAAAATCTGCAGCGGATCTGTTGAATCAACGATCCGCAGTTTGATATCAGCAGTATCATCAAATATTTCCGCCATAACTTCCGGGGCAAGTGAAGAACCGCCCATACCTAACAGAAGAATTCCGGTGATCCCTTCTTTCTTCAGCCGGTTCCGCAGTGACAGAAAATCCGGGATCGATTCGGAAATATTCTTGAATGCGTCAAGCCATCCCAGGCGGTTGCGGATCTCAGCAAAAGACTGCGTGTCAAATGTCCATACGGTGGGATCTTTGGTGAAGATCCGTCTCATAACGGATTCCCGATCAAATTTTGAATAATATTCCCGTATATCATCCTGAAGGTTTTGGGCATCGCTTTTGATCATCCTGCAGCGGGCGCGGATCAGATCCAATGTGTCTCTGTAATCGTTTTCGAAGGATATGATCCCCTCTTCTTCCAGATCATTGTAAATGTTTTCAATATCGATCCCCATGAAACGAAGCTTCTCGAAAAATTCAGAGATTTCCTCGTTCGGGACAGGAAGCGTTTTATGGACCGGGCCTGAATTGTTCAGTGCTTCAAGCGTTTCCGGCGTCATGGCATTGATCGTGTTTTCGCCGATAAGAGGATCAACGTAATGGAGACGGCTGTATTGGGGATCCTTGATGCTCGTGGATGCCCAGAGTATGCGCTGGGCATGTCCGCCAAGTTTTTCCAATTCCGCAAAACCGCCTGAATTGAAAATGTCCAGATTCAGATTGTAAATCAGCTGAGAATTTCGTATAGCGGTTTTTCCAAGCATTTCTCTGCAGGATAATCCCTTTTCGGAAAGCAACACATCGGCTTTCGTGTCGATCCTGGAGACAAAAACGGATGCGGCTGAACGGATCTTGTCGATGGGCTCACCTTGTTCAACTCTTCGTTTCAGTCCTTCGATGTATGCTTCCGCTGCTTTCTTATACCGTTCCGGGGAAAACAGAAGCGTCAGATTTAAATTGATCCCCGCGCCGGTAAGCTCGGTGATCGCGGGATAAATTTCTTCTGTGACAGGAATTTTTATCATCAGGTTCGGACGGTTTACCGATTTCCAGAGGCTTTTTGCTTCTGCGATCGTCTTTTCCATGTCGTGGGCATACGTCGGATTGACTTCGAGACTTACGAATCCGTCATCGCCCCGGGAACTTATGTACAGATTTCTGAAAAGGTCTGCCGCGTGGCGGATATCCTCGACAACCAGGTGGATAAAGATCTCATCAGGGCTGACATCCGCAAGCGCCATGGGCGTAAGCGCGTTTTCATAGTCTTTTGAATCTGATATGGCTTTCTTATAAATGCTGGGATTAGAAGTAATACCGCGGATCGATCCCTGAGCGATATCGTGAGCGATTTTCCCGTTTTCCAATAGACCGCGGCGGATATTGTCCAGCCATACGGACTGGCCGTTTTCGAGAAGACGGTGCGAGTTGTTTTTTAATTCAAACGTTCCGTTTTCGATCATCCGGACTTTTTCCATCCGCCGTTCCTGATTCGGTTTATGATTAAATTCCGCGGCAAGGAACGCGCAGATCAGTTCACGGGCAAGTTCAGACCCGATCACTCTGGATCCGAGGCAAAGCACATTGATATCATCATGCTCCACAGCCTGACGCGCGGAGTATGTGTCATGGCATACAGCGGCATATATGCCTTTGATCTTGTTTGAAGCCAGACACATGCCGACACCGGATCCGCATACGAAAATGCCCTTGTCAGCTTCTTTATTGAGGATCTTTTCCGCTCCGATATAGGCGTAATCGGGAAAGTCCGCACTTGCAGTGGAATCAGTGCCGACATCAATTACATCATATCCGCATTCTTTGATCGTTCTGATAACCACATCTTTCAGATCAACACCGGCATGATCAAATGCCGCTACGATTTTTCGCATTTATTCTCCCTTTCAGAAATCTCATCTAACCTGTTGTCAATATAAACGAATTAAAGATCATGGATTCAGAATAACCTTTAAATTATTGCCATGGGTCGAATACAGTTTCTCGAACCAGCCGGCGCCTTCCGATAAGGGTGCCCGATTTCCGATCAGCAGTCCGACATTGATCATTTTCCTTGAGATCATATCAAGGCATGCGGCATATTCACCGGCTGACGCGCATGACCCTTTCAGATTCAGCTGCTTTGTAACGATCGCCTGCAGCGGGACCGAGACACGCGGAGATGAATTGCCCACAAGGATAATGGTTCCGTTTCTTCTGCAGATATCTATACATAAATTTACGGTTTCTTCATTTCCTGCCGATTCGAAAACGTAATCAACTCCTTTGTTTGAAGTGATCTCATTAATGGTCCCGCTTATATCATCGCGTTCTGTGCACAGGCAGTGGTCCGCGCCCAGGTTTTTTATGAAATCAATATCGGAGGCGGAGTGTTTGACGGCTATGATCGTACCGAATCCCAGCATACGAAGCGTCTGAATCAGGAGCATACCGATTTTCCCTGCCCCGACGACCGCGGCGGATGCTCCGATTGGATGGGAAACCTGATTGGCAGCATGGAATGCGATGGAAAGAGGCTCGATCATGGCGGCTTCATCAAAAGTCACATTGTCAGGGATCCTGTATAAAATATGCTGCGGAACGGCGATATATTCCGCGAATGCTCCGTCCCGCCGGTAATCTTCACAGGATACGCCGATAACTTTACGGTTGGAACAAAGGTTTACATCTCCGTGACGGCAGTTTTCACATTCATTGCAATATATCGTTGAATCAAATGTAACACGGTCACCCGGCTTCCAGCCTTGTACCCGCGTCCCGACCTTTTCAATAACACCGCTTGCCTCATGTCCCATAATGACCGGCGGGCGGCGTCTTCCGGTGGAACCGTCATATCCGTGAACATCCGACCCGCAGATACCGCAGGATCTGATACGGATCAGCACCTCATCCGGCATGATTTCGGGCTGAGGAACATCTGTATAAACCATTTTTTTATAATCGACTAATACCAGTGCTTTCATATCATTTTCCTGAAATAACAGTGAACAATAATCTCACATGTTATTATTATAATTGCGATTTGTAAAAACTGCTGATCCTTATCAGTTTTTCGCTGTTGGGGGTATGGAATAAACATGATCGCGGATGGATCATTCATAACTGTGGAAAGGTCAGAAAGATAATATGCTTCAGGATATCCGGATTCGGCAAAGAGATTATTTGATAAAAATCACGCAAATATTGACCCAGGAACTGGAATTGGAACCGCTCCTGTGGCAGGTCATACAGATGGCTGTTGATCTGGTGGGGGGAGAGTCGGGCTTTGTCGCTTTGTACAGTGATTCTTTCGGATGGCAGATACAGACGCAGATGAATCTTTCCGATCCGGAAATGAAATATATCGAAACATATCTCGCGGGCCTCTCGTCTCCGCATGACACGATGGAAACGTCCGAGCTGCTGACGATCAATATGCTGATCAAAAGGCTCAGGTCTTTGAATCTTCCGGACATTGCCGACGGGATCGGGATGCCTCTGACGTCCCATGAAAAACTCATCGGGGCGATCGTTGTTTTCCGCAGTTATAAAGTCAACTTCACGATTTATGAAAAGAAGATCCTGAAATCATTTACCGAACAGGCAGCGATCGCGATCAATAATTCGTTCCTTTATACCGAGAATCTTGAGGAAAGGAAACGTCTCGACGCGATCATCAAAGCGGTACCTGACGGGATCTTTGTGATGAATGTATCTCATAAAGTTATCCTCGTCAATTCCGCGCTGACAAAGATCCTCGGGCTTCCCGGTGAGAAAAGGGAAAACTGGTATCATGATGACCTGCTGCGGTTTAAAGACATTCAGGACGGAATTCTGCTGGAAGAAGCTGAAGCGGGCGGATGGCCGTTGAATCCGGATTCCACTCATTCCCTGATCGGGGATATCTATCTTTACGGTTCAAACAGCAAAACCCTTCCCGTAAATGTTTCCTATACGCCGGTCATGTCTTCGAATAACAAGCAGATCGTCAACATCATTGCCCTGGTTCGTGATATCTCAAAATTCAGGGAAGCGGATGAATTGAAAAACACCTTTATTTCCACGATCAGCCATGAGTTAAAGACGCCTGTGGCGATCATAAAGGGATATGCTTCAACGCTGAATCTTGCCGACGCGAACTGGGATCAGGATATTATCAAAGAATCTCTGACCGTTATCGAAGAGGAGGCCGATCGCCTTACCGTGATGATCAACGACCTGTTAGACGCTTCACGGCTGAATTCCGGATCGCTGAAATTGCTCATCACGGATGTCTTTTTGCCTGAGCTGTGCGTCAGCGTCCGAAAGCACATGATCAACCAATGCGGAGAAAACGACATTTTGGTTGAATTTCCTGAGGACTTTCCTGTGGTGAGCGCGGACGAAGACCGGATACGGCAGGTAATTACCAATCTGGTTTCCAATGCTTTGAAATATGCTCCGGGCGGTAATATTTTTATTCGCGGCGGTGTGGGTAATAATTCCGTCACTGTTTCGGTCATCGATGAAGGACCCGGATTAAGTCCGGAAGATCTGGTCCATGTTTTTGACCGCTTCTACCGCTCAAAAAAGACTTCTAATTCAGTAAAAGGAACAGGTCTGGGGCTTTTCCTGTGTAAAGCGATCGTTGAAGCGCATGGCGGGAAAATATCTGTTTCCAATAGGGAAGACCGGAGCGGGGCTGTTTTTGAATTCAGCCTTCCCCTGGAATACTCTGCCGGAAAAAGTCAGATTATTGACTTCTCGGAAGGACGATAAAAAAGCCTTGTGTTACAATGTATAAATGAATATTGTGTTCAGAACTGAAAACGTGTTCAGATCATGGAAATCAGTTATGGACATATGTCGATAATGAAATAAAAAAGGAAACGATCAAACATGAGTTTTACCGAAGTAATCAATTCGATCTACGCTTTTTGTCAGAATGCCATGCAGATGATGGGGTATCCCGGACTGGCACTTGTGATGTTTTTGGAAAATGTATTTCCTCCTATTCCCTCTGAGATCGTACTGCCTCTTGCCGGAACGCTTACCGTATCAAATGATCCGGCCGTTCCCCCGCAGTTTAACATCGTGAGTGTCATCTTATGGGCGACGCTGGGTTCCTTTTTAGGCGCATGGATATGGTACTGGATCGGTTATTTGATCAGTGAAGAACGCGTACGCAAGCTGCTTCAAAAAATCGGAAAGATCATTATGATCACCGAAAAAGACCTGGATCAGGCATTGGCGTGGTTCAACAAATACGGTGAATGGTGTGTTTTCTTCGGACGTATGGTTCCGATCATCAGAACGCTGATCTCCGTCCCTGCCGGCCTCTCAAAAATGCACTGGCTGAAATTTTCCGCCTTTACGATCCTGGGTACAGCCTTATGGAACATTTTCCTCGGTTTCGCCGGCCGTCTGCTGGGTGATAACTATACGGTCATCGTGGACTTTATTGATAAGTTCAAGGTCGTCATTATCATCCTGGGTGTGGTTGCGGTTGCGGCATTTTATATCAACAGGATCTCAAAGAAAAAGAAGGGTGAATATCAGGAATCCTGAACCCCATATTTATATTATGGCAAAAAAGGGGACGTCCTTTGAGACGTCCCCTTTTTGCATTCGATCCGGCAGTTTTATTCTGCAGGTTTGATCATAAGCCGCACATTTCAATCAGTTGCTGTTCACTTATGACAGGGACTCCCAGTTTTGCGGCCTTTTCGGCTTTGGAACCGGGGTTGTCACCGACTACGACATAATCGGTCTTTTTCGAAACGTTGTCCGCGCTTTTGCCGCCGTATTCTTTGATCAATGCCTTGATACCATCCCGGGTATATGCCTGCAGGGTACCTGTGACAACGATGTTCAAACCTTTCAGGGGGAGGTCTTCTTCTCCTGAAACTGCCTTGATCTCGACACGCGGGTCAAGTCCGTAACGTTTCAGCCGTTCAACAATGATCTTGTTTGTGTCCTGTTCGAACCAGTCTGTGATCGCCTGGGCGATATTGGGCCCGATCCCTTCAATAGATTCCAGATTATCCTGCCCGGCAGCGGCGATCCCATCGATGGAGCCGAAGTTATTTGCCAGCATTTCCGCCATGGCTTCACCGACACCGCGGATGCCGAGCGCGTTGATCAGCCGGTTGAGAGGCTGCTGTTTGGATGCTTCGATCGCGTCCAGCAGGTTATCAGCTTTTTTATCCGCGAATCCTTCCAGGTTCAGGAGCATTTCCTTCCGGAGCATATAGATATCGGAGACATCCCGGACCAGGTCCGCGTTCACGATCTGTTCCGCCAGTTTTGAACCGAGGCCGGCAATGTCCATCGCTTCCCGTGACGCGAAGTGCTCGACATTCCGGATCAGCTGCGCGGGGCAGGAAGCGTTTACACAGTATACGGCGACCTCACCCTCGAGCCGTTCCGTTTTATGCCCGCAGACGGGACAGGTTTCCGGAATATCAAAGACGGTCTCATCCCCTTTTCTTGCTTCTGTGATCGGTCCGATCACGTAAGGGATCACATCCCCCGCGCGTTTGATCAGCACCCTGTCACCGATACGGATATCCCGTTCACGGATAAAGTCAAAGTTGTGGAGCGTCGCTTTGCTGACGGTAACGCCTCCGCACACAACGGGTTCAAACATCGCGTAAGGTGTCAGGACACCTGTGCGGCCTACATTGACGCCGATATTTTCAAGGATTGTTGTTACTTCTCTCGCCGGGAATTTCAGGGCGATCTGCCCGCGGGGATCTTTCCCCACAAAACCGAGCCCTTCGGCAAGAGGAATATCGTTGATCTTGATCACGACGCCGTCGATATCAAAATCGATGGATTCACGAACCTCTGTCCAGCGTTCCAGTCCCTCCAGCATGGCGTCAAAATTATCATAATATCTGCTCTCTTTACTGGTGGGGAATCCCAGTTCCCGCAGATAATTCAGCCTTTCCCACTGCGTATCCGGAACCGTTCCGCCTTCGTAATAAAGGATCTGATAGGTATAGATCGACAGCGGCCGTCTGGCTGTCACGTCGGAGTTCTGCTGGCGCAGGCTCCCTGCCGCGGTATTGCGGGGGTTGAGCCAGGTCTTTTCACCTTTCGCGATCAGTTCCGCGTTCAGTTTTTCAAAATCACTGTTGAACATGAAGACTTCTCCGCGGACCACCAGAACATCCGGAACTTTGATATCGGTCTCTTTGACAGGTATGGAAAGGGGGATCGTCCGGATCGTGCGGACATTCGGTGTGATGTCTTCTCCGATGATCCCGTCTCCCCGGGTAGTGCCCTGTACCAGGATGCCTTTTTCATAACGCAGGACAACGGTGAGCCCGTCGATTTTCGGCTCCAGTACGAAAGAGGTGTCTTTCAGCCGGGGATCCGTTTTGAGCTGCCGTTCAAACCATGCCCTCACATCATCCCGGTTGAAAGCGTTTGCGAGAGAAAGGACCGGCGCCTCATGTTCAACTTTGGCAAACTTTTCGGAGGTTATCGATCCAGCCCGCATCGTCGGTGAATCCGCGGTGACCCATTCCGGATGCACTGCTTCCATTTCCCGCAGTTCGATCAGAAGATGGTCAAACTCCGCGTCGCTGATCAGCGGGGTATCATTTACGTGATACTGATAATTGTGAAAATTGATCTCCCGTTTCAGTTTTTCATAAGCCTCATGAGTGATTTCCATGGCGTCATCTCCCGATATTCCATATTTTTTACAATATAAATCATTTTTTATTATATAATAAAATAGAAAATAGAAGGCAGTTCGTATGAAGTCTTTAGCGTTTACAGAACGTCAGCGGAAACAACAATTGACCCGCTGAATGATATCAGAGAAATCGGAGCGAACGAAAGGAAGGATCTCATATGGCACAGAAAATCGTGGGCTATCGGGAGATGGTATGGACCTGTCCCAACTGCGGAGCAAAAAACCCGGGATCCAGCAGAGTCTGCAAAAGCTGCGGTGCTCCCATGGGGGAAGAAGTAAAATTCGAGCAGCAGACAAACGCGGGCATGATATCGGATCAGAAAGTCGTTGAAAAGGCACAAAAAGGACCGGATATTTATTGCGCTTATTGCGGTAACCGGAATCCCGCGGGAACGAAAACCTGTACCCGGTGCGGGGCAGATCTTTCTGAGGGAAAAGAACGGGAACACGGTACACAGCACAGCGCGCATCTGGATGAACATGAACATAAGGAACCGATCATATGTCCCTCCTGCGGAACAGCCAATCCGGCCGGGGCTCTGAAATGCGGTGCCTGCGGTACGCCGCTGAATGCCGCTTCCTCTGCCAAAGAGGAAATTCATCAGCAGCCCGGACCGCAGACTGTAGGTTCTGCCGGCGGGAATAAGAGCGGCAGATGCTGCCTGATCGTTGTCGTTGTCCTGGTCCTGCTCGGCATTTTCGGGTTTATGATGTGGGGCGGCGGCGGATCAGGGAATTTCGGCTTCAGCCCATCGACGCCTGTTCCCAACTCGGTGGTCAATGCCGTAGTTTCCGGGCAGAACTGGCAGACATCTGTTCAGGTGCTCGGCCCCGTGGATACAAAAGGATCCGCATGGCGGGATCAGCTGCCCTCTGACGCGAGAAATATCCGCTGTCAGGACAAGCTTCGTCATACATATGATAATGAAGTCAAAGGTTCCGTGGAAGTCTGCGGGACGCCTTACGCGATCGACATGGGGAACGGTTACGAACAGTTCGTACAGGACTGTGTTTATCAGGTTTACGAGCCGTATTGTGAATACACGGTCAGCAAAACCGGTGTGATCGAGACCCGCCGGGCTCATGGTTCCGGACAGAATCCGGAATTGCCTTATGTCGAATCCAAATATTCGATGGGGAATCAATCCGCTTCCTACGAGATCGTGCTGCAGGCTGAAAACGGCCGCGAGTATACGCTGTCGCCGAACAGCCTCAGCGATTATCGTTCATATCACATCGGTGATGAATATTATCTGGAGATCACAAATTCCGGAAGAATCGTAAATATGGAGAAGAAATGAAAATCGTCGGAATCATCTTATCTGCAATTTGTTACATATTCGGGGTCCTTTTTATCTGGGGCGCCTTTGGGGATCCTTTTGACAGTTCATCTTTGATCATCGGATTGATCATGGTGGGGATCGGTTCCGTGCTCATGATCATCGTGACACGGAAAAGCAAAGCCGAAAAAGCGGAAAAGAATGTCACTTACAATATCGACCTCGGCGGAAAAACACAGACGACAAAACTGGTTTGCGAGAAATGCGGCGCTCCTCTCGGAAAAGGTGATATTTCGCTGGTTGCCGGCATCCCCACAGTGACGTGCCCTTACTGCGGCGTTTCCTACCAGGTCACGGAAGAGCCGAAATGGTAAGGATCTGAAAAAGACAACAGCAGATGACCTGCAGGTGCGTTATGAATAGAAAGAAAATTATTGGCAGATTGGTACTGATGGCCCTGATCGCATCACTGCTGATCATTACCTCAGTGAGTGCGGATTATTCATTCAGTGTCACAAGCGCGGAAACTGTCGTGGAAATTGATAATGACGGCTTGATGACGATCTCACTGGAATATCAGTTCAGGAACAGGGGGCAAAAGCTTGATTTCATCGATATCGGCCTTCCGAATAACAATTATTCGCTGGGCGATATCCAGGTATGGCTTGATGATGAGGTAAACAGCGAAATAAAGGTCGTCAGGGCAGATTACGATCAAACCGGACTGCGCTACGGGATAACACTTGAGATGAACGGCGCGTCCATTCCATCCGGCGGCAGCGGAAAAATCAATGTCTGGATCCCGGAACTGAAAAAGAACCTTTATCCGGCAACCTCGGAAACTGATGGCGATGTAACGCTGGAATTCGCCGGTTTCAACTTCTCGCCGAATTATTTCAGTTCAAAGTTTACAGAAGGCAAGACAAGATATTCTTTCATTGTTGTCTTTCCGGAAGGTGTTTTTGACAATTATGTCTACTATTACACTCCGACAAATTGGGTGGGAAACGACAAACCGGATGCATGGCTGGATGAGAACGGTAGGGTCGTTTACGAGTGGTATTCTGAAGAAGCCGACATCCATACAGAATATACATTCGGCGGAAAGTTCCTGAAAGACGGTTTGAATTCGACAGACAATATCGTTACTTCCTCAGGCGGTTCCAGTACATCATCCGGCGGAGGGATCGACTGGTGGGCGGTCCTCGGCGGACTGACCTGCCTTGCGGCGCCCGCCCTGGTCATCTTCGGGATCATAAAAATGGTCAAAGGCGAACAGCAGGCCGCTAAAGCAAATGCCAGAAATTATTTCCCTCCCCAGATCAAAACTGACGGGGAAGGCATCAAACGCGGTTTGACAGCTGTTGAAGCGGCAATTCTGCTCGAAACAGATCTGGAACAGGTCATCAGCATGATCCTCTACGGCCTCGCGAAAAAGGAAGTCGTCCAGGTCAACTCAATGGAGCCTCTTGATGTGACCATCGCTGATCCGCTGCCGGAGGATCTGAATGATTATGAGAAAGACTTTATTGAAGCGCTGAAAGAGCCGTCAAAGGCAGCTCAAAAAACAAAGATGCGGGACGCCATACATCGTCTGATCCTGAGCGTTTCCAAAAAGATGGAAGGTTTCTCCCTGAAAGAGACCCGCGAATATTATCAGAGCATCTGTAAAAAGGCCTGGGAACAGGTGGAAGCCGCGGATACACCGGAATTGAAGAGCAAAATGCTTGGGGACAACTTCGGCTGGGCAATGCTTCAGGAGGAGCCGGATAAGAAGATCGAACAGACATTCTCGGGATATGATGTATATCCCCCGTATTGGTGGTGGCGGGTCGACCCCGGTTATCGCAGACCGTTCTATCATTCCTCACCATCCTCCTCCTCTTCATCATCGTCATCCGAAAGCGGCGGCTCTTCAGAGAAAAGATCCGGCTCGTCATCATCCGGACCGAGTTCCATGCCGGTACTGCCCGGAGCCATGTTTGCCCGTTCGATCACACAATCCGCGAAGAAACTGGGTGATTCCGTGACCGGCAACATGAATAATTTCAAGTCATCCATCAAAGGAAAAACCAATCCGACGCCGGTTTATTCATCATCATCACACCGTCACGGCGGCGGCAGCAGCAGCGGCGGAAGCAGCTGTGCTTGCGCCTGTGCCTGTGACAGCTGCGCGTGTGCCTGCGCGGGAGGCGGCCGCTGATGCGTCTGAGGAATTTTTTCCGCAGCGCTGATCCGTTCAAACCGGGGATATACAAGCGTCTGGCCGAATTTCCGGACGGCGGTCATCGTCATATTCATCTCCGCGTGGAAAATGACCTGAACGCTATCATGTGGCTGAATGGAAATGAATCCTTCTACCTGAATGAAAGCGCCGCTTTGTTTTCATGGCTCGTGATGAACGAAAAAAGCGACGATGAAGCCGCCCGGATCATACAGATCCATTTCGGAGATAAAAACAAAAGTGCGCTGGGCGACTATCTGAAATTCAAACCGCTTATTCAGGATGTACTGGAAGGCAGAGCCGGCGCGGCCGAACTTTGTGAAAGCGGCATCGATTTGATCACCCCATTTTCGAAGATCCCGGACGCTCCTTACCGCATGGATCTTGCTTTGACCTACGGATGCAATAATCATTGCGCTCATTGTTACAATGAACCGGGACGGGGCAAGACGCCGTTAACAGTCGATCAATGGAAACTGGTCCTTGACAAAATGGAGGAAATTGCCATTCCCCATGTGGTTTTCACCGGTGGGGAACCGACGACCCTGCCTTTTCTTCCCGAACTGGTCCGCTATGCCGGTAAACTGGGAATCGTCAGCGGTCTGAATACCAACGGAAGGCTGCTCCGGAATGAAGCCCTGACCGAAGAACTTGCCCGGAGCTCTCTGGATCATGTCCAGATCACACTGGAATCGGCTGAGCCCGATATCCATGACGAGATGGTCGGGGTGAAAGGCGCCTGGGAAGAAACTGTAGCCGGTATCCGTATGGCGGTCAAACATCAGATCCATATCAATACCAATACCACGATGATCACAAGCAACACTTCCGTACAGTCGATCGGGAAGCTCTCGGATCTTCTCGTGGAACTCGGTGTGAAAACAATAGGCCTGAATGCCCTGATCAGGTCCGGAAAAGGAAAAGATTTCGATAAAGGGATCCCCGTCGAACAGCTGCCCCCGCTGCTGAACGCGGCGAAAGAAGCAGCGGAGAGGAATGGACAGCGTCTGCTTTGGTATACGCCCACGCAATATTGCGCTTTTGACCCGGTCGCGTCAGGGGTCGGGTATAAATCATGTTCGGCAGCCAAATACAGTATGTGCATTGAACCTGACGGCAATGTGCTTCCCTGCCAATCCTGGTACCGGCCGGTGGGAAATATCCTGAAAGATGACTGGAATTCGATCTGGAATTCGCCGCTGTGCCTGCGTCTCCGTAACAAAGAATATATGCCGGCGGTCTGCAGGGGGTGTGAAAGATTTGAAATCTGCAGCTGCGGATGTCCTTTGGAGATCGAGGAACTGCAGGCTGAGATAAGGCCTGAATACCGGCTGCCGGAATGTTTCTGATGAAAACCCGGCTTCCGGACCTCGATCAGGCAGACAGACGATTCAAACTACAGACCCGGTGGAGCGAACAGCTGCGGGCATATATATACAGGAAACTGCCGACAAAACCCTTGAATATTTTGGAAGTCGGATGCGGAACGGGCGCGGTCCTTGCGTGTCTGGAGCGTGAGATCCCGGACAGGATCCGTATGGCTGCCGGAATTGATATCGATCCTGAAATGGCAGCATATGCTGCCCGGAAGCAATGCGGAATCCTGTGTGTTGGCAGCGGAGAGCTGCTCCCCTTTCCGTCAGACTGCTTCGATTTTGTATTATGTCATTATCTGCTTTTGTGGACAGAAATGCCGGATGTGATCCTCAGGGAAATGCGCAGGGTAACCGTTTCCGGCGGAATTTGTGCGGCACTCGCGGAACCCTGCTATACTGAAATGGAAGCGGAGCCCCGTGAACTGAAGGCACTTGCGGATCTTCAGCGGGATAAGCTCGCGGAACGCGGCGCAAATCTTTCCTGCGGGAAAGAGCTGCCGGACTATTTTTCCAAAGCCGGCTTTGCCCGTGTGGAATGGAACCGGTACGGTGAATTGCCACAAAGCAGAGCGTTTCTGGAAGCCGAAGCCGGACAAATGGTAATGGATACAGGAGCGAAGTCTTTGCCGGTCCTGCCGGAAAACAGCCGCTATTCCGTTCCGACCTATTATGCGGTCGCTGAAAAGGGCGCTTTTGTGCGCCGGAATGAATAAGATCATATCGCTCCTTTGAACGGAAAAGCGGAAAAAAGATGACCGCCGCGAAAGCGTGTGAGTCTTATGAAGAGCCTGATCCCGGCTTAAGCGGGGGTAT
>DAIMGK010000003.1:0-22352 GCA_036723985.1 Flexilinea sp.
CGAGCAGTTCGGGATCGTCCATCTGATCGGTCTTGTTCAGGAAGATCAGGATGCAGGGCACTTCCACCTGGCGGGCCAGAAGGACGTGTTCTTTTGTCTGGGGCATCGGGCCGTCGGGAGCAGCGACAACCAGGATCGCGCCGTCGACCTGAGCCGCACCGGTGATCATGTTCTTAATATAGTCGCGGTGACCCGGCATATCGACATGAGCGTAGTGGCGGTTGGCCGTTTCGTATTCAACATGAGCGATGTTGATGGTAATACCACGGGCTTTTTCTTCCGGAGCGTTATCGATCTGATCGTACGCCTTGAAATCAGCTCCACCCAGCATAGCGCAGTATTTTGTAATAGCAGCGGTCAGGGTGGTTTTACCGTGGTCAATGTGACCCATAGTACCCACATTCAGATGGGGTTTTGTTCGGTCAAAATGTTGTTTTGCCATAAAACTTACTTCTCCTCGAGAATATCAATTACAAATTTAGAATTTTTGCCGCGGTCGCGTCTGATACTGCCGCGTAATGGTCAAATTCCATTGAAAATACACCGCGTCCCTGCGTTGCGGAACGCAGCACAGTCGTGTATTCAAACAACTCGCCAAGCGGAACCATGGCATGAATGATCTGGACTTTACCCATACCCATTTCAGAGCCCTGGATCTCACCGCGGCGTGAACTGATTTGTCCCAGTACATCCCCGAAATAATCTTCCGGGACAGTGACTTCAACCTTCATCATGGGTTCCAGCAGGATCGGGCTCGCCTGTTCGACAGCCTCTTTGAATCCCATGGAGCCGGCAAGTTTGAAAGCCATTTCACTGGAATCAACTTCATGGAAGGAGCCGTCCACCAGTTCGACTTTCACGTCAGTCATCGGGAAACCGCCCAGAGGACCGGACTCAGCCGCCTCCAGTACGCCCTTTTCGACCGCCGGAATGAATTCCTTCGGGATGGCGCCGCCAACTGTCAGATCTTCGAATTCGATCCCTTTACCGGGTTCATTCGGCATCACATTCAGCACCACATGGCCATACTGACCATGTCCGCCGCTTTGCTTTGCGTATTTGTAGCTGTAGCGTTCCACCGGTTTGCGGATCGTCTCTTTATATGCGACCCGTTCCTTACCGATATTGGCCTGAACGCGGAATTCGCGTTTCATGCGGTCGGTAATGATCGCCAGCTGCAGTTCACCCATACCGGAGATAATGGTCTGTCCGGTATTTTCATCCGTGCGCACACGGAAGGTCGGGTCTTCTTCAGCCAGTTTCTGCAGGGCAAGACCGATCTTTTCCTGATCGGCGAGCGTTTTCGGCTCGATCGCCACTGAGATGACCGGCTCCGGAAAGCTGATCGATTCCAAAACTACCGGATGATGCTGGTCGCAAAGCGTATCGCCGGTAAACGTATCCTTCAAACCTAAAACGGCTGCGATATCGCCCGCGTAAACCTCATTGACATCATCCCTGCGGTCGGCATACATACGGATCAAACGGCCCATGCGTTCTTTCTTTCCCTTTACGGGATTCAAAAGCATGGCACCCTGTTTGAGCGTTCCGGAATAAACCCGGAAATAAGCCAGCCGCCCAACATAAGGATCGGTCACGATCTTAAAAACCAGTGCCTTGACCGGTTCATTGTCATCAGCATGACCGAGGATCTCTTTTCTTCCGTCAACACTGTGACCCTTGACCGGCGGAATGTCCAGCGGGGAAGGAAGCAGGTCGACCACCGCGTCAAGCAGCGGCTGAACGCCCTTGTTCCGCAGACAGGAACCGCAGTACACCGGATTGCAGGTCCCGGCGATAACAGCGCGGCGCAGACCCTGGATCAGGTCTTCATAGGAAAGCTCTTCGCCTTCGATAAAGCGCAGCATCAGTTCATCATCCAAACCGGCAATTTCTTCCACCAGAGCGTCACGTGCCGCTTCCGCGATATCCCGCATATCTTCAGGGATATCCGTAACGACCATATCCGTGCCAAGTTCATCCTCCCAGTAGTAAGCCTTTCGCTGAAGGATGTCAATGACACCTGTGAAATTGGCTTCGCTGCCGATCGGGATCTGCATGGCTATCGGATGTGCCCCGAGACGCTGCCGAATCGTTTCGATAGAGTTCTCGTAGGATGCTCCGGTCCGATCCATCTTATTTATAAAACAAATGCGCGGGACATTATACTTATCCGCCTGACGCCAGACAGTTTCACTCTGAGGCTCAACCCCTTGCGTCGCATCAAACACCACCACACCGCCATCAAGGACACGCAGACACCGCTGGACTTCAGCGGTAAAGTCAATGTGCCCGGGGGTATCAATGACATTCATGCGATAGCCTTTCCATTCGGCTGTCACAGCAGCAGATACAATCGTAATCCCCCGTTCGCGTTCCTGTTCCATCCAATCCGTTACTGTGTTGCCGTCATCAACAGAACCGATACGGTACGTTTTCCCTGTGTAGAACAGGATCCGTTCGGTAGTTGTGGTCTTACCCGCGTCAATATGCGCGATAATCCCAAAATTACGGTACTTTTCTAACGGAAATTCTCTCGACATGTCTTTCTTATTTACTCCGAATTACATGCGATAGTGAGAGAACGCACGGTTGGCTTCAGCCATTTTGTGTGTTTCTTCACGTTTGCGGATGGCACTGCCTGTATTATTGAATGCGTCCAGAATTTCGCCGGCGAGATCCTGATCGAAACTCTTACCGGTGCGGTTGCGGGCAGCGTCGATGATCCAGTGCATCGCCAGTGTCTGGCGGCGGCTGACAGGGACTTCTACCGGAACCTGGTAAGTTGCACCACCGATACGGCGGGGGCGGACTTCCATGACAGGACCTACGTTTGCGAGCGCGGTTTCAAGAACCTCGAGACCATTCTTGCCGGTCTTTTCACTGCAGATATCCAGGGCTCCATAGACCAGGGATGTTGCGGTGCTGCGCTTGCCGTTCCACATAATACGGCTGATCAAATTGGTAACTAATGTGCTGTTGTAGCGCACATCCGGGACGATTTCCCGTTTTTCAGGTTTAGTACGTCGCATTCAAAATCTCCGTTAATTATTTCTTGGCTTTCTTGGCGCCATACTTTGAACGACCCTGCGCGCGCTTCGCGACGCCGGTACTGTCGAGGGTACCGCGGACGATGTGATAACGAACACCAGGGAGATCCTTCACACGACCACCGCGGACGAGAACAACACTGTGTTCCTGCAGAGAATGGCCTTCACCGGGAATATAGGCGGTCACTTCAAGACCGTTGGACAAACGAACACGGGCGATCTTACGCAGAGCGGAATTCGGTTTCTTCGGGGTTGTGGCACGAACGTTCGTGCAGACACCACGCTTCTGCGGTGCGCCCTCAGCGACACGAGTCCGGCGCTGGTTGCTGGAATTGTATGTATACAGCAGCGCAGGAGCCTTACTCTTCACTGACGGGGTCTTTCGACCTTTGCGAATCAGTTGGTTAATGGTTGGCACTTTCTATAGCCTCCAAATTGAATCTTTCGGCGGTTTCCCGCCGGTTTACCGGACGGGGTCAGTCCCGTTACCGGCTTGTCCATTCGGACACGACAAAACACCGCTCGTCTGAAAGCCTCAGACAAGCAGAGTTGATTATATCATAATTCGGGAAAAGTTTTTCTTAAGATGACGAGAATGTGACGGGGAATCAGTTTTATTTTTGTCAAAAGTCAATAGTCATCAGTCATCAGCCGGCAGCAGGATCATGAACCGGATCGGGCTCGGGGCCTTCAATAAATATCATCCGGCGGTGTTTTCTCAGCAGACGCACCGCCGGACGAATTTTTATTTCAAATACAGTTCTTTGACCGCAGGCAATTTACTTCTTAAACCCGTCTTTCAGCAGGACCGAGCGGTTGAAGACAAGGTGGTCGGATGTACAGTCACGGTTATCCATGCAGAAGAAGCCTACGCGCATGAACTGGAAAGTCGGAGCGTTCGTCCAGGTCTTATCTTCACGGGTATCAAACTCTTTGGCGATCTCGACCAGGCCCTTTTCGACCTTGCAGCCGTGCAGGATCGACAGGCTGTCCTGGTTCAGGCAGTCAAGGAAATTCTCGTGTTCAGGACTGTCCGGCTGCGGGTCCGAGAACAGATTGTCATACAGGCGGACTTCCGCGTCCACACAGTTTTCGGAATCCAGCCAATGCAGGGTCGCGCCTTTGACCTTGCGCCCGTCAGCGGGATCTCCGCCCCGGGATTCGGGATCATACTCGCAGAGCACTTCGATGACATTGCCGTCATCGTCCTTCACACATCCCGTGCACTTCACCAGATATGCGCCCTTCAGCCGGACTTCATTGCCGGGGAACATACGCTTGTATTTCGGGATCGGATTTTCCATGAAGTCTTCCGCTTCCAGCCAGAGATGTTTGCTGAAAGTGATCTCCCGGGTACCCTGTTCCGGATCCATCGGGTTGTTTTCGACGGTAAAGACCTCGGACTGTCCTTCCGGATAGTTGGTGACAGTCAGTTTCACCGGATGCAGCACAGCCATCGTCCGTTCCGCGGTATTATTCAGATCATCCCGCAGACAGCGTTCCAGTTCGGCGTATTCAATGACATTGGTTCGTTTGCCTACACCGATATTGTCACAGAAGGTGCGGATCGAGGCAGCCGTATAGCCTCTCCGGCGCAGGCCGCAGAGTGTCGGCATGCGGGGATCGTCCCAGCCGGAGACATACCCTTCCTCGACCAGCTTGCGCAGCTTTCGCTTCGACATGACGGTGTGATCGATCCCAAGGCGGGCAAACTCGATCTGGCGCGGCTTGTGATAAGGAATGGTCACATTGGTCACCACCCAGTCATAGAGCGGACGGTGGTCTTCATATTCCAGTGAACAGAGAGAATGCGTGATGCCTTCCAGGGCGTCCTGCAGCGGATGGGCGAAATCATACATCGGGAAGATACACCATTTTGTCCCCTGCCGGTGATGGTTGATATAGCGGATGCGGTAGATCACTGGATCCCGCATGTTGAAATTGCCGGAAGCCGGGTCGATCTTTGCCCGCAGTGTCATACTGCCTTCCGGAAATTCGCCGTTCTTCATTCTTTCAAACAGATCCAGGCTTTCCTCGATCGGCCGGTCCCGGTAAGGGCATGTCGCGGGGATCGATGTATCACCGCGGTTGGCTTTGAACTCTTCCGGGGTAAGCTCACAGACATAAGCAAGCCCTTTTTTGATCAGTTCAATGGCAAACTCATAATCCTTTTCAAAATAGTCGGACCCGTAATAAAACCGGTCCCCCCAGTCAAAACCCAGCCAGTGGATATCCTGCTGAATGGCTTCCACGTATTCGGTATCTTCCTTGGCGGGGTTGGTATCATCCATACGCAGGTTGCACAAACCGCCGAATTTTTCCGCCATGCCGAAATCGATACAGAGTGCCTTGCAGTGTCCGATATGCAGATAACCGTTCGGTTCCGGTGGAAAACGCGTATGGACCTTCATCCCTTCGTACTGTCCGCCGGGGGCGATGTCTTCTTCAATAAAGTTATAAATAAAATTCCGGTTTTCCGCATTCTCCGCGGATTCTTCGTTCATGATCTTTTCGTTCATTATCAGTTTTCTCCCTGCTTATATTTCCGGGGTATTTTTATCGTCTTTCGAACAGTCCGGATCAGGGTCGTATTCAAAAGATTATCGATCAAATATCCGCGTTAAGCATACCACATAACGCCGGCTTTTCCAAATTCTCTGACCTGTTTTTTATCCTTATTTATTATTTTTCATTACATATCATTTATAATCTTTCACATGACAATCCAATTTATTTTTATGATTTTGGGAGATTTTCTCCTTGTTATTTCTATGGGCTTCTATGCCGGCGTCGGAATTTGGGAATCCGGAACGCTCCGGCATATTACCGGGATGCTGCTGCCGCCTTTGGCGGTCTGGAGAATTTCGGCAGTGATATTCAAACTTTACAGCGATTTGCCGCAAAAACCCGAACCGGTCCACTGGAAGCAGTTTCCCAAACTCGCTGACCAATTGATCAAGTTCCAAAAGCCCTGGAGTCTGCTCGCCGTATGGGCTGTCACCTGCCTCTTTGCCTGCCTGTGGCAGGCCTTTTACTGGCGAAATATTCTGCATTCAGCATCATATAAATACCCTTTCGGTATTCAGACACTGCTTTGGTATGCGTCTTCCTATGGTGTCTTTCTTGTCCTCTGGCGCTTTTTCTGGACCATCTTCACGGCGATTTCCCTGATCGCGAAAGAAAAAAAGATCCTGCATCGGATCTGCGATATTATCGGCGTTCTGATCCTGCTCTATATCATATTAGGGCTGATCATCGACCTCCGTTATCGTTCATTAAAATATACGGTCGATACGGTTCCCGAAGGCGCTCCCCGCACAGCGTTAGTTTTCGGCGCAGGGATCTACCGCAACGGACAACCCTCCGCGGTTCTGGTGGACCGGGTCAATACAGCTATCGAGCTTTACCAGAAAGGGCTGATCGACGAAATGATCATGAGCGGAGACAATTCAGACAGAAGCCTGAATGAAGTAGATCACATGGCTGCCATGGCACTGGAAGCGGGTATTCCGGAAGAAGCCATCCTGCGGGACAATGAAGGATGGCATTCCTCTGAAAGCTGCTGGAATGCCTTGAATGTCTTCGGTAAGGATGAAGTGATTTTTATTTCACAGGATTTTCACCTTGTCCGCATCCTGATGACCGCAAAAAGCTTCGGCCTGAGCGGGATCGGTGTCAAAGCTGACCGGCGTATCTATAATATATCTTCCTGGGCAACCTGGTACTTCCTTGAATTGGTCAGAATGCCAATGTACTGGTTATACTATCAGCAGGCTTTCTCCTGGTTACCCTGATGGGGTTCTATGCCGGCATCGGAATTCGAGGATCCGGAACGCTCCGGCACATTACCGGAATGCTGATGCCCCTCCGGCAGTCCGGGATATTTCGGCAGTGATATTCAAACTGAACAGCAGCCTGCCGGAAAATTCCGGACAGCCCCACCGGAAACGATTCTCCAAACTCCCGGATCATTGATTGTTGGTGGTTGATAGATGTTAGATATTTGACGTAAGACGTTAGTCGGTTGTCAGAGGCTGGTGGTTTTACAGTCAGTGAAGGTACAGAGAACAGACGTTAATCATTATTCAATACATTTTCATACTACTCTTACATTTTCTTCCAACAATCAGCGTCCTTTATCCTGGATCCTGTTTCCGAACTTCATTATTCATTTTTCTATCCATCTTCGGGGATAGTAAACTTTCACGGTATTAAACAGTTCGGTCTCGTAAGGAAGAGAATCAAAAGCCCAGGGAATGTCATAAAGATTTCTGAAAATGTAGATCGGTCCTTCCGGCGGATTATCCCAGGTCATACGAGGCAGAAAACGGTATTCTTCGAACTCCGCGGTATTGTTCCCGTTCATTATTTTCTTTTCGGCAAAGGTAAAGGGATCGATCTGTTTTTCAAGGAGCAGATATGTATATGACTGGTCTCGTCCGATAATATAAACCGGTTTCTTTTCCGTATTGATCCCATCCGTAAACCTCAGGGCATCCCCAAGATCGCTGATGGATCCGAACAGGGATTGCCGGTCTATATCCCGCGGGAATTCCGTGAAATAATACCGGACAAATCCGGAAAAAAGAAGAAGATAGATCCCGCATATCAGGAATGCAACGGTCTTTTTCTTTCGGCAGACGGCGGTGATCCCGACAGAAAGAAAATACATCAGCGGGAAATAGATCTCGCAGCTTTTGTTTACATTGACATCCGAGAGCAGCAGTGAGGTGATAAACGCCGCCAGAAATAAACACAGCATCATCATTTCCGGAGTAACATTTTTTTTATTTACAGCTTTTCTTCCCATCCGGAGACAATAGACAAGCCCGGCAAGGATCAGGGGAAGGCTGAAATAATACATCGTCCCGAACCGCGGGATGGAATTGAATATCCGCTGATCGAAAAAGAACAGTTTATACAGAATATTTCCCCGGTTAAACCGCAGGTTTGGAATGATATAACGAAAACCGACTTCACCGCTGCGGTAATCCATAATTTTCGGGACAGAAAGGTATGGCGTGATGATCTCATCGATCAGGCCATTGTTCACCGCGAGAAAAGCCAGCAGCGGGAGCGCGAAGAAAAACAGCGGTAGCCCCAGCGCTGCCAGCTGTTTCCACCGGATCTGCCCGGCATACAGCAGATAAAGAATATATATCGTAAGAAAAAGAACAATGAATAAATATGATATGGCATATGTATAAAGCGTAATGCCCAGCAAAATACCAGCGTATACAAACAGCCGGGTCTTCCCGGACATGACAGCTTCATACAAAACGGAACAGGAGATGACCGTCATCGGGAACAGTAAATACGCGTCCAATGCCCAGCGGGAATGCATGATGGAAAAAGGCAGGATACAGAACAGCCCCATCACAGTCACAGCCGCGATATCCCCATGTGCTTTCCTCATCATCCGGGTAAAAACCAGCGCCGCGGCCAGCGAGAGCAGGACTGCCGGAAGGCGAACGATCAGCACACTGTACCCGAATAAGCGGATCAGGAGGGCTGTTAAATACATATATAACACGCTCTGCCCCTGACCGTAATTATTCAAATACACCGGGAAACGGTATAAGTAGCGGTCGACACCGTATTCCGCCATACAGACCGCGTCATATGCCATTCCCGCCTCATCTACGTTATAAGCCAACGGGATCTCAGATACTTTGTGAAACAGTAAAAAAGCAAAAGCCGTCAGTAAAGCACAAATAACAACGCTGTACAGGCGTACCGGTATTTCCCGGGGATGATCCGAAGACTCATCGCAGGATAATAAGGAAAATTCCTGACTTCCATTGCCGGAGCGGCACAGCATGGCAATGGCAAGGATAACAAAACCCGCGAATATCTCAATGGAATACCGTATCATGGAAGCTTTCTGTCACGTCAATGTGTTTCGTGTCATCATAAGGATCTGTGTCTGTGCAAGGCAGAAAAAAAGTGAGGCATAACGGGACAGGAGACTTTTTAAAATTTCTCCGACAGGCTTTCGTGTCTGTTCCCTTTTTCTCCTTGTGCACGCCTTCTATATAATTATATAGTAGCCTATATCTGCCGATTCGTCAAGCCGGCTTCATGGCTCCCCTTCCGCCTTAGCCCTGATACTTTATCCCTGATGAGCCCAGATGAATGTCCCATGTCCGGATCCGCCGGTATGGCATGAATGCCGAACTCATCGGTCGCCTTCACCCGATACTATCTCAGATTTCCAGTATTTTCCGGGAAGCTTTCGTCACTTCAAGGATCGAATTTGTTTCCAAAGCCGGCCAAGGGTCGGAGACCGCGAAGAAAACTGCGTAATTAGGATAATCCGTGGGATAGCCGTGCGTCGCCTTTTCATTATGTACCGCACGGAAATAATATCCGGGTTTGGCACAGATCCCGAATTCCGCCTTGCCGCTGTAGCCGGATTCCTTCATTTCCGCTTCCGTCAGCAGGCGCTCCGTGGAGGTATCCGCCAGCACCGCGTCCCGGATCAGTTCTATCTGTTCCGTCTCCAGCCCGCGGTTGAAAAAGAAGGAACTGCCGTCACAATTC
This sequence comes from Flexilinea sp., assembly GCA_036723985.1. Lineage (GTDB taxonomy): Bacteria > Chloroflexota > Anaerolineae > Anaerolineales > Anaerolineaceae > Flexilinea. Next base: position 9,594 of record DAIMGK010000003.1, read on the forward strand.
TGGAAGAATGCCCGTGCATCCGTTACCGTTCCATCCTCATGATATGTCAGATACCCCATCATCTCCAGCAGCCTGTTCGGATCAACGGCAGTATGCACATTCAGCTGCGAATGATCGGAAAAAACGATCACGGACGTATCCTGACCGGAGGCATCATACAGCATTCCCAGGTTATGGTCCATTTCCCGCAGTGCTGTCCGTGTCTGTTCCGAGTTTCTTCCATACTCATGGCATAATGAATCATAAGCTGTCAGATGCATCAACATAAGATCCGGACGGATCAGATGAATGGCATCCAGCATACAGGCTGAAGCGAAACGGTCCCGCTCCGGTTGGAGAATCCCGTTCAATAATTTTCGGTGAAGAACGTAAGAGAGCAGCTGAGGTAGTTTTGAGCCGGTGCGGAGATTGGCGATGACCTGGCTTTCACCTTCCCGTACCATGATCTCCGGTACGTTCCATACGATATTTTTGGCGTAAGCAGTCACAGGCCACATTACGGCGGCGGTTTTCATCCCCTTTTTTGCTGCTTTTACCCAGATCGGCTCCGCCTGAAGAAGTCTGGAATCATAATTCCACCATGGCTTAGGATTGTCAGGCTGAAGCATAACATTGCTGTTCAATCCATGTACGCCGGGAACTGTTCCTGTGGCGATCGATGCATGGACCGGATAGGTATTCGAAATAAAAACCGTACGCAGATCCGGGAAAATACTGCCGTTTGCAAAGATCCGCCTGAAGTTCGGCAAATCCCGCAGGATCGGTAATTCATCCGACCCCACCGCATCAAAACTTACTAAAAGCAGCTTCCTTTTCATGATATGCTCCGTTTCTTTGTCCATTCCCTGCTGTTTCCGGGGAAACCCTGATGTGCGTCGGCCATAAGCATGACACAGCCGGCATTACACCGGTCCCGTTCCATTAGACGCATAAGCCATTCTTCCTTCTTCATCTATTATTATCCATTTTTCATCACATTTTCTTATACTGATATGCCATTAAAAGGCGCCATACCCAATCTAACGACTAATGACCGGTGACTAATAACTATTCATTTATAACGAAAAGCCCGGGGCAGGATATGTCCCGGGCTTTTTTTTAATATTATTATTATTTCCGATCCTTCGGATAAATCACGACTTTGCGGTTCGGTTCCTCACCGATACTTTCCGTCGTGATCTGATGATTGTCCCGAAGAGCCAGATGAATGATGCGGCGTTCTGTTGCCGACATCGGTTCCAGCGAGATACGGCGTCCGGTCTTGACGACCTGTTCCGCCATGCGGACCGCCATCTGGCGAAGCTGGCGTTCGCGGCGTTCCCGATACCCCTGAACGTCGATGATCAGCGGTACCCAATGTCCGACTTCGCGTCCCACGATCAGACTTGTGATGTACTGCAGAGAATGCAGCACTTCGGAGTGACGTCCAATCAGGAAAGAAAGGTCATCACCCTGGATGTCGATCATGATCACGCGGGAATCGACTTCATCGGCAGCTTCGCCGATCCTGCTCTGGATCGTGGCTTTCACACGCATCTTCTCCAGCAGATCCCGGACAACATTCGCTGCGATATTCAGTGTTTCCTCGTTGACTACTTCGTCAGAAGCTTCATCCATCCCGGCACCGTCTGCGTCAGGTTCGATCATCACGGGCGCTGCTTCCGGTTTCGGAGCCGGAGCGGGTTTCTGAACAGGCGCCGGTTTCTGGGCAGGAGCCTGTTTCGGCTCTTTCTTCTGAGCAGGTTTCGGTGCAGGCTTCGGAGATTCCGCAGCAGCTTCCTTTTTCGGAGCGGGAGCCGGTTTTTCCACCGGGGCCGGTTCCGGAACAGTGCTTTCTTCATCATCCTTCTGGATGGATGCACGCAGGCTGTCCGCTTTTATGGTCATGCGGACACGAGCCTGTTTGGCGCCGAAGCCGAAGAAACCTTTGGAACCATTTTCCAGAACTTCAATGTCGACTTCTTCACGCGTTACGTTTAATTCTGTCAATCCTTTATGAATTGCTTCATCCGCGGTCGCGGCAATATATTCTAAAGATGTTGATGTCATTGTTCTTCCAATATTTATTGTTTTTTCGGTTTTTTATGGTTCTTAAACTCACGATAGTCGATCTTCTGAGAAAAGACCGCGTCATCATCTTCCGTCTTTGAGGCAGAAGCCTTCGGTTTGCTTTCGGATTTCTCCGGAGCGGAAGCGGAAGAAGTTTCCGTCTTTTTCGCCGGTGCGGCGGCTGAACGTTTTACCGGTTTCGGGGCAGGTTTTTTCTTTTCCCAGAATTTCAGGTTTTCCCAATGCAGCGTACCGAGCGCGGCATATTGGCAGATCGTAAAGATATTTGAGATCAGAAAATACAACGCAAGGCCGGATGCCAGGCTGTACGCCATGAAACCCATCAGCAGCGGCATGTAAATGTTCATCATACCGGACATCATGGCAGCGCTCGCGCCGCTGTCATCTTTCGGTGTTTCCGGCTGAGTGAGCTTCGTTTGGAGGATCGTCGTCAGTACCACCAGGATCGCCAGCACGGGAATACCGACATTACCTATCATAAGACGTTCCGGCATTCCAAGATTCATCCACAGGAAATTCGGGTTGATCGGGAACACTTCGGAGACCTTGATCCAGCTCGGGATGACCCGTTTGATCAGATCCACCATACCCATCGGGGTCGAAACGATCGCCGCGATGATCGCCTGATAGAGTGCGAAGATGATCGGGAGCTGAATCATTGTCGGCAGACAGGAAGCAGTCGGATTGACGCCCATTTTCTGGTACATCTTCATCTGTTCCTGCGCCAGACGCTCTTTATCATTCTTATACTTCTCCATCATCTCCAGATATTCCGGATCCTTCTGCATTTCCGCCATGGCTTTGGAGCTCTTGATCTGCGCCTGCATCAGCGGATGCGTCAGCAGTTTGATCAAAACGGTGAAAATGATGATCGCGACACCGAAATTTCCGACGATCTTATAAATAAACAGAAGCAGGTTCAGGAAGAGGTTAACAAATGAAGTCCACATTATTTCGCCTCCTTGCTTTCTTCCGTGCTTTTGCCTTTATCGGCAGCTTTACTGTCAGCGCGGACATACACCCAGTCCTCTTTCATTTCCGGCGTAAAGACTTTGATCTGCCCGTCTGCTGAGACAGGAAGGATCGCAAAACTGCCGTTTGACAGCAGGGCAGGAGTGGTATAAACCGACTGTCCCATCGTCCGCTGACCGACTGATTTTCCGTCGAGATCATAAGTCATGATCTCGCCCAGTTCATCGATGAGCAGGATCGTTTCTTCATCCAACGCTATGGGAGAAGCGATAAAACCCGATTTTGCCTCAGTAAGCCGATCGGTTGTCCAGACAGGTTCTGCGGTTTTAATGTCTATACAATATACATATCCACTCATATCCGCCGCGATAAGTCTGTCATTCATCAAAAGCGGAGAAGCCCAGATCTCACCGTTAGTGGTCAGCATCGTCCGGATCTCACCGGTGGAAAGGTCCATCTCATCTACTTCCTTGGCCAAAGTACTGAAATACAGTTTTCCATCCTTCAGCACAGGGTCATTCATGATCGCGCCGGAAATCGCGATGGAATTCTCAAGCGCACCGCTTTCGGCATTGATCATGTTCATTTTTTTATCCATGGACGCGACATAGATCATACCGTTGTAATAAACCGGTTTTACCCATACCTCGCCGCTCGTTGCAGTCTGCCAGTTCGGGCTGACTGCGGCGCCTGAAAAGTCAGTCGGATAAGAACTTACCATGCCGCCGCTGGAAAGAACGATCACGCTGCCTTCCGCAAGCAGAGGGGAAGCAATGATCTTATTTTTGTTGTTTCCGACTTCGATCGACGCGGCAAGCGTACCGTCAGCCTTATTGATGACATGCAGCTGATTGGTATAGGTACCCGCATACACATACTTCTCATCAACAGCAGGAGCCGCGTAATATCCGACACGGTTATTTACCGATTCCGGATAGCTCCAAAGTTTGCTGCCGTTCTGAACTGCCTCGACCAGGCCGCCGTTTGCGGTATAAACGATATCGTCTTCCGCCGCAAGTCCGGGCCAGCTCGTGCTGCCGTTCAAAGCGCTGCTGCTTGTACATGCGCTGACTGCCAGTACACATAAAAACAGCAGAGCCAATGCAAAGATTTGATTTTTTTTCATAATGTTCCTTATACCGCGGATGTTACGGAACCGGATCATATCCGCCGGGGTTGAAGGGATTACACCGCAGAAGACGCCACGCTGCCATGGGAACACCACGCAGGGAACCGTATTTATAGATCGCCTGATACGCATAATGGGAGCAGGTCGGATAGAAACGGCAGGTATTTTCCGGAAGCAGACGGGAAAGCGTCATTTGATAAAGCCGGATCAGCCCCAGACAAAAAAACCTGGGAAGATTCATCAGCTTAAATGGCAAATCCCGCAAACGCGGCTCCGGGATAATGACCGGCTCATTTTCGGTCGATCTGTTCTCTTCTGATATTTCGTATGGGTCCACAAAACAGAGTGGCTGTTTACTCCTGAGATATCTCGCGGAAAATTCCCGCTTTTTTCAATTGTCCGGCAAGAATTTCGGTTATTTCAGGCGTATCGTGATCCAGGATCGGCTGCCGTGCGAGCAGCAGGATCATGGAATCCGGCGCGATATGATCATGCAGAGCGGCTGCCGCTGAGCGCAGAACACGCTTGGCGCGGTTCCTTTCAACAGCTCCGCCCACCGCTTTGGATGCGATCACACCAACCAGAGCGCTTTCAACGGTCTTATCCTGAAGATGAATTAACACAAAAAACGGGTGCCCGATGGACTTTCCATTTCGTCTGACTTTCTGAATATCAAGGGTATGATTCAGACGTATACTTCTATCCACCGCGGCACTCGCTGTCAATAACCGAACTTGCTAAATCAACGAATAAAAACGAATTACCAGCGGAGACGTTTCAGGCTGTTGTTCGCGGTAACGGTCAACTTATAGCGGCCGCGGGCACGGCGGCGCTTCAAAACATTGCGGCCGTCGGCAGTTGCCATACGTTCACGGAAACCGTGAACACGAACACGACGTCGAACTTTCGGTTGATAAGTACGTTTGGTAGCCATCTTTATTACTATTCCTTTCAGTTTCCTGACCGGCTGCAATCCGGTTTATTCACGGAAAACTGCTTGCTTGGGTTCCGTCATCCCTGTTTCCGGTCTTTCGAAAGGCTTCCCAAAAACGCTTCGAAAAACCGCTTTCACAGGGCATCAATCAAGTGATTTCCCGCTAATTACAATCTACAACCCGCAAATTATAACTCATTTTTTCACAAGGACCAACAAAAGATTAAAAAAAATGACCCCCTTTTTTTAAGAGTTCAGAGTTGAGAGTCCAGAGTTGAGATGTGTGTTTCTGTCACCGCAGGTTCAGGATCCTTATTCATGAGTTTGGAATTCAGAGACAGTATCACGGAATGAAAATCTCTCCGCCTGTTCCTTTCTTCTTGATTATGTCTTCAAACTTTATGTCCTGAATCCGGAGACACATTAGGCGCTAAGCGCCAAACTAATGTCTGCCGTCTGCTGCCAAACTTCATCCTTCTCGTTTTTCCTTCGGAGCGTAATCACCGCGGGCATTTTTGAAAAGGATCTTCAGCAATTCCTGATTGCCCTTGAAAAAGGAGATCTTTGTGGGCGTCTTTCCGTTTTTCGGATAAGCCCTGGTGACCGGAACTTCGCACACCCGGAATCCGAGCTGGGAAGCCCGGACGGAAAGATAGGCGAGCAGTTCATAGCTCATAAACACATCCCGCAACGGCTGAACACGTTCATCCGTCAGATACCGGGCCGAATAAGCCCTGTAGGCGTTTGTTGAATCCGTGAAGCGGTGACGGGCCGTCAAAGAGATGACGGGTGCGTGGATCAGATTGACCGCGATGTTTCGGACGAACGGGGTATTGACAGCCCTGCCGCCTTTGATAAAACGTGAGCCCTGCACGAAGTCATAGCCCTCTTCCAGTTTTTCGATGAATTTCGGCACATCCTCAATGCTGTCCTTGTTGTTGCCGTCGATCGTAATGATCCCCTTATAGCCGCGCTGAAGCGCCCACCATATGCCCATGCGCAGCTGTGCGCCCTGCTTGCCCTCATCCCGCTTTACCAGCAGTGTATTGACTTCCAGTTTCTGCAGCAATTCAGGATCCGTACTGCCGTCCGTGGAACCGCCGTCACAAATAACGATATCCGCCGCGTCAGCCACATGGTATTCACGTGCCCGCTCCAGCTCTTTTATGATCCGCTCACCTTCATTGATGATCGGAATCAAAACAGCATACGTTTTTGTTTTCTCATGATATTCTGTGCATTCAAACCGCGGCACACCGCTCTGTTTTTCGTAGATCATTTTTCATCCCATTAATTCACTGATATATTTCATGGCGGATCCGAGAACTTCGGTTTCTTTCTGGAGGCCGACCTCGATCGATATGAATTTTTCGTACTTTTCTTCATTTAACAACGCGGCAAGTTCGCTGTGCAGGCTGCGTTTCCGGATCATCTTCAGTCCCGGCTCACTGATGTGGATATGATTGATCATATGGATCTTTCCCCGCAGGATACTGAGATCCTCCTGATTTTCGATCATTGTTCCGACATCAAGGTTTAACAGAAATCCCTCGGAATCTACCTGTTCGATCAGCGCTATCGCGGATGCTGTATCATTGATAAAATTCGTCTGGTACATCGGCGGATTTGCCTCAATGCCAAGAACCGTTCCTCTGGAAACCGCATAATCGCCAAGTTCCCGGAAAAAGGCCACAGCCTTCCCATGATCCCCGTTATCCGGTATGATCCGATTTTTGGGGCAGCCGAAAACAAGATTTCCGCAGCCCATCGCGGATGCGAAGTCAATTGCCTTTTTTGTATAATCGGCCAGAAAAAGCCTTTCTTCCTCCGGTCCGAAAAGTCTTTCCTGTCTGCCGAACCAGATCGCCTGAATGGAAGATATCGAAAAACCGTATGTCGTCCGGATCTTCCGGCTCCATTCATACGCTTCTTCGGTCTTTCCGTAAGGATCCTTCCTAAAAACCCGTGTAGGCGCGATTTCAAGGCCGGAAAAGCCGTATTTCCTCATGAGCCCATAGACATCAAAGTCAAGTTCTTCCGGCCAGCCGATATTTGAGATCGAGAGATTCATCTTCCGGCATCCCTTTCTCCCTGCGGCGCGCCGGTCCGGATCAGTTCCAGGAACTTTTCGAGGAGAATATATAGACAGATCTGGACAAAGCCGAAATACCAGAGGACAAAATTGAGATGTATATGGATATAGGAATGGGACTTCGCGAGGCAGAACCACGAAACAGTCGTTCCAAAGAACACCAGATACCGGATCAGGCCGGAGTAAGACTTTTTCCGCAGCGCATCACAGCCGGCAAGCATCAGCGTGGTCACACAGAGCAGCTGGAAAAGGCTGCCCGGGATCCCGGTAATGACCGGCGTGGAGAAGTGGAAATAAGAGCAGAGGACCTCCCAAACAGAGGAATTGAAAGAAGGCCAGTATCTCGCTCCGAAATCGTTATAATCCGCCCCTGATGAGGACCGCAGGACATCCTGGGTGAGGATATTCCGGACCCCGCTGATAACGCTGCCGCCGCCCTTCAGCGGGGCATGGATCAGGATCGCCATAACGAATCCGGCAACAGCCATGACGCCGATCACAAATATCGTACGAAAATAAAGGGCTGTATTTTTCCTGTCATTACTCAGCACCGCAAGGATAAAATCGATCAGAAGAAAGGCGATCAGGCTCATCATGATCGTTGAAATATATTCATACCCACAGAGGCATTTCAGCAGGACGGTAAGGAAAGCCAAAACGTAACTGATCAGCCGGCACGGCGTATTTCTGATTTTCCAGTCCGCGAATATTCCGACAGCCATCGGAAGGAACCAGGTGAATTCCACCCAATAGAGATTTTTCGCGAAAATGATGATCCAGGGAGACAGCCAGAACACAGCGAAGAAACATCCTGCGAACCGTTTATTATATCTCCCGGCTGCCAGCAGCACAATAACCGAAAAAACAAGCGCGGCTGACATGCAGCAAATCAGATACAGGACAGAAATGACTTCTTCCGGCGCTATATATCTGCCCAGAAAGCGGAACACTCTTCCCTGCAGGCCGTACTGGCTTTTATAAGCCGTAAGCAGGCAGGAAGGGAGCTGTTCATTGCTGCTGTCATAAAAAACGGCGTTGTCAAGGCTGCCGTTCCTTTCCGGAGAGATCTTTTTTTCACAATCCAGCCCGGCAACCGTCTTTCCGTTTTGGACGGTCACTCTTCTAATCTCACAAACATCCCCGTTTTGAAACCGGATCCGGCCGCCCTCTTTCAGCACCTTTTCGGTATATATATTCTGGTCAGCGATGACCGCGTCCCCGCTCCTCGCGTAACCTTTCAGCCAGTCCCCGCCCGTTTCATAGGCAAGATCATAACGCGTCAGCCGTCCCTTCAGGTCATAATACGTACCCAGGCTGTACCCTTTATCCGCGTCATCAATGTAATACCCCTGTCCCTGATCGGCATAGAGGACACTTGTGACCAGGAGTTCGCTGCCGATATCAAAGAACCCGTCCGGAGTATTTTCCGGATCATCCATTGAGTAATACATATAATTCCAGGTCAGGACAGATGTCATAAGCAGCAGCCACGCGGCAGGAAGGATACAGCGTTTCCCCTTTATATCCGTAAGTGAAACACAAAGGAAAAGCCATACCGCAAAGAGGAACACTGAAATAATAACTTTATTTTCAAAAGTAAAAACCGGCTCCCGATACCCATAAGCCAGCACAATATTCCCTTCAGCGGTCTCTTCGGGGAGATAATCGGGATCTACAGCCAGCATACGCGGCAGCGCCGCACAGTCTTCCGCGGACAGGATCATCCGGTAAACCGCGCCCTTTTTCAATGCAGCATTTGTATAGACCTTATACCAGCGGTTATTTTTCACTTTGGACAGATCGACACGGATCAAATCCGCTGTATTGCCCTGCAGGTCAGTGATACGCATGGTCAGCGTACCGGTATTATCCTCCGGCTGGTCTTCCAGATAGATCTCGAACCCCGCCAGATGTTTCTTTTGCGGAGAAAATTTAAATTCATATTCACTGCCGTCGAAGGAAATGTTTTCGAAGTGATCGCTTTCCGGGATCTGGTTAAGATCGATTTCCCGGCAGAAAAATCCATGCGTAAACACGTCCAGCGGGCCGATCAGCAAAAAACAGCCCAGGATCACAAAAGTACTTATCGCAAACCACAGCGTTTTCTTATTCTTCAGCATGATATGTTTCCGTAAATAATTTTATTTTGCGCATGATATTTTCTTTATTGTCAATATAACCGTCCGCGCCGCCGAACAGATCCGCGTACACTGTCCGGTAATCGTAATAGGGAGGGACCCCGGGCAATTCGTTGGAGAAACAGTCTCCGGTCAGATACTCATACAGTTCACTGATCCGGACGGGTTCCGTGGCGGGATGCCAGACCCGTATTCCCTCCCGCAGGGCTTTTTCGATATCGTCCCAAAGACGCTCCAGCGGGTAAAACTGATAGACCCCTCTGCTGTCGGTAAAATTCAAAGCGGAAAAATTCAGCTGCCGGAAGATCTCTTTCACATGATTTCTGTCTTTCGGCGGAACATCAGCCCTGTAAAACCCGTTTTCCTGCAGAATAAAATAACCTCTTAATTCCGGTGCTTCCGCTGCCAGTGATTCAAATTTATCGGCTTTGAGCATATACGGGATCACGTTCATATAATCATAAATAAAGTTTTTCCGGATATTCTTCCCGAATAATGCCGAAAGCCGGATGATCAGCGCGTCCGGATATCTTTCCCTGATCCATTGTTCCAGACGGTAACGATTCAGACCGTACGGATGCAGATCATCGGTTTCAACCGGCGTCCTTTCATCAACGCCGTCCGGTTTTTTATAAACATCGATCGTGGAGATCAGAACGACCTTTCCGGGCGCGATGCGGGAAATATTCCGTTCCGCTTCCAGGATCATCTCCATATCCTTCGCGGGATCCTGATTGGCGAGGAATTTTTCCGCTCTCAGCCCGGCAAAAACGAGAAGGTCGGGGTTTGTACCGAAAGCCTGATCAATATTCTTTGAGTTATATCCGGCATCAAACTGGCCTTTTTCAAAAAGGTTGCTCCCGACAAAACCTGTATAACCGACTAAAGCTTTCAACTGTTCTCCGTAATTATTCGTTTTTTTCTGCCGAACCGCACTCCGGCAGCACATATGAAGGGCTGCCGCTTACGAAATTTTCTCAATGCTTTCAAAGGTATACTGCCTGCGTTTGAAGATCATATTGAGGATGATCTGCAGATACTTGACGATGATGGTCAGAATTCCGAACAAGCCAAAAAACGCCGCGGAAAGGAACAGGACTGTGGTAGTCCATCCCTCTATCGGATGAATAAAGAAATAGACGATCAGCGTGTAAAGGATCATAAAAACGGACAAGATCATCATCATGACCGTCATAAAGATCGAAAACCGGTATCCCAGCTCCGTAAAAAGGATCAGGCTGTCCACCGCAAGATCCATGCGGTATCTTTGTTCCTTTTTGTCTATCGGATCGGAAACCCCTGCCGACCGGTAGGTGATATTATCGCTCTTCAGCCCGCTGGCAGCGTAGATAGCCTTGCGGTAAGGGATCGAACGGTTGGCTGATCCGATCCGGTTGATCACTCTGCGGCTCAGGATACGGAAACGTTCTGTTGTCATTTTATATGACATATTCGAATATCTTTCAAAGACTTTATAGAAAAGCTTTGAGGTGAACCGCTCCTTTTTCTCGGGTGAAGCGCTGACGATATCAAAACCCTGCAGTGAGCGGCTGTAAACATCCATGAGCAGCTTCCCGTCAAAATCGCAGACCGGCCTGTCAAATTCAAAGACAAAATCACCAATGGAAAGATCGACGCCGGCATTCATAGCCGGTTCCAGGCCGTGAAAACAACTCAAATTAACAATGGATACGCTGACAGTTTCGGCAATTTTGGCTGTTTCCCGGATGATTTCGACACTGTTGTCCTCTGAGCAGTCATTTACACAGATGATCTCCGAGTGTTCGAAATTTTCCTGCATAACATTTATCACCATTCTCAAAAATTCAGCGATGCTGTCCGCCGCGTTGTGCACGTAAATTACCGAGGAAATAAAATTCTTTTCTTTACTCATTGTCCAGTACCTCATCCAGGTCATACACTGTATTGATCTTCCCTGACAGCACACCGATAAAGGAAGGGTTTTGCGAATACGTTCTGATCACAGTAGGCCTTGAATCATCGATTTCAGAGCTCAAAAGGATCGGTTTCATGGAAAACAGGGCTTCTTTGTACGTAAATTGAAATTCATCCCGCATGTACTTATGCGCAAGATTTGACATGTAGGGGAAAGCCGTTTCCGGTTTTCCGACACACAGATTACAGTTGCCCAAATGAGAAGGAGAACAGTAACCTCCGCTTTTCTGCTGGCATTTAAACACGGGGAGCGGTTCAAAAGATGCGGTATGCGGTGTAAATGTAACGGAGGTAAGTGAATGCAGCCCGGTTTTTCCAAAGGGCATGATCGAGAAAAACGGGCCATCCATCACGGTAAGGCCCACATTTTTCAGTTTTTCATTGACATCGCATAAAATAATTTCGCACAGCTCATACTTGATCCGGAATTTTTCAAAACCTGCCAGGTCAAGGATCCCATTCGTTCCCGCGTACGCGGCATTGATCACAAAACCGGAACGGAAGCTTTTCCCGTCTTCCGTACGGATAACATAGGCATCGCCTTCATTTTCAACGGCTGTGATCTTCAGGCCGAAATGGAGCTCGGCCTTTCCCGGATATTTCTCCAGTTCCGCGGAAAAGTAATCCTTCAGGATCTGCGCGTCATATGTATACTCCCGAGTGAGAAATACACCGTCCGCCATTCCCGGCTTGAAATAATTGGAAGCAGGAACTTCTTTGCAGGGGATCCGGGCATCTTTGCAGAACTTGATAAACTGTTCGCCGTTCGTCCAGGAATACTGGCTGGACGTGGCGTAGATCTGATCAAAAGCTTTATTGATACAGAAAGAATAATCCCTGTTGAACCGTTCAAAATAACCAGCCGATTTCATGGCCGTTGCGATCGAACGGGGATAGTGATAGCCCTGATGGACCCGAGCCTGATTGATATAAGTGGCACGCTGAAAAGTATCATCATCACATTCCAGAACAGCGACATGCTGCCCTTTTCTACAGCAATATAAAGCGGAATAAAGACCGTACAATCCCGCTCCGATGATGACCTTGTCATAACTTTGTATCATTTTCTCTGCCCTGTTTACAGTTATCTGACCGGTTACCGATACAGACTAATTCTATTTTAGCACGATTATCAGAATAAATCCCATTTAACGGTTAATCAATAAGAAACTCAGCAATGATGGAAGGTCCGTCCGGAGCGCTGTCGAAGATATCGGATAAAGCTGTCAGGTCAATATACGCCGGTCATCGGACATCTGCATAAAACCTGAACTCCAAACCACAAACACGGGCTTTTTCCCTTATAATTAGAAGGGGATCAATTGCAGCGGCGTACCGGTCCGAAAGGGAGCATTTTTCTTCCGTATCGACCGATATTTATGCGGAAAAATGCCACCATATCGTTATGGGCGGGCAGCACTCAAAGAGTGAACTCCGCGCCGTTTGACAGGATCGCCGGAAAATACAG
>DAIMGK010000003.1:22362-60733 GCA_036723985.1 Flexilinea sp.
ACAGATCGGAAAGCGGATAAGAAGGCAAAACATGAGCATGATCGTGCTGGATCTTGAAACAACAGGGTTGGATATGAAACTGGATAAGATCATCGAGATCGGAATGATCCGGTTCGACGGTGCAAAAGTACTGGATACATATCAGACCTTTGTCAATCCGGACCGTCCGATTCCGCCCGCGGTTTCCCAGCTTACCCGCATCACCAATCCCATGGTCACGAACGCCCCTCACATTATGGATGTATTGGAAGAAGTGAGCGATTTCGTCGGCTCGGATGCCATCGTCGGGCATAACGTTACTTTTGACCTGTCCTTCCTCAGACGCTACAAGATCCTGACAAAAAACCCGTTTACGGATACATACGAACTCGCGGCCGTTCTTCTTCCCCGTGCAGGACGTTACAAGCTTTCGGCGCTCGCGGAGTATTTCAATATCGATGCGGAAGGCAAACACCGGGCGCTTGCCGACTGTACTATGACGATGAAGCTTTACAATAAGCTGATCGAAAAGGCATATTCCCTGCCATTTGAACTTCTTTCCACACTGATCAATACTGCCGGGACTTCCCCCTGGGTGGGGATCGGTCCCCTCCGTGAAGTTTATTCATCCCGGATCAGGTCCGGCGAACGTTTTTCCGCCGGAAAAAGCTTCAAACTGCCCGTATTTCCGCCGAAATGGGAAGGTGAGCAGTATGAGATGAAACCGGAGCAGTATCCGAAGGAATTGGACACGGAGAAACTCACGGAGATCCTTTCCGAAGGCGGGGCATTCAGTCAGCATTTTGCCCGTTTTGAGCCGCGGAAACAACAGATCGAAATGCTGCAGTCCGTCAGCAACGCCTTTTCGCAGGGGCACCATATGCTCATCGAAGCCGGTACGGGTACGGGGAAATCCTTTGCCTACCTGATCCCGGCATTCCAGTGGGCAATGCAAAACGGAGAACGGGTCGTGATCTCAACCAACACGATCAACCTGCAGGATCAGCTGATCCATAAAGACATCCCGGAACTGGAAGAGATCCTGGGGACAGAACTGAGGGCTACGGTCCAGAAAGGCCGCGGGAACTATCTCTGTCCGCGGCGCTTCGTCAATATGCAGACCCACCAGGCTTCCACCGCGGAAGAGATGCGGGTACTGGGCAAGGTGCTCGTATGGCTGTATGAAGGCGGCAGCGGAGACAGGGGAGACATCAACATCAACGGGCCGGTCGAGGGTGATATTTGGAACCGGATCTCCGCCGAAAACGAAGGATGCCGGCCCAATCTCTGTCCGTTCCGCAAGAATAATCAATGCCCCTTTTACAGCATCCGCGCGCAGGCACAGCATTCACATGTCATCATCGTCAACCATGCCCTGCTGCTGGCAGATGCGGTCTACGCCAAAGGGGTGATCCCGGAATATCATTATCTGATCATTGACGAAGGGCACCATCTGGAATCGGCAGCCACCGGTTCGCTCAGCTTCAGGACTTCGCTTTTTGAGATCAACCGCCTGCTGCAGGAGATCGGCACTGTCAACAGCGGATATACCGGCAGGCTGCTGGTAAATATCCAGCCGAAACTTACCGATGAGAGTTACGAAGAACTCCATACCATCGCTGAAAAACTCACCGCGAAGGCTGAAGATCTGAACCCGGAACTGAAGAACCTCTTTGACTGCCTGCGCAGCTTTATGGATGAGGCAAGGGAAGAGAAACCGCTCAGCATTTACGGCCAGCAGCTCCGGCTCACAGAAGCAACACGTTCCATGGATGGCTGGGATGAGATCGAGATCATCTGGTCCAACTGCGAAACGCTCATGCGTTCTGTCCTGAAAAAGGCCGCGAAAATCGCGAAAAAAGTTGATGAACTGCAGGAAGATGATCCGGACGAGGACACCGATGAACTGAACGCGCTGTTCAAAGGGCTCACCGATCAGCTGAAAGAGACATATCAGACGCTGGATGCCATGTTCATGACTCCGGACTCGGAAATGGTCTATTGGATCGACCTGTCCGGGACCAATTCAAGGCTCATGCTTTGTTCCGCCCCCCTGTCGGTCGGGCCAATGATCCGGGATGCGCTGTGGAATGATAAGGAATGTGTTATCCTGACCTCCGCCACATTGACCACCGCCAAACACTTTGATTATATGCGCGAACGTCTGGCTGCGGAAGATGCCGATGAGCTTCGCGTCGGTTCACCCTTCGACTATGAAAAATCGGTCCTGCTCTGCACCCCGTCGGATATACCCGCGCCCAATATGCCCTCCGCGCAATTTGTTCTGAATCAGATGCTGATCAATCTTTGCAGGACAGTCGGCGGAAGGACGCTGGTCCTCTTTACATCCTACGCGCAGCTCAAACGGACATCCAATGACATTTCCGCGGAAATGAATAAAGCGGGGATCACCGTATTCGAGCAGGGGGAAGGCGTGTCCCCCTCCGCACTGCTCCAGACCTTCCGAAATACGGAAAAGGCGATCCTCCTCGGGACCCGCAGCTTCTGGGAAGGGGTCGACATCCAGGGTGACGCGCTCTCCGTTGTTGTGATCACGAAGCTGCCTTTTGACGTGCCTTCCGACCCGATCATCGCGGCACGGGGAGAGAGTTTTGAGGATTCTTTCGGGGAATACAATCTTCCGGAAGCGATACTGAAATTCCGTCAGGGATTCGGGCGGCTGATCCGGTCCAAAACGGACCGCGGCCTCGTCATTATCATGGATAACCGGATCTCGACCAAAAGATACGGTCAGGAATTTATCAATTCCATTCCCCGCTGCACAAGACATTCAGGCAGTGTGCGGGATATCCCTGCCCTCGCGATACGCTGGCTGAGAAAACAATAGAAGAGGACGGAACTGCCGCCGGGCCGGAGCGGGAAATCCGCAAAGGTGAAGCAGAGAAAAACCGGCCCGGACAAAAGCTCTGATAATTAAAATGAAATCCGGTATATCACCTGTGAAGATATACCGGAAAAAGCCAAAATCAATAACGATCCGGCGCCTGCCCATGGGGCGGAACCCAAAATTATAATATCAGCGAATATCGATGACCCTGAATCCGAGATTTCGAATTTCCTGCTTCAGATTGTATTTATCCACGCCGTCTACACGCATAGTCACAATCAGATATTCATTTTCCTGCGTGCAGTATGTGCAGATACCCTGCACAGTGCCTTTCTGATCCCGGATCGATTCCAGCAGGTTCAGCAGCTCACCGTTTTTATTTTCCATTTCCACCATCAGGCGGATGCCCTGCTTGCGGGCGCCGGTGATCTCCATCAGAATGCGGAGCATGATCTGTTCTGAGATGATCCCCGTATAATAATTATCCTTGACAACAGGCAGTTCGGGAACATCATAATCGATCATCATCCGCGCGGCTTCCTCGATCGGCGTTTTTTCCGTAACATAAAGAAATCTCGGGGCCATAAAGTCCTGAGCCGTTAACGGTTCTCCGTTTTCTGATGTATTGCCGCTTTTGGAAAGCTTTTCTTTCGCTTTTTGAACTTCGGTAAGCGTGATCAGACCTATCAGTCTGCCCTCAAGATCTACAACCGGCAGCCATGTACTTCCGGACTGTTCATAAATCTCTATTGCAGTTTCAATCGGAAGGCTTGATAAAATCTGCGTTCCGGGAGATATCATTCTTTCACGTACGAGCATAACTAAGCCTCATTACCATGGATTAACGATATTGTGATCATGCAGGAGAGATACCTCTCAACTTCATCGCTATTATTGTACTCAAAAACAAGTTTTTTCAATACGAATGAGAGGAATTTGTGACAAAACAGAGAAATTCTCTACTTTCATCCGCTATGAGTCATGACAGGAAGACGGCCCGGCTCATTACCGGAGCTGACTGCCTCCGGATTTTTTTCCGGGCAGTTTTCTGAATTGAAAAACAATACCGTCTGTCCCCTGCCCCGGACGGATATTTTCAATCATCGCCCCAACCGGATCCACCACTAAAAGCCCTGCATCTGACATTTGACGTCTTATGTCTGACGACACCGCACAAAGATCCTGAAACACAAAAAACCGGCTGAACGCCGGTTATTTGTGTTTCGGATAATAAACAAATTATTTTGCAGTCTTCGCCAGGTTACGAATGCACTTGGCGCACAATGTCTTTTTCACCGCTCTGCCGTTTTCAATAACGGTTACACGCTGAAGATTCGGATGGAACGCCCGGTTTGTCGTACGCTGGGAAAAGCTTTTGGCGTGTCCAAAAGTCGTCACTTTACCGCATGCTTCACATTTTGCCATTTTATACAATTCCTTTCGTATCTTTTTTCAGCATTGTTTCAGCTGCAAATATTTTTCTATTTCAGTTTTTCAACCAACAAGATGCTATTCTACCACATTTTTTAACATTAAGAAAAAATTGGGCAAATTCATACAAAATTCATGATTATTTGTATCGATCCAAAATCATAAAGCCCCGCAGGCGTATCACATCAGGCTTTTTCGTCCGCCATCCCGTGATTAAATGGAAATTTCCACATATTCATAACGCCTGCCCCGGTTTCAAGTGCCTGTCATACCCGGCTCAATTCTGAGCCAAAGGTCCGGTCACCGCCATCTCTGAGCGCTGAGCTCTGTAACAGTATCTTCATGTACACACATTATTCCATGTGATTTTTGCATTATACTTAATCTTAAGAATTGGAGAGATGAAAAATGACACGGAATTGGGATGACAAAATCAAACAGACTTTCCTGATCACAACAGCCGGTGCGGCAGCAATGGTGGGAGCAGGAAACATTTTATATGACTATGTGATCAACAGAAACCCGAATTATATGTTCGGGCCGCTGAAAAAGCATAAAGAATCCGTCAGCGTCGGGGAGTTTATCCGCATGGATCTCTCCGAAGAGACACTCGCCTGGGCAGAAAAGACCCCGATAACACAGCGTCAGATCACGGCATATGACGGGACCCGTCTGAATGCTTACTGCTTTCTTCAGCCAAAGAATTCGGAACGCTGGCTCATTGCGGTCCACGGATACGGACAGGCCGCTGCAGCCATGTTTCCTTTCGCGAAACCCTTCTATGAAGCCGGGTTCAATATCCTGATCCCGGAATGCCGGGGATGCGGACGCTCCGGAGGCAGCTTTTACGGACTGGGCTGGGGAGACCGGATGGATGTTGTCAAGTGGTGCCGGCAGATCACCGCGGAACAGCCCAAAGCCGAGATCGTCCTTTTCGGCATTTCGACCGGTGCGGATGCGGTCGTTATGGCAGGCGGTGAAGAAAACCTGCCATCAAACGTCCGCTGCATCATATCGGACAGCGCGTACAGCAGGCTGACCGATGAAAGCAACTATCTGTTAAAGAAATGGCGTGTCCCGGCAGGCCTGCTGACATTTTCCGCCAGCACGGTCACATTTTTGCGCGCGGGATATTCTTTTGCGGAAGCTTCTGCCGTCAATCAGGCAGCAAAAAGCCATACACCGACCTTATTCATTCATGGGGACCGGGATGAATTTTTCCCGGTCGAAATGGCATATGAGATCTATGAAGCCGCGGAATGTCCCAAAGAACTGCTGATCATCAAGGGTGCAAGCCACGGCTATTCGATGTTTGTCGATTACACGCAATACTGGGAGCGGATCTGGAAATTCGCGGATATGTACCTGATCCCGCAGGTTAATCAGACCTCCTATTTATCCCGTTTGAAAAATCAGGTCCGCCGTTTCCGCAGAAGCGCCTGAGACTGATCCGTTTTCTGAAACAAAGAGACTGTCCCAACCGACAGCCTCTTTGTTTAATTGATTTCGAAATACCGCTGATCAAACAGAACTCTCATCAAAGAGTAAACCTGATATCCCCGTTATTCAGAGAGGACTGTTTATAAAACGCAGCGCCGCCGCGGCCGAATGCCGGACCTTTGGCTGCTGCCGCGATCGGGATCGCTCCAAATGGCAGCGATTTGCCTTCAGAGCCCGTTTTTTCCCGTTTGCAGATCATTCAAGCCGACCGTCATCGGTGATATGGACACGGCAATAAATATCAAAAGCTTTCGCCGCATAACAGAAAACGGTTTCACAGGAGTATTATTATCCTGTGAAGCCGTTTTTGGTTGTTTCGTCCAAAGAGCGCAAACTGAAATCAGCTTGTATAAGAGATCCCTGATTTCAGACTCCTTTCCGGAGTGTTGTTTCAGATGATCACACAGCGCCCCTCACCGCTCTGCTTGGCCTGCATCAGCGCGTCATCCGCGTCTTTGACCAGACTTGCGGCCGGTTTCCGTTTTTCAGAAATAACGATCCCGGCACTGACCGAGACGGAAGGCAAATCCCTCCTCTGGCTTTCCAGCTGCCTGTTGACCAGGTAGATCTTATTCCGCAGGATCGACTGCATTGAGGAATCGGCATCCGGTACGATCACCGCAAATGTATCCCCTCCGATCCTGCAAACCACATCCACTTTACGGAAACTGTGCGTCAGGATCTCCGCGACCCGCTTCAGCGACTCATCACCCATGACATGTCCGAATTCTTTCTCAATTGTTCTGAAGTGATCAACATCAATAATGGCCAGCGCGATAAAACCGGTTCCCAGGCTCTGCAGAAACATTTCAAACGCTCCGCGGTTATACAAGCCGGTCAGCACATCATGCGTCGCCTCATATGATAGCCGGGATTGGATCTTTTTATTCTCCCAAAGGATCTGATTATATGTCCGGGCGACATAACGCAGCTCTTCGGCGCCGGTTGGTAATATCGGTTTCTGCCGGCTCATCTGCGAAACCATCGCGGACAACGGTTTCCGGACATATTCTATCAATACACCGACCAGGCAGAGAACGACAGCCAGCATTACGACGGTCAGTATTGTCTGGACTTCCAGCAGCCTGTCCATTCCCTTCAGTGCCCGTTCCAATTCCTGATGTGCGGAATGGATCAGGATCTCCGTACATTTACTGACATTTTCACGGATCCGCGTTTTATAATCCATGTAATAATCGTCAAACACCAGTTCACGGGCCTTTTCCCGTTTTTCTTCCGGCTGTAAGGTTTTATATTCATTGTCCACCCTGACCATCCCGACGGCTTCCGGCATATTAAGAGGATCATATCCTTCCGAATCCAGCATCAGCCGCATGGCAAGGTATTCTCTGTCACAGAGTTCATTGGAAAGGCTCAGCGCTTCCGAAAGGCTTTCGAAAGCCTCGGGATCCTCCCCGTGCAGGAAGTCCTGCAGATCGGAAAGCGCTTTTTCCCGCCGTTTGGTAATATTCAGCTCCTCAAAATAATTCTGCATATATTTATTCGAGCCGCTGACGACAAAGCTGCGGACATTGTCTGTCAGATAATCAGACACGCCCTCCAGATCCGAGGCAGCCTGCCGGGCGGTTATATAACGTTCGCTGGCCTCATCCATTCGTTTATAGCCCTCGATCACCATTCGGTTGGCAAGGAAGAGAGCCATCCCTGTCAGGAACGCGATCACCGTAAATATGATGCTCAGCGTCTGCAGCTGTATACCTTTTTTCTGATTCTCCTCAATATCGCGAATGAGCTTATCCTCAGGTGATTCCTCATCCGTGAGGCTTTGTTCATACATTTCCGTGATCTCTTTGAGCCTTTTTTCTTCCGAGATCTTTTTCTCGGCGGTCTCGATTTCCTTCGTCTCGACCATATCCTTATTGTGCTGTTGAAGGAATGTCTCAAATTCCTCAGCCGGAACCGGTTTGGAGAAATAATAACCCTGAACGATATCACAGCCCAGCGCCCGCAGGGACCGCATTTGATCTTCGGTTTCCACGCCTTCCGCGATCACCGGGACCGCCAGGTAATTGGCGATATCCATGATCACTTCGATCATACGGGTGTCGCCGCCTTCCTTGAAAGCGTTCCGGATAAACATCATGTCGAGTTTCAGCGCGTCGATCGGGAGCTGGGAGATCATGTTCAGCGAAGAATAGCCGGTGCCGAAATCATCCATTTCGATATGAAAACCGGTTTTCCGCAGGTCGCTCACCACATCGATGATCCGGACTGAGTCCTGGGTATAGGCTGACTCAGTGATCTCGAGCAGCAGGTCATCACCGTTCACCCGGTTTCTTTTCAGGATATCTTCAAAAACAGACAGGAGGTTGGGGTCGTACAGATCCACACGGGATACATTCACCGAAACAGGGACCGAATATTCATATTTGCTCTTCCATTCCCGGATCTGCCGGGCTGTTTCTTCCCAGACATAGTTGTCCAGGCGCTGGATCAGGCCGTTCTCCTCAAAAAGCGGGATAAAAACACCGGGCGGGATCATCCCGATCTCAGGATGTTTCCATCGGATAAGCGCTTCAGCGCTGGAGAGTACGGGTTTCTTTCCGAGAATATGATATTTCGGCTGGTAATAAACACAGAACTGATGTTCCCGCAGCGCGGTTTCAAAATCGTCCAGCAGCTGTTCGGCATAGATCTCTTTCTTGTGCATCGCCTCATCATAGAAGCCGATCATTTTCTGATAGCTGCCGCGTATGGAATCAGCGGCTGCTTTCGCGCGGTCAAAGCGCTGTTCGATCGTCAGTGATTTATCCGCGGAAGGATAAACGCCCATACGAAACCGGATACGGTCCTCCAGAGAATCGTCAACATCCTTTGACAGGTTCCCCAGCATATCGGCCAGGAGCTTTTGATAATCAGCCCCGTGGGGACTATAGAGCATAAAATTGTCAGCCTCTTTCCGGCAGGCAAACCCTCCTGATTTTTCTTCAAAGTCCAGGAGTGTCCTGCCGATGCTGCGCAGAAGCTCATCACCGTATTCTTTTCCGAAACGTTCATTGATCAGATGGAAATGATGGACGTCGATCAGGACCGCGTCCATCTCCTTTTCCTTATTGTGCAGGTCGAACTTCTCTCCGTAACGGTAAAAGAATTCTTTGTTGTATAATCCGCTCAGGCTGTCCCGTTCTGTTGACTGAATGATTTTCCGGTCTTCAAATAATTCGATCGTCCGCAGGACACGCGCCATCACAACATCTGGCTGCGGATAGGGTTTCGGGATAAAATCGATGGCGCCCAGGTTCAGGCACTCCACTTCCGACTCCTGGTCGGACGTGATCACGATCACCGGAATGTGCATGATCTCCGGATCTTCACGGACCTGCTTCAGCACTTCCTTCCCGGACATGACCGGCATCAGCAGATCCAGCAGAACGAGGGACAGTGTGTCCTTATGTTCATGAATCAGACCGATCGCCTCAGATCCATCGCCTGCAAACAGCAGCTCAAAATCATCTTTGAGATATGCGCCCAGGATCTCCCGGTTGATGGCTTCATCATCGACGATCATGATCTGTCTTTTCCTATTCGTGGAAAGGAGGATATTGGTATTGTTCTTCATCGGTTTCTCCTGCATCGGCTTTCGGTCTTAATTCTTTTCAAGCTTAATTTCTGCAACTATTGTACCATCATTCAAGCCGTTTGTGATTTTGTCCCATTTTCCGCCGAACCTGACAGGACAGTCCCGATAAAAAAGTGCCCGCGGATGAAAAAATCATCCGCGGGCTGTTGATTATGAAATGCGATGTTAAAGTACTCACGCGGGATCACTGCCGGAAGGGCAGTGTCTCCCGCGGGTCTTTTCTCAATATGTTTCGATGGGCGGCTGGATATAATCCGGCAGCGGGCATCGGTAAGCACCGCCGTTCTTCTTAAACAATTCCTCTTTAGCCTTTTGGATGAGCTCGGGCTGTTCACTGATCCGGAGAGCAGTCAGCGTCATCACTTCCGCGGCTTTCAGCATTCCCTTGAAGCCGATCGGTGAACAGGAGAAAGCCGTATTCTGCCAGGTATGCCCGACATTGCCCAGACAGGCTGTCGCGATATGGAGCTGTATCGTCGGCGTTGCGTACCCCACATCGCCCACATCTGTTGAGCCGGATTCGTAGCGGTTATCAGTCGGATCAAAAGGATGGATCGTGGTATCCAGCGGCCGCCGCATGATCTTTTCCACATCATCATCCCCGAAGATCTCCGCGATATCCTCATTGATCGTCAGCTGCGTCTGCTTGGGATAGCTGCGCAGCATTTGGGAAGCGAGCTTATAATCTTCATCACTCCATTCCGGAGCGCCGCATTCCTTCAGGCACTCGTCCATGACCTTCGACAGTGTGATATTCGGCGTGTAATCCGAAAATGCCATGGCGATCTCGTAACGCATTTTCGTTCCGGTCATCAGCGCCGCGCCTTTGGCGATATCAGTCACCCTCGTGAAGAGTTCCTTCATCTGCTTTACCTTCGGCGCTCGTACTTCATATTTGATCACCGCGTGTCCCTGGACTACATTCGGAGCGGTCCCGCCGGCGTCGGAATACGCGTAATGGACACGGGCTTCATCGATCATATGCTCACGGAGATAATTCACTCCGACATTCATCAGTTCGCAGGCATCCAGCGCTGACCGGCCCAGATGCGGAGCGCCGCCCGCGTGGGAAGCGATCCCGTCGAAAATAAAGTTCGCGCCCATGATCGCCACACTGCAGCGGGAAGGAACGCAATTCGTATACGCCGGATGCCAGGTTATGGCAAAATCCACGTCGTCAAAATAGCCGTCCCGGGCAATAAACTGTTTAGAGCCTGCCCCTTCTTCGGCAGGACAGCCGAACAGGATGACCGTACCGTTCATTTTATTTTTCGAAAGATAATCCTTCGTGGCGACCGCGGCAAGCCATGCGCCGGCTCCCAGCAGATTATGTCCGCAGCCATGCCCGGATCCGCCCGGCGTGATCGGGCACTGTTCCGGTTTGGCAGCCTCCTGACTGAGCCCGTCCAGCGCGTCATACTCCGCCAGAAATCCGATCACCGGTTTCCCGTTCCCGCAGATATACGTGGCTTTGAAGGCTGTCGGGATCCCGGCGATCCCCGGTTCCACGTTAAAGCCTTCTCTTTCCAGTGCGTCGATCAACACATTGGCGGATTTTGTTTCTTTATAGGCAAGCTCCGCGAAACTCCATATCTCTTTCGCCAGTTCAACAGCGGCGTCTGATTTTTTCGCGACATCTTCTCTGATTTCTTCAATTTGACTCATATTCTCTCCAGTCTTCTTCTGTGATTATCCGGCCGCCGGCCACAAGCCGCTGACCGCTGAAAATTCCGTATCTATTCAGAACCTTATTCTCCCGAAACGGAGCGGGTCAGCGGGACCTGCCCTGAAATGTATGGACTCCGCCCTCTCTGCCTTGTTCTGAATAGTATCAAATATCTGCACTCTGCACTCTGAACTCTGTTTACAGGACCTGGCTCAGAAAACGTATCGTTGCCGGATCCTGCGGGCAGGTGAATATCGTTTCCGGATTTCCTTCTTCCGTGATCACACCGTTGCAGATAAACAACACACGATCCGAGATCTCACGGGCAAAAGCCATCTCGTGTGTGACCACCAGGGTCGTCATTCCCGATTTCGCCAGATCACCGATCACATACAGAACTTCCTTCACCATTTCCGGATCCAGCGCGCTCGTCGGTTCATCAAAAAGCATCACTTCCGGGTGCATCGCCAGCGCGCGAACGATGGAAAGGCGCTGCTTCTGTCCGCCGGACAGCTTGCGGGGATATTCCGAAGCCTTGTCTTCCAGCCCGATGCGCTTCAGGAGACCCATAGCTTCCTCCACCGCGTCTTTCTTCGGGACTTTTCTCTCAAGCATCGGGGCGAGGGTGATATTGTCCAGGACCGTCAGATTGGGAAAAACATTGAAATTCTGGAACACCATCCCAATCCGCTGACGGTATTTGGAAATATCTTTCTGATGCTCCATGATGTCCGTGCCTTCGAAGAAGATCTTTCCTTCATCCGGGATCTCCAGCAGATTCAGACAGCGCAGGAAAGTTGATTTGCCTCCGCCGGATGGTCCGATGATGGAGATCACTTCCCCTTTCATGACAGTGAGGTCGATCCCTTTCAGGACTTCCAGCTTGCCGAAGTTTTTCTTCAGGTTTACCGTACGGATGATTTCGTCAGTCACTGATAGCAAGTCTCCTTTCCAAAAGAATGAGCATCTTCGAAAGAACGAAGTTCAAGACAAAGTAAATGATGCCGACGATCGTCAGGGATTCCAGTGCGAGGAAAGTCGCTGACTGGACCGTCCGCTGTGCTGTCATCAGTTCTCCCACAAAGAAAACCGATGCCAGCGAAGTTCCCTTGACAGTGGAGATAAATTCATTGCAGAGCGCCGGCAGGATGTTCTTCACCGCCTGCGGCAGGATGATCCGGGTCATTACATGGCTTTCCGTCAGGCCGATGGAACGGGCTGCTTCCCACTGTCCTTTGTCCACCGCGCTGATACCGGCGCGGATGATCTCCGAAATATAGGCCGAGGAATTGATGATCAGTGCCGTCAGGATACACTGGGTATCCGTCAGTTCGTAAGGGATCAGTTTCGGGAGCCCGATCCAGAAGAAATAAAGCTGCAGCAGGATCGGTGTGCCGCGCAGGATCTCCACATAGATATCCGCGAAAGCACGTAAGATCTTTGATTTTCCCATTCGCATCAGGGCAATCAGCATTCCCAGCAGCGTTCCGAACAGGACGGTCAGCGCGGAGATCCACAGCGTTCCCCAAAGGCCCTTCCAGAATGTCATGTAATACTTATTCCAGAGCCGTATGATTTTCTCCAAAACTATTCTCCTTCCGATAACTCTTCACCTGCCGGTCCGTATTTTCCGCTGAGGGAAAGGCAGGCTGTTTCCAAAAGGATACCCCGGCGGGTCTCAGCCGGGGTATCCGCATTTTTTCCTGCTTATAAACCGAGGGTCTTAGCGTATTCTTCGTAATAATCTTTCCATTCAATATACTGTCCGGATTCCAGGATCTCATCGATCACGGCGTTGATCTCTTCCATCAGGGATTCGGTGCCATCCATCGGCAGGGCGATGACCGTTCCTGTTTCCTGTTGATCGACATCGAATTTGAAATCCGGGATAAAGAGCCCGCCGTTGGCTTCGGCGTACAGCCGGCCGGAAGAGATCGCGGTAATGCATACATCTGCTTTATTATTGGCGACCGCCAGATAGGCATCGGTCATGTTCGCCACCAGCTTGAATTCTTTCGCGTTGCCGCAGAACTTGTTGTAGTACCCTTCCTGGACGGAACCGGACTGAGTGATCACGGTCGCGCCGGCAAGATCCTCAATAGTCTTGTATTTATCGGCATCTTCCGCACGGACCAGAAAACCGTAGCCGTCATCTTCATCTTTATCTTCATAATAATAGCCCTTGGAAAGCCGCATAGCCATCGAACGTTCTTCATTCCAGGCTATGGCTGAGATTGCCATATCACATTTGCCCGTCGCCGTTCCCGCAAGCACAGCGGAGAAATCCAGCGGGTTGATCTTCAATGCTACTCCGAGCCGATCGGCGATCAGGTTCGCGAGCTCGATATCTGAACCGACATACTGTTCATCGCCGGTTTTGTTCGGATCAATGAATTCATTCGGCGCCCAGTAGGGTTCCGTGCAGAATTCGATATAACCCTTTTCCTTGATCTGTTCCAGCCGGTCACCTTTAGCCATGGCGGGGACAAAAGCACAGACGGTCAAAGCCATCACAACAAGAACGAATAACATTTTTTTCATAATCAACCTCTCTTTATTTTTTTAGTATCTTTCCGATACTTTGTTTTCGTTGTTCATCATTATATCACTTCATCGTATTAAAGCAATGAAGTTAATAAAAATTATGACAACCAATTTTTTTCTGATTTTTTTCATGTCAGGGGACGGTTTCCGAAGGGAACCGTCCCCCCCGGATAAGCCAGATCACCTGTGATCCCGTCTCAGAAAGACTCCGGACCTTTCCGGTATGCTGCCCCGGCGGCCATGACCGAAAAACCGGATGAGGATGAATGGATATGGGTGTATAATGAAAAAATCAAAGGCTATGATCCGGAAACGCCGGAGTTTTAACAATACGCCCGTACTTGTGAAAAACACCATGAAACGAATTATCCTTATTACACTCCTTATGATCCTTTTCGCCATCCTGCCCGCCACGGCTGCGGACTTGCAGGAGATAAAACCGGAAGACCCCGTATGTCCGGTCTGCATGGACCTGTTCGGGATTGTAACGCGTGAAGGATGCATGATCAAAGGCAACATTAACAGCAAAGGGGACCATATCTATCACTGTCCTCGTTGGCGCGACTATGACAAAACCGAGATCGATGAAGAGAAAGGCGAGCGCTGGTTCTGCACCGAAGAAGAAGCCCGGGCCGCCGGATGGCGGGCACCGAAATATAAGACAGGCTCCTGCCGTTCACTGACTCTGGAGTGACAGATCCCGGGAATACGAAAAACCGGTCACCCGGTATTCTTCCCGACCTGCCCAAACATCCGGGATTTCCGCCGGTTCCCGCATCATTCCATAAAAAATCAGCCGGTCATGGCTCTAATACAAGTCAAAATCGGCTGAATTTTTGCGCCCCCAGAGGGAGTCGAACCCCCAACCTCCTGATTCGAAGTCAGTCACTCTGTCCATTGAGCTATGAGGGCATGCGATTAGTATACCATCATTTTCCGAAAAGATGGGAAAAAAGTAGTTTATGAGTATCGTTTCATATACAGGCAAAGCAGATCATGGTCAATCAGCTTATAATATAGGATGTATCGGTTCAGACCCCGCCGTACGGTGACGGTTACGCGTCATAACAGATACAATATGTACGGCAAGATCAGCAGCGCCCGGGGGGAGTCGAACCCCCAACCTCCTGATTCGAAGTCAGCCACTCTGAGAAAGAAGAGAAGAAATGAAAGAGATCGATAACAATTATCCGGATAACAAACAAGAAATGTATGCCATCGTCAATCAGCAGCTGAAAGCGCTGACAGAAGACGAGCGGTTCGTGATCCCGAACCTGGCAAACGCCGCCGCGCTGCTGAACGAAGCCCTGACAGATATCAACTGGGCGGGATTTTACCTGCTGGACGGCAATACCCTGATCCTCGGCCCCTACCAGGGACGTACAGCCTGCATCCGCATTCCGGTGGGGAAAGGAGTCTGCGGGACTGCCGTGAAAGAAGATCGGATCCAATGCGTTCCGGACACCGCGCTTTTCCCCGGGCACATCGCCTGCGACAGCCGTTCCCGCTCCGAGATCGTCGTCCCGATCCGCCATGAAAACAAACCTGTCGGCGTGCTGGACATCGACAGCCCCCTGCTCAGCCGTTTTGACCGGACCGACATCGACGGCCTGACCGTATTCGTCAGCATTCTTGAAAGATCCTGTGACTGGACCAATTTCCTCATCCGCTGACCAAAGACCAAACACCTGACACTGAATTCTGACTACTGTCCACCGGCTGCTGACCACAAAAAATCAAAAAACAAAAAAAACTAAAAACTAAAAACTAAAAACTAATAATCACAAAACTGTCATTTTCTCTTGACTGAATTCGATTTTTCAGGTATTATTTTTTTCGTTGAGCCTCCATCGTCTAGGGGACCAGGACGCAACCCTTTCAAGGTTAAAACGAGAGTTCGAATCTCTCTGGAGGTGCTGAAACTTCTTCAACAGGAAGTGGAACAAATCAACGTGCCTCCATCGTCTAGGGGACCAGGACGCAACCCTTTCAAGGTTAAAACGAGAGTTCGAATCTCTCTGGAGGTGCTGAGATCCGCCGAGAAGCGGATCTTTTCTTTTATTCAGCCAACATTCCAGATCCGGATATCCCAACTTCCCAACTCCCCAGACTCCCGCCTCTCCCGACCGCCGGCACATGCCCCCTGACCCCTAAACCCTGATTCCTGCCCCTGACCACTGACCACTGACCACCGGCCACTATTATCACAATAAAATCATCCTGTAAATCCTGATAAAAGTAAGCATTGAATTATGACGAATTCACAATCACTAATTTTTGCATTTTTTCCATGTTTGTGCTATCCTATATCATGTTTTTTACGAAAGCGGCAAAAGCAGGCCGATTGCGAGTACGGAGTGATATAAAACATGCAGAGAGAGCGAATATCTGATAATGTTTACTGGCTGCAAAGTGAACTCTATGCACAAGTAACAGCAGGCGTGATCGTAGGTCCCCAATGGGCCATCGTTGTAGATACACTTGCCCTCCCGGAAGAAACCCTCGCCCTGAGGGAATTTATTGATAATGAGCTGAAAGTTCCTGTACGATACCTGATCGACACCCATTCTCACGCGGATCATGCCTGGGGAAACTGCTTTTTCCCGGAAGCAACGATCATCTCCCATACCAAATGCGCGCAATATCTCGCGACCTCAGGTGCCGCGGCGCTCGAAGCCACAAAACGCGATAATCCCGCTTTCGCGAATTCCCATATCGTTATCCCTCATCTGACATTTGACGATGGCGAGATCACGCTGAAGGTCGGGAAAAAGAACCTGATCATCATGCTGACCCCCGGGCACACGGATGACGGCATTTCCGTATTCGTGGAAGAAGACCGTATCCTGTTCGCGGGAGACTCCTTCATGCCCATTCCCGCCCTTTCCGAAGGGAACTACGTTGACACTCTCAACACATATACCAAGATCAACGCGCTGGGGCTGGAAAATATCGTTCAGGGTCACGGGGATATCATCCTGCGCGGCGAGATCGAAGAAGCGATGCGGGAAAACATCAATTACCTGAACAAACTCAAGGAAGTCGGTGAAAAAGCACGCATCAAACGAAATCCGGGCGAATACCTCGCCACGATCCATGTGGAAGACTGCGGGAAGAGCCGGGTACATCTGGGCGGCCTGGCGGAAAGCCTTCACAAACGCAACCTGATCTGGATCTATAAACAGGTGATCGCGCAATACGGGGTCCCGACGGAAGAGGAATACGAACCGGAACCGGAAGAAGATGATTTCGACAATCTCGCGTATCTGGATCCGTCAGACCTGCAGGCTCAGAATTTCGATGATGAACCGGATAATTACGGTGATGAAGAAGACTGGGATGACGGTTATCCGCCCGATGATGACGAGGATGACGATTTTTGATCGTAAAAAAAAGAACCGAAAGGTTCTTTTTTTTACTGTCCGCAGGCGGGATAATATGCTTCGCACGGCGCGGGACCGATTTTTCGTGCGTTTTCCAGAATCTTCTTCCGCGCCTGATTTCCGGGGGCTATTAACCTGTTCCGTGAGGTACGAACTTCGTCCGGTCAGATTCGGAACAGGAGCTTTGACCCCCATACCCCCGCATAGATTTCGCCGCTCTGTATATAACTCACACGCTTTTGCGGCGGTCACCTTTTTTGAATAAAGGCCGGGAAAACGATTGGTTATTCCCGGCCTTTATGCATTCATTTCGCTGTTTTTGCTTCACGGTCTTCCTTACGCCAGCGGATGCGCAGGGACGTTTTCCGCTCATCCCCGCGGGCAAGCCGTTTAAAATTCGGCCGCAGTGAGATCAGGACCAGGACTTCAGCCGCCAGAGCATAAGCCACATACCACCAGGAACATTTACCCGTCGCCGCGCCCACCGCGAACCCGATCGCGGCAAAAACATTGAACATGGCAGTAGCCACCGAAGCGTATCCGCCGAAGAGATAAATGATCAGGCAGGGCAGCGGTGTGGAGATCAGGAACCCCGCGGGCCACAGCGCGACCCCGACGCCGCAGGATGTCAGTCCTCCCGCGCCGCCACGCAGGTAATATCTTCCGTTCCGCCGTTTTTCGATCAGAAAGATCGAATAAATATGTCCGAGTACGGCAAGCACGCCGCCCACAGCCTTCATCCACGGCTCCGGTTCCGGAACAAACAAACGTGCCGCAAGGATCGCCGCAGTCCCTTTCAGGATATCAAGAACAGCCGTCAGAATACCCCAGAAGGTACCGGCGTTGCGCATTACATTCGACATCCCCATCCGTCCGGAGCCCATATACCGGATATCCTTATGTTTCAGAAACCATACAAACAGCCAGCCCCAGGGGATCGAACCGATCAGATAGGCGGCCAGCCAGTATAAAACATGCGAAACTGTCAAACCCATCATAAGTCTCCTTATCAAAACTTTATCATCGCATAAATCGCCAGGCAGCCTGCGGGCAGACACGCAGGGAGCATCCGTTTTATCACTGTGCGGGTCGGTTCACTGCCATCCGCAGCGATAACAAAATTCGTAAAAGAATAATACCATACAAACATCAGAGAACTGTAAGAAACGATATTTACAGGCCAGTAATGAAGTCCCGAAGCCGCGAAAACAATGATGATCCCTGTCATCAAAGCCAGCAGCGGAATATTCCCGTTGATGATATGAAAGGAATAGATCTTGAGGCTTACCACCGTGCAAAGGATAAAAATGACCGGTAAAACGATCACCAGCCGGGTAATATTTGCCCTGAGCGCAGTGATGAACAATAAATAGATGGCATAACAAAGCGCGTCCAGTACGATGATCGAGATCGGGCGGCTCGCCGACGCCGGATCACAGGCGACATATTCATACCATAAGACCATATAAAGCAAAGCGCCGGTAATGAACAGCAGTATCCACCCTGTCATTCCGCTTCGGATCCCGCGCAGGGTAAACCCGATCGTCAGCGTGACCGCGAAAGGAAGAAACAAATGGTTTCCGATCTGTTCTTTGGAAACAGGCAGCTGTGTTTTCAAAGTCTGATACATCCCCAGATCGACGATAACGGCAGACATCGGGATCAGCAATTCCATGGAGCTGAAACTCAAAAGCACCGAGAATCCCGCCAGGTCCAGCTGATACTGAAAAAGCTCCCGCTCAGTCAGGGACGCAAGCATAAAAATGAGCATGATCACGCCTGTCAGTGTGGAAAAAATGATTTCCGGCTTTCTCTGTTCCATGATTTCTATTATAAATCGAATATATCAGTTTGGAGCCGGCATCCGGAATTCAGGTATCAGTTTCCGCTGTCATGGTTACATTTCATGAGTCAGCCCGGGACAGCGGGGATGGTTCACGTATGTTCCGGAATCGGGGCAAAACGCATGTCAGCAGGTTTTGAACAGATACTTAACATCTGCCATAAGCGCTCACTTTATTCCGCAAGCGGGATCGTATGCTCCGCGAGGTGCGGGATCAAATATGTATTTTTTTGCGAAGGCGGGAACCGTAAGAAACCGATGCGCTGAATTATACTTCAGCTCCCGGGCTTCGCTCCACGCCTGATTTCAGAGGGCGGGAGTTTCTCCCTCATCCCCCCGCTTCAACGGTATCAGGCCCTTTATCAGATTCATACGCTTTCTCGGCGGTCACCTTTTCCCGGATATGGTCATTGACAAGTTCCATGCCGGGATGTATACTCTCAGAGAGTTCCTCACCTGTTGAATTATGGGGAACGAGGAGAATGAAATATGAACAAATTGTATAAACTGATCCTGGGCATCATAATGATAATGGCCCTGTTCACCGTCGTCTCAGCCGATGACGGCTTTAATTTCAAAGTATCTTCACCAAGCGGAGCACCCGGTCTGGCACTGGCTTCTCTCGCGGTACAGGATCCGGAATCCTATACCTTTGTGGCGCCGGAAACCATCACTGCCGAATTTGCCGGCGGCAGCGCGGATTTCATCATCGCGCCGCTGAACGCGGGAGCCAAACTTTATAAAGCCGGTAAATCCACCTATAAACTGGGCGCGGTCGTATCCTGGGGAAACCTCTTTATTGCATCCCAAAAGGAAAATTTCAAGCTTGAAGACATCAACGGCGCCTCCATCACTCTTTTTGGAGAAAATACCATCAACGCTTCCATAACCCTCTTTGCCCTGGCTGAAAACGGGATCGTTCCCGCCAGTGTGGAATATCTCGCGGGGGCAGCCAACACACAGAGCCTGCTTCTCAGCGACCCGGAAGCCATCGTTCTGACCGCCGAGCCCGCGCTGACAGCAGCCCGCATGAAGAACGAAGCCATCACAGCCTACGCCGTCAATGATCTCTACAGATCCGCAACCGGCAATGACGGCTTTACACAGGCGGGGCTTTTCATCAAGGCGGAAACTATTGCCGAAGACCCTGAAGGAGTCAACGCGTATCTGGCTGCCGTGGCAGATTCTATTGAAAAGTGTTCTTCTGATCTTGACGCTGCCGCGGAAGCCGCCGTCACACTGGAGATCCTTCCGAATGTCAAGGTCGCGAAGACCGCCATTCCGAACTGCGCCATCCGTTATGGCGCCGCACCGGATGCCAGAGAGCAGATCGAAACCACCGCGAATATTGACCTGAGCCAGTTTGGCGGCGCTGTCCCGGATGATGACTTCTACTATGGGGCGGAATAAAGCAAAAGAGACGCTCGCTTTTGTCCTCGGGATCATTCTGATCGGCTGCCTGATCCAGGCAGCCGGCCAGATCAAAAATGACAGGCTGGTTTTTCCTTCTGTCATTGAGATCCTGAGGGCTTTTTTTCGTTTGATCCTGACACCTCATACATACGTACTGATCCGGACGACCCTGGGACATCTGCTGACCGCCATTCTGGTCTCATCCCTGATCGGCATCACCCTGGGGCTTGCCGAAGGGTTCAGTGATTTCATCAGGACGCTCCTCAAACCGCTGATGATCATGCTTCGCTCCATCCCGATGATCGTCCTGGTCGTCATTATCATGGTCATCACCAAATACGAGCGTGTTCCCGTGATCGCCACCTCACTGATCCTGATCCCGATCATCAGTGAAGCTGCCTGCGAAGGATGCCGCCGGATCGATCCGGAGCTGATCGATGTATACCGCATGTACAGCGGGTTCAACCTCAGGATCCTGTTTACGGTTTACCTGCCCATGATGGCAGGGTACCTGAAGCAGGCTTATATCAATGTCGTTGGAATGGGAGTCAAGCTGGTGGTTTCCACCGAATATCTGGTACAGACCCGCAATTCGCTCGGCAAAGCGATCAACAGTTCCGGCTATTTCAATGAATACCAGGATATTTACGCGTACGCGCTGATCATGATCCTCCTGGTCATTATCATCAGTGAACTGCCGATTTGGCTCATCAAGCTTACAGAAAAATTCTGCACGAAACGTTGAAACGCAGAGGTCAGGTCCGCCATTCTCAAAAAAGCCTGACCTCTGTGTCAAAATTTCAGTCTGTCCGATATTTTTCCCGCATGCGCAGTTATATTCTTCGTAAAGCGCGGTAAGGATTTTCCCAATGTTACACAAAACAAGAGCCGTAAAGAACCACTGCTCTATATAAAGATTTGGCTCCCGGATTTTGACTGCGCTTTTTTTCGGAAAGCTTGCAGCCCCCATATACCCGATCATGGATCCGGGATCTTTTTTTAACTCACACGCTTATTGCGCCGGTCTCCTGTTAAATTGAATTTCCGGGCATAAAGCCCGGAAATTACTGAGATTCTGAAGTTAAAATCCTGATGATCAGAGCAGGATATTTTCAACTTATTGCCGGTTTAGATTTCCTTACCGGACCCAGGGACCAAACGGAGGCGGGGCAGGGCGGAAAGGACCGGGGCCGCCGGGATGCGGGCCGGGACCGGGATGCGGACCGGGATGCGGACCGGGGTGAGGACCGGGACCCGGATGCGGGCCGGGATGCGGGCCGGGGCGCGGGCCGGGAGCCGGAGCGGCGTAGGACTGGCTGATGCAGATCGCCTTCAGCTGGACATCATGCTTCGGCATGGTGAAATTGCGGTAAGCATAACCGAAATCAGCCACACCGTCATTATTCATGTCCCAGCCATAGAAAATCAGGTTGTTCATATACTGAACCGGTTCGAACAAAACCGTGACTTCCTCACCGTACTGATAAACATTATCGTCTTCCGGAACTTCCGCCAGACAATTATTCTTCAGGTATTCGACCTTATACCCGCCCGTATTGTCCGCGGCTGCAACGGAAACTGCCGTCAGCAGGCATATACACAGGATTGTAAATAAAATCTTTTTCATGGTCAACTCCTTTGATTCTATTTTACAGATAATTCTCAAAATGTAAAGGCAAAATTAGTTACATTTTTGAGGACAAAAAACACCTTTCAATTTTGTCAAAGGGCATACATCTTGCATTAACTGCCGCCGGTCAGGCCGTATCATGAGCCTGAATCACCTGAAATTACCACGCGGAGAACATTTGAGATCACCGCATCACGAAAGCAAAGGCGGCTCTGTCAGTATCGGAATGGTTTCAGGTCTTTTACCGCATCCTTCGGCTGGATGCGGACGTCATCGTTATCGATATCGATCAGGAGATAACGGTCATTCCCCATCCCAAGTTCCTTCATATAGCTCAGCTGGCGCAGCCCGTGCCGGGTCTCAATGCGCTCCACCAGATCATGATGTTCCTCTTCCTTCATGGCATACACCAGATCGATACAGGCCTGATCCACCGCCAGGATATCGACAGACGCGAGGATACCGACATTCGGAGTTACCACCGGCGCGGCGGCAACACCCTCACAATCGCAGGATACCGACATATTGCGCATGACATTGATATACACGACCTGCTTCCCGAAGAAATCGATCGTCGCCTTTGTAGACTCAGCCATGCGTTCCATCAGCTCTTCCTGATCGATGCTCCACATGTTATCGGAACCTTCTGCCTGATGGATCCATTTTTTGCCGTTTTTCCCATCCGCGCAGCCGATGCCGATGTTTTTATTGGATCCGCCGAATCCTCCCATGATATGGCCTTTGAAATGGGTCAGTGCCAGCATGGAATCATAGTTCAGCATATTCCTGCCGACAGACATTTCCGTAAACCATTTGCCTCCCTTCACCGGGAGCAGCGCGGTCCCTTCTTCATCGGTGATGTCGACGGGACAAAAAGTCCAGCCGTTGACCTTCAGAGTTTCACGGTGCTTTTCCGTAGTGTCGCGGTCTCCTT
The DNA here is from genome assembly GCA_036723985.1 of Flexilinea sp. Taxonomy (GTDB): domain Bacteria; phylum Chloroflexota; class Anaerolineae; order Anaerolineales; family Anaerolineaceae; genus Flexilinea. The sequence goes on from DAIMGK010000003.1 coordinate 45,135, forward strand.
CATAGAAGGTATTTGTCTCAATGATCGACGCGTCCGGAAGCTCCTTCCCGATCAGGTTCCTGACCCACTCCCGGGGAATGATGTTCGGTCCGCGCTGTTCCCCTGTATGCAGTTTGACGGCAATTTTTCCTTTCAGCGGGGAACAGATCCTTTTGTAGATCTTTTCCAGCCCCTCCGCGGAAAGATCCCGTGTGAAATAGACGATCGATTCATTTCCGGTACGTTCGGAATACGGAACATAATGTTCCCCGCCTTTACCCGGCACAGCTTTACACATAACAACTCCTTTATCTGACAATATACCTCCGGCAGAGGAGGTATGACAAAATGTTACTGACAGCCGGAAACCGGCTTTCGATCCGGATTTCCCATTCCGGAGATCCGGACAACGACAGTCCGACGGTCAACGGATCTTATTTCGACAGCTTTTTTCTCCGCTCGGCAGTAAACTCTGCCAGCTGGGTCCAAAAGGTCCTCAGCTGCTTTTTGTGCGTACACAGTTTTTCCGTACAATTCGCGCAGCACAGATAATCATTTGTATTATCCGAGAACCGTTCCGGAAACCGGTAAAACGTTATTTCCCAGCGAGCCAGCAGCGCGACAGAAAGCGCCAGCAGGCTCCATGTATAGGGCTTCGCCACAAAAAACAGCGGCGTAAAGATCATGGCGTAATCCCAGTTATAAATACGGCATGTCGCGCAGCATTTGTTTTTCAGGAACCAGGTCTGAAAGGGGCAGAAAAAGAGAATGCATATCATGTCGCACACAGAATAGGCACAGCTGATGATCAGCATGATCCCGTCATCAAATATCCCTTTGATATACAGGGCTCCCCAAACCGCGTTGAAACAGATCCAGATCAGCAGGACCAGAACGACACCGTTGTTATCCTGGATCAGGATATCCGTTTTACCGGACTTGATATAATTCCGCGCGAACTGCTTCTGGCAGCCCGGGCTTTCCAGTCTGGACGGAAAGAAACGGAGGATCATTTCAAACACAAAGACAGCACAGGTCACCGATACGATCAGCGGACGGTCCTCAATGGCGTTCGTCAGGTCCCCTTCTCCGCTTGTTTTACGGACAAAATAAAGGACCGTCAGACAAATAAGCAGGACAGACCTGTAGGCAAGCCGTAAATAATGGAACACACTGACCGGTGTCAATTTCACATTTTTCACGTAAATTTTTTCCTTTCCGACTTCCTTCCGGCAGCTCCCTTTTTTACCGACTTACCTGATAATATTATTATATCCGTTTTATAACATTTCAACAAATTATTTCTAAAGATCACCGGAGCCTGAGTCAGAGAGACGTTTTTCGCTGACTCGCACCGGTCCGGATTATATATCCCGGTAACGGCCTGTTCCGTCTTTCAGCGGCATATGGTAAGATTAGCGGCAGGAGGGAAATTATGACTGCTTTTACCTGTCTGATCAGAAAAATCAATGAATTCGGAGGGGCTGAACTGGAGCTTACATCGGGACAACTTGCTGAAAAGGGCATTGATTTTGGAGATACACTGGACCTTCGCTTCAGCAGCGGGACATTCCTGGAGAACATTCCCTATTATAACGGCTACTATGTTCCGATGGGAGAGCCCGTCCTGGTATCTTATCCGGGTTACAGTCATCCGGCTGTCAATTACAACTGCGGCAATTTATCACAGAAGACAGGTACCCGTGCGGGTGACAGTGTTACGGTCACGCTGAACCGGAAAGGCGCGAAAAAAGATGTTATGGATCTGCGCAGTGTCGTCTACAGCAATGACCGGGGAGATTATCCGGACCGGGACAGTTTTGCGAACGCGCGAGAATTCTGTGTCGGAGAGATCGCCCCTCGGAAGATATACCGCTGCGCCAGTCCCTTTGACAATATAATGAACCGTCCTGAAGCTGTGGATGATTTTCTGCGGGAACACTCGGTAAAAACGACGTTCTCCCTCTCGGAATCGGATCAGACCCTGCGGCATCACTATACGCAAATGCCTCCATACGCGAAACACATATACGAAACCGGCTTTACTGTCCCGCTGGGACTCGGTTCCGGATATTTTACGAAAGAATTTCAGTCCGCCCTCGCGAAAGGACTGGTCCGGGTTTGTGACTTACCTTTCCCAATCGCGATCCATTGTCTGGAAGGAAAAGACCGCACCGGATTTGTCTGCATCCTGCTGGGCGCTCTTATGGGAGCTGAATACCGTGAGCTGCTTGACGATTATATGAAAACATATGAAAACTATTACGGGATCACGAAGAAAAGCGATCCGACGCGCTATAACCTGTTCAGATCCATTTTTATCGATACCTTCCTGCGGATCTTCGCCGGGCTGCGTGAAGATGAAGACCCGGAAGGACATGACTACCGAAACGGCGCCGAGAAGTATCTGCGCGCAGGCGGAATGACAGCGCAGGAAATAGAAGTTCTGAAAATGACCCTTGAAAAATAAGAGACGTAAGACGTTAGAAGTTCACTGCCGCATCGTGCCCTTTACATGGCTTGATAAATGATCATGGAGCCGCTTTGCGGCGGATAATAAAAAAACGCCGTGAACCGCCATCTACTGTCTAACATCTACCGTCTAAAGTCTAACGTCTAACGTCTGACGTCTAATTTCCCAGCTCGTAGACACGGTCTACATAGAGATTGGCAAGTTCGCACTTTCCGACCATATAATGCCGTACATTCTCCCATGCTATCGGGAGCTTATACAAAGTCACCTGGTTTATCGCGTTGTACAGACAGCCGGAGCCGGAATAATAATTAGCTACCGTAAATTTCCACATATCCTCATATGTAGATACCGCTGCAGGACTTTCACCGGTCGCGTTGTTGATGACCTGATTTACCTGATAGACGGAGGCCTTGATCGCGGCAGCCAGCATTTCAATTTCTTCATCCGTTCCGACCTTTGTGATCACCACACCGCGCAGCAGGCTCTGCCTTTCATCCGACTGCCCCGAATAACCGCTCATACAGCTGTCACGGTCCGCGGGGAATGTCTCCATACACAGCTTCAAAAAATAGGAAGCATTCCAGCGGAGCAGCATATCCGCACCGCTTTCCGTGATCATACCGAGCCCATATTCATAAGGCACATCAGAAACAGGCCAGAACTGGGACTCCTGCCCGATCAGCCCTTTGATGATACGCGGCGGCACTTTTTGCCTTTTTGAAGACTCATAGATCTGTTGATCGTATTGGTTCTGCATATCAAATACCATTTTCGCGGTGACCTCTTCACCGCATCCGTTGGGCATACCGTCAAGATTCAGCCCGTAATTCTGACAGAAAGAGGAATCCACTTTACCGTTTTTGATCAGTTTTGCCGCCAGCAGCTGGTAGTTGTGTTTGGTGACCAGGTAATCCACCGTTGGAAGTTTTTTCAATACTTCAGGGATCTCCTCCCCCGCCGACGGGAATGTATACCAGACCTCCGATCCGTACGCGGATGCATCCGGGAATGCGTCCCCGATCACATCGTAATAATAGTCAGTCGCGCTGTTTTTCGCCGGGATCGCCCGGAATTTCAGCCAGAAATGGTCACTCTGGTTCCCATCGGAATCCATTGCCCAATATTCAAACCAGACTCCGTTATTGTCGGTTTGAGGGAGTCTCATCTGGCAGGCATTGCCCTCACAGGCCCCTTCATAGGCCGCGATGCGGATATGGACAGAGCGGATCATGCTGTCATTATCCGGACCGTGCGCGATCAACAGGATCTCCGGTTTCTGGTCGCAGCGGAAGCCCGGTTCGCAGTTTACATTGGAAACGTCAAAGCGGATCTGCCGCAGGTTTTGCGCCTGATAATCGATAAGGGACGTACTGATGGGCTGTTCCTTTTTCTTCTGCCCGACCTTTCGCAGGAACAGGCCCGTGCAGGCGACAGCCTCCGGATCCTTGCTGTAACTGCGGTTGCAGAGCGGCGTTGTCATCCAGGTCTGGTACAGGACATCGCCGCACGCCCGCTGTATCTCTTCATTGGAAGGCGTCCGATCCTCATCAAGAATGATCGTGCAGGCTGTATCATAGCTTTCCCAATACGCAAGCTGCCAGATCGTCTGCATATCGGACTGCGCGGAGACACCGGAAACAATTAAAACGAAACAGAGCAAACTCCATATGGTTGCATGAAGTATGCCTATTCGAGCAAAAAGGAGGCCAAAGGCCTCCTCTCTCTCATAAATTGTATTGGTAGTTCGCGCAATCAATCTAACTTGCACAATACATTACAAGATTAGCCCCCCATTCTAAATTTGTCCGGATCTCTGTACGCGGCAGCGGATTTCCATTCAATTCACCGCCCCATGGTTTGACCAGAGGGTCTGAACAGTAAACAAATTTTTTCGCGAAGGCGAGATGCTTTTCCGAAATCTGTTCCGGCGGGACCCGGAAGAAAAACGGCGCGTGGTAGAAGCGGCAGGTTTCCGCATTCACCGGCTTTGCCTTGAACTCGTCAGCGACACGTTTCAGACTGCTTGAGCCTCCCGCATCAAGCCCTTCAAGAATAATCCCCTTTTGATTCTGATAAAAGTTTTTCAGCAATGCCTGCTGAACATCCGAAATATCATATGAACCAGCTACTCCGATATAGACCATATCGTAACTGTTCATCCGCTCATCGATTTCAGGGAACATATCTACCACAAGATTAACCTGCAACATCTGTTCCATCTCACTCATCAAAACTCGCCAGCCTTTATAAACTTCGTAATTATCTGAGGGAATGCAGATCGCTGCCACACGGATCCGTTCACCGATGAAGTTTCTGACAAAACGATAGCGGAGATCCAGTTCATTTTTACCCGGCTGAAACGGGTCGACTGCATCCCGGATGACCGCGCCTTTCTGAGAGATCGTAAGCCTGGCCAGTTCGACAACCGGTTGTTTGGGTAAGGACTGCCGGGCTGCGATGATATACTCATGCTGGATCATTTTGTTCTTGGTCTGCAGGTCTTCTCTTTCATGTTCCCCGTATCCCAGAAGCAGCAGATAATTACCGGCATTCTCATCGCCGAAATCATATGCAATCGTCTGGTCCACGACGATCACCCGCCCCATGTCATCAACCGCTGCACCCGGAGAGATGAAAACATAATGATCCGCAGGATCGTTCGCGTGAATGTCCAGTCCGCAGATGATGCCGGGTTTATGCATCGAAAGCATATGTGCCCGCATCATGTCACGATGCTCATTATGAGCAGCTTCCCATACATCCGCTGTTATGGACATACCATCGTAAGCCTTCAGACTTGTTTTCGGGAAATACTTTATTTTCACCTGATCGTTCATTTTTTCTCCTTATCCGTAATGCAGTTATTATTCGAATTTACAGGTCAGCGAGAAGACCGTATGAGCGGGAACAATGTTCCGGATAAATTCATTGATCTTTTTCGCGTATTTTTCTTTGGTAAAGCCGGTCCTTTCCAGCTCCGAAACAGGGACTTTCAGATTGACCGCAACCGTATTGGGCTTGTTCTCCAATCCAAGCGCAAGGCTGTCACCAAGTCCCATTGTACCACCCAATGTCATATTATGGGCCTTCTGCTCCCGAATCTCAACGGTTCCGCCGGAATACATCTCAAGAAAGAGCTTCAAAGATTGCTCCGTCCCGCGGCAATGGAAGAAATAAACCGCGTTTTTCAGAAGCAGCCGGATCCGTTCTTTCGGGAACGACTCATCGATGTGCATTCCCACCCAGGAAGCAAGCCAGGGAAGAAAAGCTTCAGGCGTAAGGTCGGGATCAAAATAATTTTCAACCTGGCTGATCTGCTGATTGATCGGTTTCCAGAAAGTTTCAAACATCATCAGAAACCGGTTGACAAAATCGTCATAGACGTACACTTCCGGTAGGAAACGCATGTAATCAGCATTGCTTTTCACGGCAAGGTCAATAGACCGGGAACCGCGCGGTTCCGTAAACAAACCGGTGGTATCGGGCATATCCGCTTCCATCCATGCGCAAAAGCTCATGTAATGGTTCAGTGAAATCGTATGCAGCTTTACCTTAATACGAATATCCGATGAACCGCCCGGATCAAGATACTTCGCCAAAGGAACGACCACCAGTTTCCCGTCAAAATCCTTTGTATAGACTGACAGAGCATTATCATCCACTCCATTCATATGGATTTCTTCCATATCCGTCTTTTGCGGCAGATGGATGCAAAGCAGCGTCCGCATCGGTGTTTCCAGCCTGACCCGCACAGTTAGCTCAACCGTCTCCATCGGATAGCAGGCATAGCGGTCCAGTGCCAGTTCAAAATTATAGCGGTTCCGTCCGCCTATGGCCATCGGACTCATGATGAAGCTCCGTTATTTTTTACATAGTCTTCCATCGTCGTCACGGTTATTTCATGTACAAGGGAACATACCAGACCATCATCCGGGATATCCAGCATCTTGCCGATCGGGAGGAGTTCCTTATTTGACCCGCCCAAATCATCCGTTGTTTCGTTGATCGGACTGACCGGACGCCATTCAATTTCCGCATCCAGGACATATTTTACGCTCTTGACCTTCTGAATAAGAGCAACGATCTCGGCATGAAAAACGTTTCTGCCGAATTCCCAGCCTTGTGACTCCTCGTCATCAACTTCATCGTCTTTCAGCGGACAGAGAAAACGGTTCAGCGCTTCGGTCACTTCCGTGGCCGCGTCAGCATCTTTTGCGAATTCCTGCGGAACGATCGTCGCTTTTACGCGTATCCCGAAATACTTCGGTTCATCAATGTTGAGCGCGGTCGTCAGGAGACGGTATTTATCAAGATATCCCCGCACTTTCCCGCGCAATTCATCAGTAACATGAAGCGCGTGCAGGTCACCGTATTTCAGGGAGTCGATCACATCCGGAACGATCACAAGGGAAACAGCGCTCGTACCGGATTGTTCCGGTGTGACACAGCGTGTACGGGCGACAGCACGGTTGCTTTTCAGCGCGAACATTTCAAAATCCGCCGCTGTTACGGCCCGCCGCTGCGTCTGTATCTCACGCTGCGCCCGCTGGATCAATTCTTCCAGAGACTCCTGATCTCTTCCGCCGAGCGTACGATTCAGGTTGGAAGCCCTGGAGACATAAGCCAGAGCCGCGTTCATAATGTTCACGGAATTCGGAGGCATGTTCCCGCGTGTTCCGCCGCCATACCGGTAATCCGAGACACGGATATGATGTCCGCTCTCCGGGATCCGTCCATATTGGACCGTTGATCCGTCCGGCTGCCGTACGGAAGGCCCGAAGATGACCTCACCATGGGCTGTATCCAGCATATAATGCCGGGAAAACTTATCCGAATTGGCGAAATCATCCACCCGGGTCCAGGGAACATAGACCTGTGTCCCTTCAATCATCTCTTCCACCTCAATGTATTCATTATCATTGAAGGACAAAACAGGCGCATGCAGCATGTTGAAACGCTGTCCGGGCTCCCCATTGGATTCGCCGAGCAGTTCCCCCTCCACGACCTGCGCATTCGCCGCGGGAACCTGAGCGCCGACAGCATAAACATGCAAATTGGTCACCCGGGGGCTTTCGGTATACATACCCTGGGCAGACTCACGCTGTTCGACACGGCAGCGGATCCAGAAACCCTGCAGCCCATGCAGCATCTGAGATGTGAAAGTCAGCGGTGTATAAAGGGTCAGAGAACCCCGTTCATTATTCAGACCGCCCGTTGTATCCCGTTCACCTTCATATCTGCTGGGTTTGATCTCCTGCCAGCCGTCATCAGTCAGGCATTCCCAGACCCACGGGGGATTTTCACGGCGGATACCGACCGCTTCAGTAGGCTCGCACTCAAACTCAAAGCGGAGAATGTGACCGCAGATATCATTGCGGTCATTGAATCCTATATAAAATGTATCTCCCTCCCGCGGGATATTATTAAACGGGCGAAATATCTCAACACCAAGCCGACTGACACGGTTCTGATTAAAATTCTCCTCAGTACGCAGATGAGCCAGCACCGGAGCATTGATCCGGAGATCCCGGGAAGTCGTAAAAACCACAGGATCCGGCTGATCCGCGGACTGAATTTCCGTTCCGGCGGGAATGATCACCGCGGTCGTATCCTCCTCATTGAGAGGAAGCAGCGCTGAAAGCCAGAACGTGATATCAGTTTCTGCGGTTTTAGCGGGTTCCTGCTGAAAACCGAGCATCTCCAGAAACTTGAGATAATTCTTCTCCGGAACACGGTTCAAGCGATAAACCATCATCTCCGTCATCCAGGCAAAGAGTTCAATCAGCGTGATTCCCGGATCACTGATGTTATATTCAGTCCATTCCGGACAATAATGGATGATACGCTTTCTCGCTTCATCCACAAGGTCACTTTGGAAGCGTAAATCATCTAAATTCGGAATAGGTAATGACATTGGTGTTTTCCTCCACTTCCAACCGGTCAGATTAATTCCGGTTCCTTGTCAATGTAGAACGGATGCACGATATTTCTGTTATCATGCGTCGCGTTTATCTCATATTCTATATTACAAACAAGCGCTGTAGGCACCTTAACATCCCTTTCCACAAATACATTGCGGACAATGATACGCGGTTCCCACATGGTCAGCGCCTGCTTCACCGCGTCCGCCATCAGTGTCATGGTTTCCGGATGGATCGATTCAAAAACCATTTCCCGCGCCCGGCAGCCGAACAATGGACGCATGACCCGTTCTCCCGGTGAGGTTTCCAGGATGATATGGATCGCCTGTTCAATATCCTCACTTCCGGAAACAAGTTTTATTTTTCCTGAGGAGTCTGTCCCCACGGGGAAGCTCCATCCCGTACCGATATATTTTTTATCTTCATTGATCATGTTTCATCCGTCCTTTTCAGGCGATCATCGTCTTTATCGCGCCTTTCGCAACAGCGGTCGTGACCGGAACGCCGGTTGCGGGATTCACACCGACGACCGTACTGGTCACGCGCGCCGCCGGACGTCCCATGATAAGGACCGTCGGGCTGCCGACGGTGATAGAGCCGGTACAGGCTGCCCCTGAGACCAGATCGCCCATACAGGCGGCAGGCACATTCTCAATCAAAACTGTGGCAGCGCCCGGCCCGGTAATGACATCGCCGGTTGCCGTCATATCACCAAGTCTTGCGGCAGGAAATGGCATAAAACCTCCACACTACTGAAGAATGAAATCTATAACTTCAAAAAAATTATTCATTAATTTTTAGTAACTATTCAGACCCACGGTATTCGTGTGCCGGTGCGGGTAAGCGTTCTCGTGTTTTTTGCAGCGTCGTGACACCGCACCTGGGGAAAAGTGGGGGTAACCCCACCCCCATACCCCGGGGTAACAAGTAACGTCAAGACCGGAAGTACGGAGGCCTGAATAGATACATTCATTCTTCATTATTCATTCTTCATTATTAATTAATTTTTACTATTCCGCCCTGGATCTGTACCATGGCTGAACCATTCAAAGAGAGCATGGTATTGGCCTTTACATCCACTTTCACGCCCTTTAATTCTGCTCCGGCAGCCTGCAGTGTCAGTCCGGATGTTCCGGACTTCAGCTCGACCTTCTGATTACCGGAAACCGAAACTGACTGATTCCCGGTAATATCGACCTTCTGTGTGGCATTAACGGTAACAGCCTTCTGCGCTTTCAGTGACATACCCGCGTCGGTTTCGGCAGAAAAATCCTGCTTGGATTTCACAGTCAGCTTTCCGTCTGTCGTAATTGTCATATCACCTTTTGACTGGAGATCGAGTTTTCCCTCCGAAATAATTTTAAACTCATTTTTCGAAGAGTCAATCTCAATCTTATTTTTTTCAGTCTTATCCTGAATGGTTATCTTCTCTTTTCCCGAACTGTCATCAAGGATGATCTTGTGCCCTGAACGTGAAACGATCACACGTTCATTGACCTTTTTTGTACCGCCGTCGACAAGTTCTCCCACACCTTTTGGTGGTTTATCTTTACCATTATACAACACACCAAGTACATACGGGGAACTCATGTCACCGTTTTCAAAAGCCAGCAGCACCTCATCATTGACTTCCGGAAGGAAAACAATACCCCGATCCGCCCCTCCGCCGATAAAAGTAAGACGCGCCCAGCAGGAAGAAAGCTCCGAACCGTTCATCTTCGGCATCCAGGGGTATTTCACCTGTACCCTGCCAAGTTTCTCCGGATCATTGTTCGAAGTCACGGTACCTGTCACAACTCCCGGCATACGGTTGAGCGTATGGTCAGCTTCCGCGCCAAGGATCAGACTGCGGAAAGTATTCGGAATACTTCCCGTCACAGAGAAAGATGTGCGGTAAGCACCATGCCTGTACACGTGCCGGGCTTCTGTCACATAATATTTCCCGGTGAAACGCAGTCCCAGTCCGTTGACGATAACCGTTGAGCCTGCCACCAGGAAAGGATCCCCTTCATCGATCTCTCCATAAGCCTGCATAAAGGAGGAGGAGGCCCTGGAAAAGGCGGCATCCGCATAAGCCTTTACCTGTGATGTAGATACCGCACCCGGTTCAATAACGAAATCCTTTGCTTTGCTGCTGTAAGCGGTTTTCATTTGTGCATTCGCGGGTATTGTATTGGCAAGTGCTTTCGTACCGCTCAATGAAAGTTCCACCATCGTCGAAGAGTTCACATTCTTCTTTTGACTCGGATCCCATCCATAGGATTCTGTTTGAGTGATCTGCCCCATGGCAGCTACACGCGGTTCAAATCGGGTCAGATTTCCGCCGAAATCCAGTTTCGACGGATCAATTTTCGCCCGTGAACTGCCCGCGGGGCAGAAATGCAGGTCTTTTCCTTCGACATAAATCTGATAGCCCAGCTGGTTAGCCCGTGTCCAGAGGAAATCCCAATCGTTCTGATTATATTGCATTACATATTTATATTTGACAGCCATCAATGAAAGCGCGTCAACTTTGGCGCTCAGCCCGGCATCGGAAGCGATTTTTTTGACAATATCAGAATCTCCGATCCCCAAGCCATAGGGGTTTCCATCCCCAAATGTGCGCGTTGCCTTTCCGTGTGTCAGCCTGTGTCCCCGGTCATAGCCGCGAATACGCAGATAAACCTCACCTCCGTCGTAGATCGGCTCAATAGAAGTGATCTCCCCATCCACCAGTGTGTTGGATGTTATGATCGGTGTCGGTCCGGTCGTATGTCCGAAAGAGATCTTTACTGAAGTACCCAGTGTGATGGCAAGTACATTATCCGTATAAACAAATGTACCCGGAACCGGTCCGCGCTGGTCGTGCAGCAGGATCGTAAATTCTGTCGGCAGAAAATAGTTCTGGTCGACAACAACTTCCTCCAGCACCTGAAAGAGCAGTGCCATCGGGATCGCTCCGATCTGTACATCAACAGTTGTCTTCATACCTTATCACCGGCAGTGCCGTTTTTCCTCCCTTCAGACTTACATCAATCAGCCCGATACCTGAGGGAACCTCTAAAAAGTCTGTTTTTATTCTGTCTCGAGGAGAATCAGAGAATTTTTTCTCTGATTCTCCTCGAGAGATTTCCGGGGGCTTGCAGCCCCCATACCCCCGCCGATGAGTTTTTAGAGGTTCCCCTGATAATTATATTTTCAAATTCGGTAACGCCAGCAGTTGTCCCGGTTTAAGGTTAAACGGATCATCGAGGTCATTTTCCTGCGCAATAGCCCGCCACAAACGGCTGTCTCCGCAATAATTATTTGCGATCAGATCCAGCCGATCCCCCTGCGAAACGCGGACCGTCTGCCGGTTTTCTGTACGAGTCGTCGGGTTTTGCGCCGGAAGTATATCCAGAGGATGACTCTGTTCCATGAAGGTACAATCGACAGTTGCCCTTGTCGGGATGCCACTATTATCAAACATGGTATATTTGACAGTAATACTTGTCATGACCGCACGGAACAGCTTGATCCCGCCCCATACAAAAAGTACCGAGGGCGGCTCGCCGAGAAAGGGATAAGCTAACGGAACACCAAAACCATATGTACGAAGACTAAAGGCCATCAGGTCATTGACATCTTTACGGATATCCTTCCGTTTGACTTTGGTTTTATCTGACTCATATTCGCTGGTGGCATAAGCATCCAGAAAAAGGGCCAGGCTGTATGTCGCGGAATTGCCCCCTTTGAATTCGGTCCGGGGAAAGTCGCGTTCCGGCACAGGTTTTCCTTCCCAGGATGCTGTCCGTGATATCGTCAGTTCTGTCGGATTGAACTGGCATTCAACACACTTAATAGGTATCACCGAACCGATGTACAAGAAATCCAGATATAGTTTTGCTTTTTCTATCGCCATCGCTGCACACTACCTTTTTTACATTCATTTCCCGTCTTTTGTTCGTTACAGATCCCGTCCCGGATCATCTGAACAAACTGCGTTCCATCTCAGCCCGCATCATACGCTTGATCCGGGGGAGCAGTTTATCCGCTAACAGATCCAGATCATGAGCCGTCACTTCCGGGAATAACTCTTTTTTGAGTTTTTCTTTCATTTCTTTTTCTGATTGCGGATTGGGCTGCTCTTCATTTGTTCTTTCCGGCTGCGGAGATTCCGGCTGAGTATCCGGCGGTTCCGTGTCATCCATTTCCCGCTGAACAAGACCGAATGGCTGCCCCCCGCCGCTTCCCAGACCCGGAATTGAACTTTGATTATGATTATAACCGCTTTGTCCGAAATTTCGTCCGCCAAAATTTCCCGGACCGGTAAATGTCCATGGCAGCGGGGCAGCAGATCGTGAAGCGCTTTCCCGCTGTACTGTACCGGTTTCAGATTGATTTTTCCTGACATTATTATTCCCGGCTTTCGGCAGCACGAATTGCGGTTCCCGCTGCAGCGTATTTTGTACAGAAGCATTAATCGGTAAGGCTGATTTATTTTCCTTTCGCTCTTCATGCTTCGCCTCCGGCGCTTTCGGATCCGGTTCCCGCTGAACCACGGAAGACTGATTCTGTGGCGGGGTAAATGCCTTGCCGCTGCGCATCGCTTCGACCTGTTCCTTCGGCATTTCGTAATGCGTCGGAAGTGAAGCAAGAAGTGAGTGGATATCCTCGTCCGGTTCTCTTTGAACCTCTCCGGATGGCAGCACTTCCCGCTGGATCACATCACCCGGAATCGGCATTTTTTCTGAACTCACATGTTCCGTGGGAAGATCCGCGGGTATCGGTGCTGCTGTTTTGATCTCACGCTGTACCATACCGCTGTGCGAATCAGCCTTAGCTGCGGTTCGAAGTTCCTGCTTTCCGGGAACAGATTTCACCGGTTCAGCCGTTTTCAGCTCACGCTGCACTGTCTCTGCCGGCGCTTCTGCCTTCGTCGGCACCGGAAGTTCCGGTTTTTCCGATGTTTCTTTCACCGGTTCTGCGGTTTTCAGCTCACGCTGCACCGTCTCTGCCGGCGCTTCTGCCTTCGCAGAAACAGGAAGTTTCGGTTTTTCCGGAGCCTCTTTCACCGGTTCCGCGGTTTTCGGCTCACGCTGCACCATCTCTGCCGGCGCTTCTGCCTTTGCAGGTATTGGAAGTTCCGGTTTTTCCGAAGCCTCTTTCACCGGTTCGGCAGTCTTCAGTTCACGCTGCACCGTCTCTGCCGGCACTTCTGCCTTTGCAGGTATTGGAAGTTCCGGTTTTTCCGTAATTCCTTTCACCGGTTCGGCAGTCTTCAACTCGCGCTGTACCGTCTCTGCCGGGGCTTCTGCCTTCGCAGGTATTGGGAGTTCCGGTTTTTCCGTAATTTCTTTCACCGGTACTGCGGTTTTTATCTCACGCTGTACTGTCTCTGCCGGGGCTTCTGCCTTTGCAGGAACAGGAAGTTCCGGTTTTTCCGAAGCCTCTTGCACCGGTTCGGCAGTCTTCAGCTCGCGCTGTACCGTCTCTGCCGGCGCTTCTGCCTTCGCTGGTACCGGAAGTTCCGGTTTTTCCGAAGCCTCTTGCACCGGTTCCGCGGTTTTTATCTCTCGCTGTATTGTCTCAGCCGGCACTTCTGCCTTCGAGGGAACAGGAAGTTCCGGTTTTTCCGAAGCCTCTTGCACCGGTTCGGCAGTTTTCAGCTCGCGCTGTACCGTCTCTGCCGGCGCTTCTGCCTTCGCAGGAACCGGAAGTTCCGGTTTTTCCGAAGCCTCTTGCACCGGTTCCGCGGTTTTTATCTCACGCTGTATTGTCTCAGCCGGCACTTCTGCCTTCGCAGGAACAGGGAGTTCCGGTTTTTCCGGAACTTCCTTCACCGGTTCCGCGGTTTTTATCTCACGCTGGACCGTCTCTGCCGTCACTTCTGCTTTCGCAGGAACGGGAAGTTCCGGTTTTTCCGGAACCTCATGCACCGGTTCGGCAGCTTTCAGCTCACGCTGGATCGTTTTCTCTACAGGCGCTTCTGCCTTCGCAGATACCGGAAGATCCTGTTTTTCCGAAACTTCTTTTACAGGTTCATCTGTTTCCAGCTCACGCTGGATTGTTTTCTCTGCAGGCGCTTCTGCCTTCGCAGGTACCGGAAAATCCTGTTTTTCCGGAACTTCTTTTACAGGTTCAGCTGTTTTTAGTTCACGCTGGACCGTCTCTGCCGGCGCTTCTGCTTTCGCAGATACCGGAAGATCCTGTTTTTCCGGAATTTCCTTCACCGGTTCCGCGGTTTTCAGCTCACGCTGGATCGTCTCTGCCGGCGCATCTGCCTTCGCAGGTACCGGAAGATCCTGTTTTTCCGAAACTTCTTTTACAGGTTCAGCTGTTTCCAGCTCACGCTGTACCGTCTCTGCCGGCGCTTCTGCCTTCGCAGGTACCGGAAAATCCTGTTTTTCCGGAACATCTTTTACAGGTTCAGCTGTTTTTAGCTCACACTGGCCAGTCTCTGCCGGCGCTTCTGCCTTCGCAGGTACCGGAAGATCCTGTTTTTCCGAAACTTCTTTTACCGGTTCCGCGGTTTTCAGCTCACGCTGGACAGTCTCTGCCGGCGCTTCTGTCTTCGCAGGTACCGGAAGATTCCGTTTTTCCGGGACTTCCTTCACCGGTTCCACAGTTTTTATCTCACGCTGGACCGCCTCTGCCGGCGCTTCTGCCTTAGCTGGTATCGAAAGATCCGGTTTTTCAGGAACTTCTTGCACCGGTTCGGCTGTTTTTATCTCACGCTGAATCGTCTTCTCTGCCGGCGCTTCTGCTTTCGCAGGAACGGAAAGTTCCGGTTTTTCCGGAGCCTCTTGCACCGGTTCGGCTGTTTTTATCTCACGCTGTATTGTCTCAGCCGGCGCGTCTGCCTTCGCTGGAACCGGAATATCCTGTTTTTCCGGAGCATCTTGCACCGGTTCGGCTTTTTTTATCTCACGCTGAATCGTCTCAGCCGGCGCTTCTGCAGCTGCAAGAACGGGAAGATCCGGTTTTCCCGAAACTTCTTTCACCTGTTCGGCGGTCTTCAGTTCACGCTGCACCGTCTCTGCCGGAGCTTCTGCCTTCGCTGGAACAGGATATTCCGTTTTTCCCGATACTTCTTGCACCGGTTCGGCTGTTTTTATCTCACGCTGTACTGTCTCAGCCGGCGCTTCTGCCTTCGCTGGTACCGGAAGTTCCGATTTTTCCGGAGCCTCTTTCACCGGTTCGGCGGTTTTTATCTCACGCTGTACTGTCTCAGCCGGCACTTCTGCCTTCGCTGGTACCGGAAG
>DAIMGK010000003.1:60833-72370 GCA_036723985.1 Flexilinea sp.
TTATCTCACGCTGTACTGTCTCAGCCGGCACTTCTGCCTTCGCTGGTACCGGAAGATCCTGTTTTTCCGGAATCTCCTTCACCGGTTCGGCGGTTTTTATCTCACGCTGTACCGTCTCAGCCGGCGCTTCTGCCTTCGCTGGTACCGGAAGATCCTGTTTTTCCGGAATCTCCTTCACCGGTTCGGCGGTTTTTATCTCACGCTGCACCGTCTCTGCCGGTGCGTCTGCTTTTGCAGGAACGGGAAGTTCCTGTTTTTCCGGAACTTCTTTCACCGGTTCAGCGGTTTTCATTTCACGCTGTACCGTCTCTGCCGGCGCTTCTGCCTTTGCAGGAACGGGAAGTTCCTGTTTTTCCGGAACTTCTTTCACCGGTTCAGCGGTTTTCATTTCACGCTGTACCGTCTCTGCCGGCGCTTCATCCTTTGAAGAAACCGGAAGTTCCTGTTTTGACGAAACTTCTTTCACCGGTTCAGCTGTTTTCGTCTCACGCTGTACCGTCTCTGCCGGCACTTCTGTCTTTGCAGGAACCGGACGTTCCTGTTTTGACGGAACATCGTTCACCGGTTCAGCCGTGTCCATCTCACGCTGTACCGTCTCTGCCGGCGCTTCACCTTTTTCCGGGAGCGGAAGTTCCTGTTTTTGCGAAACATCATTCACCGGTTCTGCTGTTTTTATCTCACGCTGTACCGTCTCTGAAAGCGCTTCTGCCTTAGCAGGAACCGAAAGGTCCTGTTTTGTTGAAACCTCTTTCACCGGTTCAGCTGTTTTTATCTCACGCTGTACCGTCTCTGCAGGCTCTTCTGCTTTTGCCGATATCGGATGTTCCTGTTTTTGCGGGACTTCTTTCAGCGGTTCAGCGGTTTTCATCTCACGCTGTACTGTCTCTGCCGGCGCTTCTGCCTTAGCAGGAACCGGAAGATCCTGTTTTGATGGAACATCATTCACCGGTTCAGATGTTTTCATCTCACGCTGTACTGTCTCTGCCGGCGCTTCTGTCTTAGCAGGGACCGGAAGATCTTGTTTTGATGGAACATCATTCACCGGTTCAGCTGTTTTTATCTCACGCTGTATCGTCTCTGCCGGCGCTTCTGCCTTTGCCGAAACCGGAAGATCCTGTTTTGACGGAACTTCTTTCACCGGTTCAGTCGTTTTCATCTCACGCTGTACCATTTCACCGTCAAGCCCGGCATTAGGCACCTGTACGTCATGCATTTCCAAAGACGGCGCTGCACTTTCCAGGATTTCCCGCTGTACAGTTCCAAACGATTCAGGATGGGAAACAACGGGCATTTCCGGCAAAGGCGTGGATCCTGATATCGGTTCTCCTGCTGACAGCAATTCCCGCTGAACAGTTTCGGAGGTTTCGATTGCTGAAGCCGCAGGTATTTCCGATAAGACCGGTGATATCCGCACCGGTTCGGAAACTTTTAAGGGTTCCCGCTGGATGATTTTGTTTTCTTTATTCCGGGACTCTTCCGGCACATCAGATTTTTCCGCAGCTTTCAATTGCGGTTCCGGCGTATCCGGCAATTCCCGTTGTATTTCTTCAGATGAATTTGTCTGCGGAGAAACCGGCTGCGGCCGTCTGGCCATATGTGTCCGAATCGGTACGACTGATTTCACCGGTTCCCGGCGGACTGTATCCGCCGGCTGATCATCACTTTCCGAGTGAAATTTTCCGGGCTCCGGTTCACGCTGAACGACGTCCGGCATACCGGGATCCTGAATGGACTTCGCGGCACTGGAAATTACATCCGTTTTCTGTTCAGACACAGTTGTTTTTTTCGGAGCGGCAGGTTCGTTATATTCCCGCTGAACTGTTTTCCCTGCCGGTTTGCCGGAGATCGATGGTCTCTGAATATCTTGAACTGCCCGAACCTCCACATCAGGATGTACGGGCTCATCCGGTCTCTCAAAAGGGGAAAAATCGCGGTTTATCTCCTTTGGATCAGAGGAAGAAAGCTCAATTCTTTCTGTCCGTACCTTTCTGCGGTCCGGACCGCGCTGTTTGGCTTCCTGTTCCTGTTTTTGCTGTTTTGCCGCCTTAAGGCGTTTTTCAAAATCGCTGGGACCGTCCGAGCGGTCAAACACCACCGATTTTCGTTCACTTTTCGGCGGAAAAGCAGGCGCGGAACCCATCTGGGATGAAGAAATCGAGACCGGACCAGCGTCTGCGGCAGCAGGTGCAGCAGCGCTTCCCCCGGTTGGCAGCGGCATGGAAGCCGGCACCCGCTGTATGGTTGAAGGGGATGCCGGAGCGGAAGGTTTCAGATGCAGCAGCTTCATTCCATCGCTGTATTTCGCCTCCGCTTTTTGTGAAAAGGAAGCCAGAGACTTTTCCCGCATTACCGTCAGGGATGGGCGATTCACGGAAAATGAAGCCTTCAGCTGTCGAAACACGATCTGCGGCTGCAGGGAAGAAGATTTTAAAAGCGAAGTACCGCCGGATCCGGAAGACATTCCCGGATTCAGCATCGCGGCATTACGTGCCTTACGCGCTTTCAAAGATTCGATGATTGGTTCCATATTCTCAGCTGAACACTTCCGTCATTTTTCTCTTACTTGCCTTCTTCTTTACTGAAATCCATCTTTCCGTAAACAAGCACAATTTCCTCCAGGGGAATGCTTCCATCTCCCGCCGCATATGCTTTCCGTTTCTGAACTTCATCAACATTGATCACCATAATATCCCCCAAAGTCCATTTTATCGGGAAAGCATCACGGAGAGTAAAAACGCCATACCCATTTTTTTTATCACCTATTTTGATTTCTACATCTGCCATCATCGCCCCGCCCTCTGTGGCGCCATTTACCAGCCAATCCAGGAAAGCGGTGCTGTTCGTATAAAGATGTCTCAGTGTTACTTCTCCGTAATCAATCATATCCGGAACTTTTACCTCATAAAGCGGGCTTCCACCGGAACGGACTGTTTTTATATCCCGTCTGACCGAAAGTCCCAGTACGACCTGACACAGTCCAACCCTGCTGGTTTGCTTCGTTGTTTTTGTGGAGTCCGAAGAATCGGTACAATAGGAAGTAATTGATATTTCGAACTGATTTCCCAGAACCGCCGGAAGATTTTTCTTGTTATGTTCATTGATAGCTGTATCGATCGTGGTCTCTTCCAGATCATTGAAACTTCCGCCGGTAGGAATCAAAATCGTAGTTGTCAGCAAATCAGCGATGCTCGGCATTTTTCCCTCAATACCTTCCTGATGATTTGGCTCAGGATAATTTATGATGATTTATTCTGCTTTGTAAAAGTAAGTTTTGAATATGTCAAAGTCACCAATTCCATCAGGGGATCAGAATTATTATTGACCTCCATTCTGACAATGTCCCATGATACAGGAAACGCGTCCTCAAGCGTAAAGACCATTTCTGTTGTACCCAGCGGCAAGATATGGATTTCAATATTCGCCCGGTATACCCCACCTATCAGATACCCGTTTTTCAGCCAATCCAAAAAGAATTTATCACGGGTAAAGGTATGGGCCAGTGTGACATCCGAGTACGAAACCATTCCCGGAAGATTTACGACATAATCCGAAATTCCTCCGGTATGCCTCTGCTGATTTTCCCGTGTCATGCTGAATCCGGTTATACCCTGGATTTTTTTGATCAGGACCGAAGACTTGCCGCTGACGGTAATGTAGGTGTCTTCTACATTACCGATGTTCGTACCCTTCTTTTCCCAGTCTGACTTTACGACTTTCCCGATATCAGCCCCGATATTACTTGCGGGCAATTCGGTCATCGAACCACCGGAAGGCATAAGAATTGTTGTTGTCAGCAGATCCGCAATACTCATTGACACTCCAATCTACAATCTGCCGCTTCGATCGCGTTCATGGCCCATGGATTCTTTCAGTTTACGGACAACACATCGGGCAAGCTCTTCCAGATCCTGCTCGGAGAGTTTTTCCGTATTGACCCTGAGTTTATCAATGTCGTCTGTCCGTTTTTCTTCCATATTTTTTCGTAATTAGTCATCAGTCATTAGTCATTAGTTATTAGTCATTAGTTATTAGTTTTCAATCAGCAACGATTCAATACCCGGTGTCGGTTTCACCTGACTCGCGAAGCTGAGTCAACGGAACCGACTCCACTATACCCAACCCTAATACCTAATACCTAATACCTTAAACCCGCTTAAGCTCCACTCATACGCGAATTGATGTCGGCGATCTCCTTTACCCACTCCAGCCGTGACTTATGATCCATGGAAAGGATCTCATCCGGCTGCCAGTGGAAGAAATAGGCAATATAGGCTACCTCCTTACGCAGCTGCTCCAGGGGATAGCCGATCACTCCCCCCCCGGTGCGGCCAGATCCACTTCAAAAGGTTCTCCGCAATGCGGGCAGGCATACTTTCGTTTGGTGCTCCCGCTCTCGTTGATGGTCCGGTAGAATTCCTGAAGATATGTCAAATCCGCGGCAAAAAGATTCTCGATCGTACTCGCGGTAATATTCGTTTCCGGACCCAGCTGAACGATCACCCGGCTCAGCAAGAGGATCACTACATAGGCGTCATTGTTCCGTGTCCTCATATCACTCAGCACCTGGATCTCATCCATTGCCGTAGCCAGACGCATCGTTCCGTTTTTATAAAGCTGCCCGTCTGAACCGATATACCCCATCGGCAGCGTAAATTCAAATTGCGTTTGAAAAGCCATGTTCCTCCAGATCTCAGATTTCTGATATCATATTTCAGATTTCAGTAATAATTCAGGAAACATCAAAAAAGTCTGTTTTATTCTGTCTCGAGGAGAATCAGAGAAAAAATTCTCTGATTCTCCTCGAGAGATTTCCGGGGGCTTGCAGCCCCCATACCCCCGCTGATGATTTTTTTGAGGTTCCCTTCAGTATTGCTGACACCTGAAACCTGATACCCATACCTGAATTATCCCATGACAGAATGCATTGTCTGATCCCCGTCAAGAACGATCAATTCCTCAAACTGGAGTGTCATATCGATTCTCATGGGTGACGGAGAATCATCAACGCCCATCGCACCGATCTGCCAGGAGACAGGGAAACAATTGATCAGATCCCAGCGCAGCCAAAGCTGCTTATTTCCCGATTTTCCCGGCACCTGCCCGTAACAGTAAAGGCTCAATGAAATATTCCGGGTTTCAGCATTGTTGCCGGCCTGGATGTTGGAAAACCACTTCAGCCATGGGCGGGCGCCATCCCCCAGGAGAATGGAAATGCTGATCGAATCTGTATACGTTCCACCGTATACATATTTTCTGACCGGTTCTCCCCGTTCCGGGTTTTCAATATATGAACCCACACCATGCTTGATACCTTGCTGGTTGATAGCGAGCACACTGCACAGCCCATTGCTCTGCTTATCCGAGAACTCGATCGTATATTGAAAATTCAGCCAGGGATCACTCATGTTTTATTCCTGTTTTTCTCCGCATAATGTAGAAAGGAAAGATACGAATGCTTTTTCCTTACAGTTACATTTTTTCATGGCCGCCTGTTTCCAAACGGCCATGAAAATTTGATCTGTCCGGTGCAAAGCACCTTCCTCATATCATTTGATCACTGACCACCGATCACTGATCACTGATAAATATTACTTCTTACGTACCATACCCTCATGGACGATAGTGATCTCTTCCACCATGTAGTCCGTGGAGTCGGATGCCATTTCAGGACCGCTGATCTGGCTCGGCCAGGCATTGGTCAGGTCCCACTGGGCTACCGGTTCCATGCTCTGGCTGTAGGCGATGATGGAAGCATTGGTGCGGGCGTCATCGATCTTGCCGTCGACGACCATCTGGCGCCAATCCCACACATCCTTCAAATCAGTCACACCGCGCCGCAGGGTGATCGGGTTCCAGGTCAAACGGCCCGGGATCTGTTTAATGATCGGTTCGCCCTTTTCGGAGACGATCTTCTGGGTAATAACTTCGGTTTCAGAACCGATACCGCTGACGCTGGTGAAATAACCACTCAGTTTCCCGGATACTTCAAGTCCGTACTTAAACCCAACTACTGGATCTTTAACATCTGCCATTAGATTACCTTCCTTATTATTGTGCTATCTTAACGACCGCCATGGCATTACCCGGGGCTTTCGGGACAGTTCTTTCCGAACTGTCCCTTCCGGCACACGGACGATCGTTAGGTTAATTCATTATTCAGCGTTCGGGCCGGCCCACTGGCTGATGCGGAAGATCACGAATTCAGCAGGCTTCACAGGGCACATACCGATCTCGATGATCAGACGGCCAAGATCGCGGCTTTCCGGCGGATTCAGTTCATCATCGACCTTGACATAGAATGCCTCGGACGGTGTGTTGCCGAAGAGAGCGCCGTCACGCCATACACCGCGCAGGAACGCGGAGATGTCGCGGTCGACACGGGCCCACAGAGCGCGGTCATTCGGTTCGAAGACCACCCACTGGGTGCCGTTTTCAATAGACTTTTCAACATAGTTGTAAAGACGGCGGACGTTGATATAACGCCAGGCAGGATCGGAAGACAGGGTGCGCGCACCCCAGACGCGGATACCGCGGCCCGGGAATGAACGGATGCAGTTCACGCCGTTCGGGTTCAGGGTATCCTGTTCGCCCTTGGTGGTCTGATAATCCAGGCCTACAGCCAGCTGGACGATCTCATTGGCCGGGGCTTTGTGGACACCGCGGGTCGTATCATTGCGGGCCCAGACACCGGCAATATGTCCGCTCGGCGGGATGGAGATGATCTTATCAGTGGCAGGATCGGAGACCTTGATCCACGGATAGTACATCGCGGCATAGGATGAGTCAAAACCGGTGGTTTCCATGCGCCAGGCCTTGACTTCCTGCGGAGTCATGTTCGGGGGAGTGTCAAGGATCGCCACACGGTCGCCGCAGCGTTCGCAGTGGGAGATCATCTGTGCCTGGACAGCCTTCACCAAATCCAGGTCGAGCTTTTCGCCCGGCATGGTGGTCATCAGATCCGGGACCACGACCATGGTCACATCGTCGAGAACTTCGAGGCCTTCCACACCGGTACGGGCGGAAACATCGCCGTTGAATTCGGCAGCTTTCGGCGTCTCGAGCAGATTCTTGTCCATGACCAGCATCTGTTCCTGTTCGCGCGGAGCCGCAGCAGTGATGGAGGTTTCCAGCGCTTCGACGTTGACGAACTTCGGAGCCTTGTTATTCGGCCAGGCAACAGCGACCTTCGTACCGACGGTTTCCAGCTTGGCGCCGTCGAAAGATTCGAGGACAGTCCAGCCACCGTTCGGGGCCTTCTTTTCAACAAAGAAGTCGAAAGTCACATCACCGGTAGCAGCAGCAGGAGCAGCCGGTGTTTCCGGAGTAGTGTCCTTCTCATCTTTCTTCGTTCCGGCCTTGACCGGGGTAGCAGCGGCAGCAGATGCAGAGGCGGCAGAGGCGCCTTTGACACCGGCAACACGCAGGCGGATCTGCATGGCGTCAAAACCGGCTTTGGCAGATTCAGCCCGCAGAGCCGGTTTGCCCGCAGCATTCAGCAGTGTTGCGGCAGCCTTCGGGAAGGTTCGGACGGAGCAGACATAGCAGCGGGTACCGCCATTGGAGAAGTAACCGTATACAGCATGCGGCAGCTTCAGGCCCGGCACAAATCCGCCGAATTTGTCAACGAACTGTGTCCAGTTGGTGACGAGCTGCGGCTTGTTGAGCAGATCCTCAACATACGGACCGTCACCATTGTCACGAACGATTTCAGCCTTTTCAGTGAAACCAACAAAAGCAGCCATGGCGGTTCCGACACCCTCGATCGGTTTTGGACCACGATCTACTTCCTCAACATATACGCCCGGTGATAAATACTCTGGCATTTTTCCTCCTGAAAAATAAATTTCAACGTTTTACAATGATTTCAACGTGTTTTGAAATCACAATACTACCACATTATCCTTTGCGGGAACAGTGATTGCCTGACGCTTCAGGATCTTCCCGCGGTACATGATATCCAGGTGGTACTTTCCGGCAGGCAATGCCGGAAGCTTCACCCGATATTCCTCATCAACACTCAGCGCTGTATTCTTTTCCGAAAGGATGACTGTCAGCGTCGATGGTTCATACTTTTCCGTTTCAATGACAAAACCCTCATTGTATTTTTCGCTGCCGCTTTCCACCATGGCACGTCCGCCGTCCGGGCTTGTCTGTCCCAAAGCGCTTTGGATGGAACTGACCTGCGATTCGATCCGCGGTTCATAAGGATCAACGGTGATAGTCACCGTTACGATAAAGCCGGCATGAATATCATTGCCGATCACGCCCCAGATTTCCGTGACCTTTTCCGTCGGACCGTGTTCCGGCTGGTAGACCGCCGCGTCCAGGATGATCGGAAATTGCTGCGAGCGCATCTGTTCGGATGCATATTTATCCGGAATGGTCGGATTTCGCAGCAGCGTCATCAATGTATCCGAAAGCAGCAAATGCTCATCTTCCGGATCCTTCGTCCAAGCGGAAAGCAGGTAACGCAGGTCGATCCGGACCGGGTTGCGGTGGATCTCCACCTTGCCATCTTCCCGCGGGACCTGGCGGGCCTGTTCTGCACCGCGCAGGCGGAGATTTTCCCGAATGTCAAAGAGAAACAGGTCGATGGTCGGCCGGTTCAGGCGGCTGGCCCAGTCCCGGGACGGCAGATCAAACTTGATATCCACATTCTGCCGAGAGACCGTCAGTGTATCCAGGATCAGATTGCGCAGTGCTTCATCCACATCGGAAATCATTTCTTTTCCTCTTTCTTTTCAGCTAAAAGAGTGACCCCTTCTATCACCGCATCTACCATTTCCTTTTTACTTTCCCCTCTGTTATAGCCATCCATGATCATATCGCTGAATTCCTTCAGGACAGTCCTGCGGAACATCAGCCAGGTGCTGTACTTGCCTTTTAATTCCTTGCTTTTCTGAACTTTTTCCCATGCCGCTTTGATGATCTCATCCTTTTTCTTCGTATCATCCATAGCGGATCTTCTTCGATTTTCAGTGTCTTTTACACCGGAGATCTTGTTGTTGAGAAATGTCTCAACCTCAGCCTGCAGCGCCGTAAAGGTATTGTCTCCAACAAGGCCGGAAACATTTTTCGGATCTGCCAGAAAAGTCTCAACACTATTCTTTTTTTCCTCAATAAAGTCATCGATCTTTTTTCCCGAATTTTCATAGTTATCAGTGTCGTATTGATATATCGTATCAGTTTCAAGTTCTGTTTTTTTCTGGCCAAGTTGGTTCTTCTCTGTTTGTAATGACCTAAGATTATTCCGTGCCTGTTTCTTATTACGTCCCCCGGCAACTGCTTGTTGCGCAGCGGGGATGTCCTGTGCGTCAAGTTGATTTAATCGATCTGTAATTCTCTGATATTCCGTCGATAAACTCTGGACATTATATTTTGTACGCAATTCGGATATTTTTTCGAAACGTGCTTCTGCTGTTTCAAGTTCTCCTTCTCCGGGTGCATGAACCGTATCAGCCATTGTTTTTCGGATACGTTTTTTTATGTCTGAAAAATCCTTATCCTCATAGATTTCTTTAACGAAGGTGTTCTTATCCGGAGGCACGATCATTTTATTTTCTTCCTGTTTCAAAGCTTCTTCATAGGCGGTTTCAATCATCTTTTTTGTTTGGCTTTCCAGGGTAACAGCTTCATGTAAAAAGCCGCCCCGCCGTACCATATGTTTCTTGGCCTCGGGAACCTTCTCTTTCAATTTTTTATTGGAAGAAAAGTAATCATTGATCGACTTCACGCCCTTTTCCCGGACGGCTTGTTTCTTTTCAGGATCGCTTTCAAATGCACTAAGAATCTTTCCTCCGATCGCTCCGAGGATAAACCCCTTCCAAAAGGTTCCCGTGCCCGAATTGTATCTGTCCAAATCTTCCTGTGTGATGCTGTCATCAGCCTCATGGATCAGTTCCAGTAATTGCTTTTTCTTTTCTTCGTAATTGGAATAAAGATCCTCATAGGCCTTTGTTTTCTGATTCAGGTCAGTTTCATCAACTTCCTGTGGAGCTGGATTTGCACCGGATGTCTGGTTATTTAAAGTAGTCGATAATTGAGTATCATAAGCTCTTTGTGCTTCGTCTACTTCCGCTTTCGCTCTGTTTAGCTCATTCTTTTCCAGTCTTTTTATATCGGTATTCAGCGTATTAAACCGGTTTTGTTTTGCCTGATCGAGTTTTTCAATTGCGGCTTTTACCTTTTTATCACCGCCCATAAAATCATCATAAGCCTCATTCAGCCCGACTGCACTGAGTAATTTTGTTCCTATAGCACTTCCCAGGTCCCACCAGAAACCACGCTGGATGGTGTCTTCCTCCTCTTTCATTTCCGGAGAATATTCACGCATCGCGGTTGATTCCGCTTCATGTTCCTGTGCGGTATCAGCGGCGCCCAGCTTCAGCGGACCGGAGCTGGCATGTCCTCCCTGCTGAACCACATGGGTCAGTTCATGGGTCATGGTCTGCGCGTCACGGCCGCCGCCTTCGGGATTGATGCCTTTGGTAAGGAATACATCGGAACCGATGGTGAAGGCGCGGGCATTAAGGGAACGGCTGATGGTGTCGGACTCGGTATCGGTATGTACATGGACATCACTCATGTCCCGCCCGAATTTTTGTGAGTAGAACTGATTCTGTTTATCGGAAAGACGCTGTCCGGTTCCCCGTTTGCTCTGGATCTTCGCGGAGACATCACCGGGCAGCATACCACCTTCCGGACCATTAACATCAGAAAGATCCCGCTGCACCGTATCATTTACAATTGCGGGAGTTGGATCCGCCGTTTCTTTTACGGTTAACACAGATGGTTTCGGTGTTTTTTCTTCCTTCTTTTCTTTTTCTGCGAATGCAGCCATTTCTACTCCGTTGCTGTCGGGGAAAAGCCCGATCCGATCATTCATACCAAAAAAATAAGACAATCTTTTTCAGTTATTAAACATTCCGCCTATTCCGTATCTTCCAAACAAACAGATAATCAGTTATAAAAAATTATAACCTGATTTTTTTCTATTATACACATTTTTTTCAGAGAAAAAATTTTTTTAATTTATTTTTTATTTTTACTGATGCCTGACAGCTGAATTTACGACATAATTGTCGGGGGAAAAAAAGGCTTGACATTTTGTCAAATACTGAGTAACCATTCAGAACGAGTCAAGGGGATGGTTCCCCGACGAACGGGGACAGTTATCCCGAGGCGAAGCTCTTGCTCTGAATCGAATGAGCGAAGCTCACACCTTACAGAGCAGGGTCACCAAGTTTTCGGATAGTTAAGCTTATCGTTTAAATCCGGGTTGATTATGAAGCTGGGATGGAGACATAAGGCATACATCTCCGAAAACTTGGTGACAGTTCCCCTCAGCGACGGAGCGCCTCGGGATAACCGTCCCCGTCTTTATATAAGAGGTTCTGATTACCACATTTTTATTGATTTGTCAACTGTCAATGTTGACGGTTTACTTTTTGAAAATTCCTGTTTATACTCTAAGAAAAACAGTCAGCCCAAGTTTGCCACTTAGATAGGTAAAAAAATAAATAAATGTCATGAATTTG
>DAIMGK010000004.1:0-18995 GCA_036723985.1 Flexilinea sp.
TTTTCAAGGATCCCGGGAGACTGGTCTTTATATAAAGATGACGGAAGAATAAAAGAGATGCCCCATTATCCTGACTATGGTTCAATACAAAAACTGGATGATGTTATAGTGGTAAAATTTTAGAGGTAATAACTGAATATAACGGATATGATCCCGGCTGAGTTTTGTTGTGTTTGCCGGATCCTGTCTGTTCACTTTCGGAGAGTTTGTAAGCCGGCACGGGAATGATTTCGTATATATATAACAGACCGCGAACGCGTTGCCGGGGTATGAATGGGAAAATCCCGATCCATACCGTGAGTGCCGCAAGATATCAAATGGCATGGAAAAAAGTACTGAAAAGACGCAATGGATCAGCAATTAATTTGACTTGGAGAAACAATGATTGAATTTAATATCCCGCCTTATTACGGAACAGAAGAAGAGAAAATCCACGACGCGATACAAAGCCACAAAATCTGCGGCGACGGAGAGTTTACCAAAAAATGCAGTCAATGGATCGAACAGAAAACGGACTGTAAAAAAGCGCTGCTGACAACAAGCTGTACGCATGCGATCGAAATGGCCGCGTTATTATGCAGAATTCAGCCGGGAGATGAAATTATAACCACATCATATACTTTTGTTTCAACCGCGAACGCATTTGTGCTGCGGGGAGCGAAAATCGTTTTTGTGGATATCCGTCCGGATACGATGAATATTGACGAGAATCTTATTGAAGACGCGATAACGGAAAAAACCAAAGTGATCGTTCCGGTCCATTACGCGGGAGTATCCTGTGAAATGGATACGATCAATAAGATAGCGAATAAATATCGCCTGTTTGTCGTTGAAGACGCGGCACAGGGGATGATGGCTTCTTACAAAGGCCGTGCTTTGGGTACATTGGGGGATTTCGGCTGTTACAGTTTTCATGAAACGAAAAATTACAGTATGGGTGAGGGCGGAGCCCTTTTGATAAATGATGACCGTTTTTCGGATGACGCTGAAATAATCCGGGAAAAAGGTACCAACAGAAGCCAGTTTTGGCGCGGAAAGGTTGATAAATACAGATGGATCGATTTCGGTTCTTCTTATTTACCCAGTGAATTGAACGCGGCATACCTATTCGCGCAGTTAGAACATGCCGATGAGATCAATCAGGATCGTCTGCACAGCTGGGACCTTTACTATACATCTCTGAAGTGTCTTGCCGATGACGGTTTTATCGATCTGCCCGCAGTTCCTGAAGGCTGTCAGCATAACGGGCATATATTTTACATAAAAGTAAAAGACGCAGATGAAAGAGCCTGCCTGATAAAATATCTCAGAGAGAAAGAAATAGAGACAGTATTCCATTATATTCCCCTGCATACTTCACCTGCCGGTCTGAAATGGGGACGTTTTCACGGTGTGGATCGTTATACTACCGTCGAAAGTGAACGGCTGCTCAGACTGCCTATGTATTTCCGCCTCAGCGAATCAGATATCAGGTCAATTACAGAGGAAATCAAGAATTTTTACAGCCGGTAAAACATGAAAAAAGTCGCTGTACTGCAATCGAACTATATCCCCTGGAAAGGCTACTTTGATATTATTCATGATGTGGATGAGTTCATCTTCTATGATGAGGTCCAGTATACAAAAAATGACTGGCGGAATCGTAACCGGATCTCTACGCCATCCGGTATTCAATGGATAACGATCCCTGTAAACGGCAGTATTACACAAAGCATTGACGCCGTGCAGCCTGCCGGGCATCAATGGCAGCGGAAGCATTATAATACGCTTGTAACTTATTATTCCAAAGCCCCCTTTTTTCACAGGTACCGTACATTCTTAGAAGACTTTTATTTAGGCCATGAATGGGATAATCTGTCGAACCTGAACCGTTATCTGATAGAAAACATTTCCCGTGAATTTTTAGGGATCAAAACAAAGTTTTCTGACAGCCGCAGCTACGAAACATACGGCAGCGGACATGTTAAACTGCTAAGCCTGCTGAAATCCGCGGGGGCTGATTACTATGTATCCGGTCCGGCAGCGAAAAGCTATATTCAGGAAGCTGATTATGAAAAAGCCGGAATTGAGCTTCATTGGAAAGATTATTCCAATTATCCGGAATACAGGCAGCTGCATTCACCGTTTTGCCATAACGTAACGGTTCTGGATCTGTTATTCAATGTGGGCGATGAAGCGCCGCGATATATCTGGTCATGAATCTTTGAGTACGACCGGTTCCGCGTTAGCCAGTCTTTTTCTGTTTTTTGCCACCAGCGGCTCGTTATCGATGACAAAACGCAAAACGGACAGCAGTGTGCCATGCGCGACGAGCAACACGCATTCGTTCGGGTGTTTCCGGATAATTTCATAATAAAAAGGCCGTATTCTGGCTTCCACGTCCAGCAGTGACTCACCTTCCGGAAAAGTAAAATGTTCCGGATCCGCGTCCATCCCGATCCGGTATTCTTCAGGCAGTTTGTCGGTATCATAAGGACCGCCTTCATAAATACCGAAGCTTCGTTCGCGAAGCCTGCGGTCAAAATGAATATCCTCGTAAGGAAAAATCCCATCAAGCGCGATCCGTGCGGTCGTTTTTGCCCGGTTCAAATCACTGCAATAGACTGCGTCAAAATGAAACTGACGCAGTTTTTCGTTCGCAATTCTTGCCTGCTCCTCACCTGTGCAGTTCAACGGAATATCAGAGTGTCCCTGATAACGGCGCAGTATATTCCAGTCTGTCTGGCCATGTCTCAAAACTACAATTTTTGTCATAATGTATCCTTTAAGAAAAACACCGTTGATGGAATGAAGAAACGGTCATTGCGTAATATCGGCGGATCAATAAAATGTCCGCAAAACTGCGCGTAACCGGTTTTTCCTTCTACAATATTCAGCGGGACAAAAATCAAAGCATCCTCGTAATTGGTGAGATCAATACCCCTGATAATTGCTGTCGGATCATCGATGGCGTCAGTAAATCCAAACATTTCGATAGACGCAGTGTCATGGATATGCTGCCGAACATACGGAAGCCTGAAATACGGGATGTGTTCGCTTTGCAAATTCTCTTTTTCGTCAAGATAGATAAAGCTTCCGGGATCAATTGATGTCAACAGAATATCCTCATCCGCAGCGCATTTTCCCGGCAACACAGACGGTATTGCCAACGGAGCGGATGAAATGAAATTTGTACCGAATACGGCAATAAGGAAGATCATTCCGCCGATAATGTATGGGAAATAATCATAATCCGGCAGGGTCATTCGGCCGGCAAGATATTCCTTTCGGGATTTTTCGGACAGCAGCATCTGCGGAAAAATACCTGTTACACACGCGGGGACCCACATGCTCACCGCATATAAGCGGAGATAATTGGTGGAAAAGGGCACCGCGGCACATTCGGACAGTATGATGCCCAAAACGGAAACGAGCAATAATGAATTCTGTGGCTTTTCGCGCTTTCTGATAAGCGTGAATACACCGAGAAGCCATAAAGCCATAAAACCGAAACGAACTGCCTTCTGAAACCGCTGCGGATTCCCTCTGACATATGAAAAAGCACCGTAATACTCAGATTTGATCAAACTGTCGAAAAAGATCGTTTTCAGCGCAAGCAGAATATTTTCGGGATGTTCTTTCAGGACAGGCATGCACAATGACGCAACATCCTTTATAATGTTCTCTGATTGGTTCAGAGCAGTCATTTCAGGCGTTGAAACGACATCCCCCCAGGCTTTGCCTCCGAGGCATAAACCGTAAACCATTTCGGCTGCCTGGCGGTTAGGGATCGGATCGTCGCCGTATACGGCTTTTTGGGCAGCCCGGTTCATGATAAATCCGGACAGCATTATGATCAGCGCAGCCCCTGCCCACAGAAATCTATGAGGGGTATTTTCCAAATAAACGAAGAAATACCACAAACCGATCGCCGGAAACAGAAACATCGCGGCAGGACGGGCATTCAGGCCGATGGACAGAAATAAGAAGGAAAGAAGCATCAGGATCTGTTTCTGTTTTCTCATCCCCGTCAACAGAAAAAAGCAGCATAACAGGCCGCATATAAACCCGTATTGTTCCGTCATAAAGGTGCCGAGGCGCTGGCGGATGTAAAAGAAAAGGACAGTATAAAACACCGAGCCGCAGATATTTCCATAGCATCCGCGAACCGAATCCAATGCGGAAATCATACAAAGCGCAATGGAAACGGCGAGAAATATTTGAAGCGCGAAATAGTTATTCCCGAAAAGGCGGAGAAATACGGCGTAAAAAACCGTTGATATCGGACGGATCGCAGTCGCCTGGCTCATTGTGCCGCCGTACAGAAAGCGCTGCGTGTTCAGCTGCATGGTGAAGGCATCCGACCAGGGAACAACGCCGCCGAGCGCGTATTGATCCGACGCCCCCGAATTGATCAATCCGGAATAGGGCAGCAGAATAAAAGCGAACAGTAAGACGCGGAAAACGCACTTGAGATAGATTTTTCGTATCGTCCCGTAAGACAATGCGGCAATGAATATCAACGGCAGCACATACAAAGTGTTCCGGAATGTCAGACCGATCTGCCGGGAAATCGGACAGAATAACAGGATATAACAGGCTGCAGCGCAGCCTGTTATAAAAAGGATCTCTGACCAAATCCGGCTTTTTTGTCGCGACATTCGTTTAGGCCCTTTGATTATTTTGCCTGCAGCATCCGGGATAAAAATTCCTTGGTTCGTTCTGTTTTGGGATTATTGAATATTTCGGCAGGCGATGTGTCTTCCACGATCACTCCCTGATCCATGAATACAACACGGTTTGATACATCTTTCGCAAATCCCATTTCATGCGTGACCACAAGCATCGTCAGGCCGGTCGTGGCGAGGGAACGCATAACGACCATTACTTCTCCGACCATTTCCGGGTCCAGGGCACTGGTGGGCTCATCAAAGAGAAGTACTTCCGGATCCATACACAAACCGCGGGCGATCGCGACACGCTGTTTCTGACCGCCGGAAATCTGTCTCGGTTTTGCGTGTATGTATTGATACATGCCGACTTTGGAAAGATAAGACATCGCCTTTTCTTTCGCTTCATTGTGGGATCGTTTCAAAACTTTCTGCTGGCCTATGATGCAGTTATCCAGTACGGAAAGATTGTTGAAAAGGTTGAAGCTCTGGAAAACCATACCGACTTTTGAACGGTATTCAGGCAAATTAAATCCCTGGGACTGTATATCCGTGCCATGAAAAAAGATGGATCCCGAGGTCGGTTTTTCCAGCAGGTTGATGCAGCGGAGGAGTGTGGACTTTCCGGAACCGGAGGAACCGATGATACTGATGACGTCACCTTTATTCGCATGGAAATCAATATCTTTCAGAACAAGGTTTCCGCCGAATTTTTTCTCGAGGTGAGATACTTTGATAATTTCTTCGGTCATGATTCAACTCCTTCAATGACGCTTTCCGGTGTGGTCTGTGACCCATGAATGATAAATGAGTCGGGCCCATCGATTTTCTTCTCAATGACGAGCAGCAGCCGTGTGACAGAGAATGTCAGAACGAAGTAGATCACACAGGTGATGAAAAAGACTTCAAAATAACGCATATAGGTGCCGGCGGCTGATTTTGACATAAAGAACAGTTCGGTCACGGAGATGACATTCAGTACGGATGTATCTTTGATGTTTACGACAAATTCATTCCCGATGGAAGGCAGAATGTTCCGGATCGCCTGCGGAAGAATGATAGATGTCATCGTCTGCCAATGGGTCATGCCGATCGATTGCGCAGCCTCCATCTGGCCTTTGTCGATGGAGATGATGCCTCCGCGGGCAATTTCAGCCATATACGCGCCTGTGTTGACGGATACAATGAATAAGGCCGCTACAAAAGGCGACATGTCCAGTCCCCATAACTCGGCGGAACCGTAGTAAATGACCATTGCCTGGACGATCATCGGCGTGCCGCGGAATATTTCAATGTACGCAACAAATATTGCCTGAACAACTTTATAAAAGATACGGCGGAATTTTGAATCATGTTCATCGATGGGAACGGTGCGGACTATCGCCACACATAACCCGATCAGAAAACCGAGGACAGTACTGATGATGGAGATCAGCAGTGTTGTACCGGCTCCTTTCAGAAAAAACCAACCGTATTTCTTACAGAAGAAAATTACCCATTCAAAAAATGATGTCGGCATGAAACTCTGCTCCCGTAAAAATCAAAAGAAAACAGCTCGGGACAGAACTATCAGTCATATCGCGAGCTGTTTGTTGACGAAAAAACAGCCTGAATTAATCCTGAGAAACAGGCTGATTCTGGATCGCGGTGTCCATAAGTTCCTGACGCTGTTCTTTGCTGATCTTGCTCAGCGCTTCGTTAATGGCGGTCAGGTCAGTATTACCCTTCTTCATCGCGACGGCGATGGCTACGTCTTCCGGAGAAGCTTCAAAGCCTTTGCCTTCTTCAAAATCAATAAAGGTCAGATTCGGATTGGATTCTTTCGCGGAGACAGCGCCCGGACGTTCGGAAACATATCCGTCGACTTTTCCGGAATTCAGGGCGACGATCATCGCCGGGAATGTTTCCATAGCGGTCATATGTTTCACATTGGGGATCTGTTCAACGACGGTATCATGGAATGTGTTCAGCTGTGCGGTGATCTTTGCGCCGGCGAAATCTTCAAGGCTTTTCGCTTCAGCGTAAGGGCCGTCAGCTTTGACAACGATCACAAGGTCGCTTTCATAATAAGGATCGGAGAAATCAACGCTGAATTTGCGTTCTTCTGTCGGGGACATACCGGCGATCACGGCATCGATCTTACCGGCATTGACGGCTGGGATCAGTCCGTCCCATTCGGTTTTGACAATAACCAGTTCTCTGCCGAGAGCTTCAGCGATGGTCTTCGCGATCTCAACATCATAACCGCCGCAGAAACCGCCGCCGCCTTTAATGGCAACTGCTCCGTTGGAATCATCTGTCTGAGTCCAGTTGAAAGGAGCGTAATTACATTCAAGGCCGACAGAGAAAGTATCGGCAGCCTGGGAACTGATGGCTGAGAGAGCCAAAACAAACAACACGATTAAAATAATAGCTGAATTCTTTTTAATCATTTTTCACCTCAATGGGTGTTATTCTAACATGGAACAGAAAACTATTCATATTCCCTGAAAAAAACGTGACGATACATGATATAAATAGTATGCAGCGGATCGGTCCGGAAGGGTAAAAATGAAATACCGCCCGGCAGCTGTCCGGAATTACCCGGGGCGATCCGTGAAGATATTCGCTGCGAAATTAACGAAAAACGGAAAGCGGAAAACAGATGGGTGATACATATATTTCTGAAGGGGATCTTGTGGAAATCGTCGGAAGGTCTCACTTCCATCACATTGTAAAAATTCAGCCCGGCGGGGAGATACAATCTCATAAAGGTGTCCTGAAAATGGATGACCTGATCGGTCTGCAATGGGGCAGTACCGTAAAAAGCCATAACGGAAACACCTTTTTTGTCCTTCAGCCGGCATTGAACGATATTCTGAAAGATACACCGAGAAATACCCAGATCTTATATCCCAAGGATATCGGGTTTGTCCTGTTAAGTCTCGGCGTCGGCTCCGGGAAAACAGTCGTGGAGGCCGGTACCGGATCAGGCGCGTTAACGACAGCATTTGCGTATATGGTAGGGAATGAAGGCCATGTTTACACCTACGAAGCCCGGAAGGAAATGCAGGATGTTGCTGTCAGGAACCTGAAGAAAAACTATCTTGATGATCGTGTGACTTTCAAACTTCGAAATATTGAGGAAGGTTTTGACGAAAAGAACGCGGACTGCCTGTTTCTGGATGTTCCGAATTCATATGATTACATCCCGCAGGCAAAAGAGGCTTTGAAACCGGGGGGCTTTTTCGGAAGCATCCTTCCGACGGTGAACCAGGTGGAAAAGCTGCTCCGTTCGCTGCGGGATAACGGGTTTTCGTTCACGGAAGTGTGTGAAATATTTATCAGATATTACAGAACGGATCCTGACCGGTTTCGGCCTGTTGACCGTATGGTGGGCCATACCGGGTACCTGATCTTTTCCCGTTCCCTGAATTATTCCGGCGGGGATGAGGAAGCCGACCGTATCGCAAAAGACCAGGTCGAGAATTAGCAGATCATCTCAACCCATTGTAAAGATATATAAAAACAGCCGCATCCGCGGCTGTTTTTGTACGATAAAAATGAGGGGAAGATTATTCTTCTTCCTTCTTGCCTTTGCCTTCGACGACTTCGGGTTCATCGGCGCCGGCTTCTTCTTCAGCGGCTTCTTCCTTGACACCGGAGATGGAAACGATAACATCGTTGACATCATCAAAGACGGTGACATCATCAGCAATAGCCATATCGCTGATACGGATCATATCGCCGATTTTTTCCAGTTTGTTGATATCGATAATGAAACGTTCCGGCAGATGTTCCGGCAGAGCTTCGACTTCGATGTATTCTTTCTCATGCAGAACGATACCGTTGTAGTTCTTTACCGCAGGAGCGACACCTTCGAGTACAGTCTCGATGCGGGCACGGATCTTCTCTGTGCGGGAAACTGCCTGAAAATCAATGTGGATGAAGCGGTTGCGCAGATAATCACGCTGGCGTTCGCGGATCAGGGCGGCGTGATCTTCACCGTCAATATCAAGGGTAACAATGCTGGATGGGGTCAGGCCGATCATCGCCCGGGTCACTTCACGGGCATTCATAACAATGGCGATCGGTTCAATATGATGACCGTAAACAACACCGGGAATCATACCATCACGGCGCAGCTGACCTACTTTTTTACCGACAACATCTCGCTTTGAAGCTTTAATAACAACTCTTTCCATTAGATTCTTCCTTCGGGCGCCTCTCACGATCTGAAACCGTTACCTTCACCCTTTTAAAGATATAGATTTGTTTTGTTGCCAAAACAAATCTATTATACATGAATAATTCTTTTCGTGTCCGCTATTGTGACAATGTCTGTCAGGCAAGCATTCCCAGACGCTGCATATAGGCAAGATAGATCATTACCGAGCCGGCAGTGGCGGCGTTCAGAGATTCGACTTTGCCGTTCATAGGCAGTGCAGCCAGTTCGTCACAGGCTTTGCGGGTAAGCTGCCGCAATCCTTCACCTTCATTGCCTACCACAATGCCCAGAGGCCCGCTCAGGCGTTTCGGCTGTACGGGGGATGAACCTTCCCCGCCTTCCATTCCGATGATCCACAGCCCTTCCTCATGCAGGATGTCGATCGCCTGGGAGAGATTCATCTGCGCCACGCGGATATGCTCTGTGGCGCCTACAGACGCGTGGACGACTGCAGGTGTTACTCCCGCTGCCTTTGCCTGCGGCATAACGATCCCATGCATTCCGACAGCGGCAGCGGTGCGGATGAGTGTGCCGAGGTTCTGCGGATTCTGGATCATGTCCAGCAGCAGAATGAACAGCGGTTCATCCTTTTTTTTCGCGGATGAGATGATCTCATGAATATCCGAATAGCGGTATGGCGCGGTTTCCAGCGCCACACCCTGATGGTTTTCGGATAAAAGATCCAACTGTTTCCGCGGAACTTTGCTTACAGGAAGGCGGTATTTCTTCGCCAGATCACAGATCCTGGCAAGCTGCCCTTCGATCTTCGCTCCGTCTGCGATTTTTAATTGGAATGAATCCCGATGATGGGCCGAAAGAACCTCGTAGACCGGGTTGCGGCCGGTGATCCATTCTTTCATCAGGCATTCCGATACCAGAGAGAACCCTCTTTCGAGTCCTCGATGGTGATGCCCTGTTCGCCGAGTTCCTTGCGGATCTGGTCGGCAAGCGGCCAGTTCTTCTGTTTCTTCAGTTCAAAACGCAGATCAACAAGCATCTGGATAAAGACATCTGCGGACTGACCGGAGTCGGATTTTTCTTCCTCCAAAACCAGCCCGAAGACATCGGCGAATTCTCGGATCTGGTTCTGCCCGGGATCCAGCTGCGACTGGGAAGCGCCCTGATCACGCATGGAATTGATCTCACGTACCAGTTCAAAGACGCAGCCTAATGCGCCTGCTGAGTTAAAATCGTCATCCATGTTCTCAATGAAGCCGGCTTTGACCTCAGCGATCTTATCGCTGAACTGTTTCAGCTTTTCTTCATCCTTCAGCTCCGTCTTCGGATTAGCCGGTTTGAGTGAGCCTTTCAGGCGTTCGATGGCTTTTTCAGCCTGAGAAAGTGTTTCCTGACTGAAAATGATCGGATTGCGGTAGGCGGAATTCAGGATCAGGAAGCGGAAAGAATTCGCGCTGTGCTCTTTCAGAAAATCCTGTATGGAAATGATGTTTCCGATGGATTTGGACATTTTTTCACCGTTCAGCCGCAGCATGCCGTTGTGCATCCAGTAACGGGCGAAGGGCTTTCCGGTAAAGCATTCGCTTTGGGCGATCTCGTTCTCATGGTGGGGGAAGATCAGGTCATTGCCGCCGCCGTGGATATCGATGGAATCTCCGAACAGATGATGGTTCATCGCGGAGCACTCGATGTGCCAGCCGGGACGTCCCGGTCCCCAGGGGCTTTCCCAGGACGGCTCACCGGGTTTGGCGGATTTCCAGAGCGCGAAATCCAGCGGGTCTTCCTTGCGGTCATCGACTTCTTTCCGGAAGCCGGAACGCATATCATCGATATTCCGCCCTGAGAGTTTTCCGTAGCCCGGATCTTTGCGGACACGGAAATAGACATCGCCGTCCAGCGGATAGGCATAACCCTTATCCACAAGACCCTGGACGATCCTGATGATCTCATCGATCTCCTGCGTTGCCCGCGGGTTGAAGGTCGCCGGTTTGATATTCAGGTCTTTCATGTCCTGCTGGAAGTCATCGATATACCCTTCGGCCAGTTTGAATGGATCGACACCCATTTCATTGGCGCGTTTGATGATCTTGTCATCCACATCCGTGAAGTTCATCGCGAACTGCACTTCGTAGCCGCGGTATTCCATATAGCGGCGGATGATATCAAACACCATCGCTGACATCGCGTGGCCGATATGGGCTTTGTTGTAGACCGTAGGACCGCAGACATACATCTTGACTTTCCCCGGTTCGAGGGTCTCCAGCGGTTCTTTTTTGTTGGTTAGCGTATTGTAAAGTTGTATACTCATCTTTTTATTCCAAATTCCTTTTCATGCCGGGCAAAAATCATTCTGCCAGCGGCGGTTTGTAAAATTTTTGTTACTGAGACTTCGATCTGCTGACCGACAAATGACCGTCCGTTTTCGACGACGACCATTGTACCGTCTTCCATATATCCTACACCCTGATTGATCTCTTTCCCTTCCTGAATGACATTTACTGTCATTTTTTCTCCCGGAAGCAGAATTGATTTTACCGCATTTGTCAGATCATTGACGTTCAAAATGCGGATCCCCTGCAATTCCGCTACCTTATTGAGATTATAATCATTCGTCAGGATCGGGCAGCCCAATTCAAGCGCTATATGCATCAGTTTGGCATCCGCCTCGCGGATATTCGGAACATCAAAATTGGTGATCTGAATAGCTATGGACTTATCTTTCTGCATAATGGCAAGAGTTTCCAATCCTCTTCTTCCCCTTTGACGCCGCTGTGTATCTTCCGAGTCCGCGATAAACTGCAGTTCCTGAAGGATAAAGTTCGGGACCAGCAGTGTCCCCGGAACAAAACCGCAATGCGCGATATCCGCGATCCTGCCGTCGATGATCACACTTGTGTCCAAAAGAGCTGTCGACTCATGTTCGGAGGCGACTTCCGAAAGCTGTATCTTGCCGTTTGTGATCCGATTCGTAAACTCACAAAATGCATCTTTGCGGTAACTGAACAAAAGAGCGTTCAGAATGAATATAATGACAGTCAGAAAAACAGGACCGAATTTACCCGCCCAGCCGGGAAGGCTCATGATCGGGAGTGAGAGCAGCCCGCCGCAGATACAGCTTACAGAGATGCTGAACTGGATCAAAATAAGCTGCGTGAAATTCATTGTTTTGATATGAGAAATGATTTTGATCAGGACCTTGTTCAGGATAAAACCGAATAAGGATCCCAAAATGACGGAAATGAGATAAATGATTGACGGCGAGGCAAAACCATCCGGAAGGGTATTCATCAGAATGCCGCCGACAATCAGACTCAGAAAGATGATCATCAAAATGCTAAGAACAGTTCTTTTTTTCATGGAGCGGCTCCAAAAATAATTCCTACAATCATATATTATCTGTAAAATAACCCATTATGGAAGAACAGTGCGGCATTTCCATAATTATTTATTATAATTGTAAATGATAAATCAAAATCGTGCCAGAAAAACCGGCAGCAGATTAATATTATATCGGAATATTACCATATAATGAGGATTAGAAAATGATAGATAAAATCACATCCAAAATTAAAAGATATCCTTTTCAAACGGGAATTTTGCTCGGTTTTGTTATTTGCCTCGTTTTGATCGGTTTCATAAGCCTGTTTCAGGATAACGGCAAAACATTATCCGGTAATACGGAGGTCATCCGGGAAGATTATCTGCGAATGACGATCCATGAATTCTCCGATGACCGTGACCCTCAGCTGGCCGGCTGGCGGTTTGGACATCTGGGCAGATCCGGTGACGAGACATTGAAACTGATGTCCGGAGATGAGACGGTTTCCCCTCAGCTTCTTGCAAAATTTGCTGAGGCAGTCGGGAAAGAAGATGTTTTGAAAAAAGGAACCGGGAATAACGGTACAATGACCGGTACTCCCGGCAACATGAAAAAAGAAATGTCTGTTTTTGGAAAAACGATGCTGATCGTGCTGGGATTGATCGTAGTCAGTGCCGGCGGGCTGTATGCCGCATCTTTGGTAAAGACACGCCGAAAACAGCAGATGCGTTCAGAGAGAAAGCTCTATCCGGACGGGGAGGATGTGAATGTCATTACACCTGAAAAGGCCCGCGCCGTGAATTCAGATATACCCGATACACTTTTTGACCTGGATGAACTTTTCCCACAGAAAAATGAATCGGAAGAAAAGCCGGAAAACACTGATACGAAAGCAGCCTTGAATTTTAAGGACCAGCCTGTTTTGGATAATGATATTACCGAAGTTTCTCCGGAAAAGAATAATGGTGCTGATGACAATAATGACGAGACCGATCCGGAGATCGATAATGCTTCGGAAGCGGTTGAAGATGAGCCTGAACCTGAACCGGAACAGGAAAACGAAACATTTGATGAGGATGCTGCAGCTGTTCAGGCGGAGGACGATCTTCCGGATGAAGCTCCTGAAGATACCGGCAGCAGCATATCGGGACTTAATATTGAGACAAGCGTTCATGATATCGGCGATCAAATCAGCTTGAAAATGGATGAAAGCGCTGATGATGTATCCGGGCAGTCCATGCGGAAATCAGAACCGGAGGATGAAGAGGACCTGCAGGAAAATGATAATGCGGATAAACCGTTAGTCGAGACGGATATCAGGACAGACCCCAACAGCGATGATGAATTGCTCCAAATGATCCGCGGATCCAAGACGAATTCCGATGCATTGGAAGAAACAGAACCGGCAGAGAAACCTGCCGAAAAAAATGTATCTGATCCGGATGCGGTGATCAATGAGGAAAAATCTGAGGATACAGATGATGATGAAGAGGAAGAAGATGATGATATTCTGATCCATTATCAATCGTCATACCGTATCGGCAATGATATGTACGATGAAGTGTTTTCGATCGATCAGGGTGATGTGTTCCGCGGTGAATGCGGCATCAGCATCGGAGAAACGCTCAATAATACCGAACCAAAAGCTGTAACAGCCTTTGAAGTATGGCTTTTTGACAAGGATGATATTCATACAACGACATGGTATCTGATGAGCGATTTCGCACTTTCAAACGAAAGCATCTCGGAACGGCTCCTCCAGCACGGAAAATGTGAAAGGATCCGCAGGAATGGGAAATATACGCTTGAGACTGAAACTCTGACGGTGGAAATAACTGTACTTGATCTTGAATACGGAACAGAAATGGAAGAAAAGAACAGTTATTTCATGAATGTAACATTTGATGTGGTCGCGAGAAGTAAAAATTAGTTGACCCAATCAATAGGTCAGGAAAACAATAACCGCAAAATCAAGACTGATTCTGCGGTTATTGTTTTACATGATCCTGAACTCCGGCTTCAAGGCCCAGTCACCTTCGGCTCAATTTTGAGTCTGCGGTGTCATTTCCATACATCTGAACTCTAAACTCTGAACTCTGAACTCTTAATTAAAGGCTTGTTCCGCTGCGGATCAGGTTGATCAGATCTCCGGAGTCAAAGCTGTCGGGCAGGATCATCCAGTAGAGGATATCGTCCTGCCGGATCAGGTAAACGGAATTGCCGTCTTCATCTGCCCAGGTATCAGCGGCTGTCTGGTTCCCGAAGCGTTTATCCGAATACATACGGAAAGTAGCTTCCGCTTCTTTCGCGTCATTCTCAGTATCCCAAACGAGCTTTGTGAAGAACAGCGGTTTATCATCAGATTTCGCGTAGATAAACGATCCGCCGCCCCATCCCTCGGCTCCCGTTTTCGCCTGTCTTTCGGAAAGCTGCCAGTCTTTATTCCATGCTCCGCTCAGGAGCGATAAAACATCGGATTCGTTTAAAACATCTTCTCTGATGATTTCGCAATGATCTGCGATCCTGCTTTTGAACGGTTCCAATGTCACGCTGACCGGAAGATCCTTTAAATATTTTTCCGGATGCATGATCTGCTCGACGCTCTGAGGAAGCTTGATATACAGATCGTTTACCGCGTCAAATCCGCCTTTCAGATAGTAATAAGTGACAAAATCAAATCCGTAGAGATACGGAAAGAGCAGGGAATCCTGAAAATATTTCGGGGCACTGTCGAATACGGACGAATCAGATTCCATATCCTCGGGAACATTTTCATAATTCTTCAGGATCGTCCCTTTTACGTCGACCAGGCTTTCTGTCAGTGTTGCATCGCCTTCGATAAGCGCGTCAATAATAATACATGTCTCACCATTTTCTTCGCAGAAATCATCATCGTAATTCATTGTTTCGTCAAAATCCGGATAGTTATATTGCAGATAATGTGTATACTCATGAGAAAGTGTCAGCGCGTTATCATAAGGGGATTTGTCTTTGATCAAATACATTGTATTATCCTCCGGATCATAATAACCGGCGATCTGTTCAGAATACAAGTCAGTGTAAAACTGCTTCAGATCAAATCCTTTGGGTGCGAAGGCAAGAATTTCATACAAACCTAATTCATCAGCAAGATCTTCATCACTTACCTCATCCATCGATTCCGATAAATTCGCCCGCAGTTCTGCTTCGGTGATATATACCGGAGCGAGCTTTTCCTCGGATTTGATACCGCGTGTCTTTTCAGTAGCCTGAATGATCTGCAATTCTTCGACAGTGAGCCCCTCAGAATCCGCTTCAATTACCAGTTCTGCCATTTCTTTCTCGCTGTACGGACTTTGGGTCCTGAAAACTTCGGATAATGTCTCTTTACCGATCCGTGACGCAGTAAAAAATGATATGGCGCAGCAGGAGACGAACATGCACCCGCACAGGGCTGCGATCGCTATGATGACAATGATCAGTGTTTTGTTTGTTTCATTATTTTCCATTCTATTCCACCTTTCCGGTATCAAAAATCCGCATAATTTCCGGGTAAGTAAAAATTCGTGTGCGGTGTGTACCGCAAAACGAAATGCTTCATGGGCAGAAAATCAAAATGATATTCTAACAAAGCTGTACATGCTGCCGGGCTTCCGGTTCCCGGGGAACCCGACTGCCGGCTGCAGTGAAGACCTCACGGAAGCATGGTTTCCTTATATTTTAACGCATAAAGGACCAATTCGTTGTCAGGATTTATTTTTTTAGCTTTTTCTAATTTTTCGCCGGCGCTTTTTCTGTCTCCGCGCAGAATATCTGCCCAGCCGCTGTAAACGATAAGAACCTCGTCATGGCGATTTTTGCGCAGAACGGGATCGATAAGTTCATCCATGTCATCCGCATAGCCGAGGGATAAAGCGTTTTCGAAGATCTCCGACTGATAATTCAGATAACGCTGGGGCAGGGAAATTTCCACTGATCGTAAATAATATTCCCATGCCTCATCTGCTTTTCCCGACTTATGCAATGTCACTGCGTAATTATATTGAGCGAAAGCATTATCGGGAAGAAGATCACTGTCCATCCGGAATTTGGCCAGTGCTCTCTGCAGATTCAATTCTTCATAATAATTTTCGGAGAGGATATCCTTGACATCCTGGTCTTTTTCTTCCGGGTATAAAACCAGGTATGTCCTTTGAAACGGATACCAGTCCGCCATCAGGGTTTCCGCGGAAACGGACAAGTTGTTGCCTTTGGATGTATCCTGATAGGAAAAAGTATCGGATACGCTGTCATATCCATTGATGAGCAGGTATGCGGCTGAAAAACGGTCATCTTTCAGCCAGAAAGGATAATTCAGTTTACGTCTGACGCGGATGACCGGCGGTATCTCTGCCTGGAGCAGTTCAATCAGGGTGTTCTTATCACCGTTGATCCTGGTAAAAGCATAAAATTGCGGATAGTTTTCTTTCGCGTACGACTGCAATTCGGAAAAACTGATATCCGGATCTTGCATGTCCGGATGGATCCGGCGGGAAATGTGATATTGATTCTCCGGCACATTCCAGTAACGGAACGCGGCGCTCAGGATCGCTGCTCCGTCATTGAACAGGTCCGCATGTTCGAAAACCGGCGGTACAAGCTGAACCTTTGTTATAGTCTGCTCTTTTTTCTCTCCGTAATTCAGCTCATAATTCATGTTCGGATCAAGGTATTCCCATTGCGCGACCCTGGTATATTCTGACGGTGTCGGTGTCTGGCGCAGATCAGCTAAAGGGTCTTCCTGCGAAATTGCGGATAGATTTTCAAGACTTTCGGCAAAGAGGACTTCTTTGTCCGGTAATTCCAGAGGCGTGTAGGTCTGTTTCTTCTTTTGCGGTTCTTTATACATCCGGGTGGCGTCAAATAGGTCGCGAGCTGAATTGAAGGCAAACGAAACAAAGGCGTAGAGCGGCTCTATTATGATCTGCCGGGCTGTGGGGATCTGGCATGCGGTGAACAGCAGAAACAGCAGGCAAAGTAATGCCGAAAGGAATATTTTGGAAAATGAAGCTTTCTTTTTTTCGTAAAAGAAAGGCTTATATTTATTTTTCATTATTGCGGATCGAGATCAACACACCCAGCAGAATGATCAGTACCAGAACGACGCTTCCGACAAGGAGACCGTTCGTTCCATTTTGGTTTTCAAAATAATCGCTGATGACCTGAGGAAAATTTTCCGGGAGCGGTGTGGGTGTAAGTGTTGCCGTCGGTGTAAACAACGGTGT
This sequence comes from Flexilinea sp., assembly GCA_036723985.1. Taxonomy (GTDB): domain Bacteria; phylum Chloroflexota; class Anaerolineae; order Anaerolineales; family Anaerolineaceae; genus Flexilinea. Next base: position 17,377 of record DAIMGK010000004.1, read on the forward strand.
CCCCTGTACAAGAGTTTTGTCGGGATGGGGGAGGGACGGCCAAAGAATAATGCTGAGAAAAACCAGAATTACAAGACAAATAAGAAAAATGAGTACAAAAGTGTATTTTTTATCAGCAATGTATTTTGACATATCAATTCCTGTCATAAGAGCTCAGTTTGTATTTACCTTCCGCAGGCGGGACACTGTGCTTCGCAAGGTTCGGGAGCGAACATTTATGTGTTTGCAAAAGCTGTTTCCCGCACATGTTATGATTTGGGGCATGTGCTTCTCCCCCTATATCACCCTGTAAGAAGGTATCAGGCTCTTTGTAAGACCCGCACGCTTCCGCGCAGGGTCACCTGTTTCTAATTCAAAACGCTGATAGCTTCCTGTACAGCGTTTTCCGGCGTCATCTGATTTTTAACGACCTGAGTCACTGCGTTATTGATAATGGGAACGATCTTATGAAGGATCTGATTATTCGGTACCAAAACAGCATTTTCACTCATCAATTGGATGATTTCACTCTGCGGATCATCCTGCCATTCTTCATGGGATGAATTCCGAACAGGGAGATAGCCCGCCCTTACGGATAAAAGATCGTTGTTATAAATATCAGCCAGGTACTCCGCAAAACTGACCGCTTCAGGCTGGAGATCAGGGTCATTTTCGATCAGAACAAGATTCCAGGTGTTGATCAATGGATACCCCGTGACCTTTTCAGTGGTGGGCAGCTCGTGAACCGAGATCTCCGGAGTCTGATAATGACGAAAACTTGAAAATTGCGAAACGATGATCGCCATGGTTCCGTCACTGAAACGCTGCCATACCTGGGATTGATCGAGTAGCTGCGCAAGTGACGGCGGGAAGGCACCGTTTTGACCTCCAACCAGGAAAAAGTTCAGCGTATCGGTAAGCTTCTGCGGATCGAGGTAAGGCTGCCCCTGATCATTTGTCAGCTTACCGCCCATACTGAGATACATAAATGTACCAAACAATGATGAAGATGATGACGGCGCGAAACCGATGGGAAGTCCTCTGGTCAGGATATCATGCCAGTCCGTCAGTTCTCCGCCTGTTTTAGATATTCTGTAAGTCAGGACAAGTCCGTCACCAAGGATCGGGATACCATAGATCATGGAATCAATAACAGCCGATTGGCGGGCATATGCGTTCCAGGAATTGCTGTCGGAGAAAATCGATGTGGTGATCGGTTTTGCCAAACCTCTTTGGACAGTCGTCTCCATATCTCCGCGTGAAAGAAGCACAAGCGACGGCAGGACATCCGGTGCGATGTTATTAGCCGCTGTCAGCGTACTAAGTACATTACTGTCTCCTGAAGTGGCTTTTACGCGAAGGGTTATATTGATATTGGGGTGCAGCTCTGTATAAGATGCGATGGCTGCTGCCAGTGCCCTTCCGCCCTGTGTATCCTGTTCTGTGTCAAACTGCGGCGGTACCCACAGGCTTATTGTTTTGATTTCCGGTGTACGCTCGATGATTTCCTCTGCCGGATCTGTTTCTTCAATTTCGGCCTCGGGAGTCTTTTCCGCAGTCGGTTCTGCTGTTCCTTCAGCGATCGCGGTCTCCGTCTCAATTTCTTCCACAAAGGTCTCTGTAACTCTGTTGAAATTGAT
>DAIMGK010000004.1:19005-68587 GCA_036723985.1 Flexilinea sp.
CGTGTCGAGAGAGTCCTTTTGAAGATCCCGCTGATCGGTGAATCCTGATCGTTCATGGCCGAACATCCTCCAAGGATAAGAATGAAGGATATTATTAACAGACACCGCAAAAATACTGATGCAGACACCCGGTTTGAAAAATGATATATCGTATTATGGCCTGAACTGTTTAAGGTTTTCATAAAAAATCGTGAATGACGCTGACTCTTGAAGCATTTCATATCGGATAAATCTGTTTTTTCTGATATGTTTATCATTCTCATCCTTTCAATTAATCAATCAACTTTTAATTATAAACGGGAATTGATTGATTGCTGAAATTGAATACAAAAAGGTCTCCGGGATATAAATTCCAACAATGATTATTATTGCTGTCCGGAATTGAAAAGAAATCCGCGGTTTGATCAAAGATTTCAGATCAGAAAATGGTCTTTTACGGCCGGTTTCATAGACCACAGACGCGGGAAAATGTCTCCCCGTGTGCAGAAATAATGTTCTTCGGATGCAGGAAAAACTCTGGAAGTGAAGACCGCGTCACCGTCATTCACGAATATTTCCACTGAACTGGCGTCTATAAAAATCCGCAGGTGGCTCAGGCCATTCTCCAGCGGGCGGGAACGTTCAAAGCCTTCTTCCTCATTGAAAGTGAGACGCATGCGGCTCCTGTCGATCGTGATCTCCTGCCGGGAATGATCATAACGGATCGACAGGCCGCCCTGCCCCTGTTCATCCGTAAACAGATCAAGTTCCACATTGCCGGGGCGGCAGTCCAGTTCAAGCTCGGCTGCGATGGGAAGCTGACAGCAGCCGGACGCGTTCGGCTCCAGAATGATCTTGTCTTCCCGCAGTTTTTTGAGTTCCGGGAGCGGACGCTGAATAAGGCGGCGCCCGCGGACGGTAAGTTCACGCGGCAGCGTCAGGCATCCTGCCCAGTCTTCATCGTCGGTTGGATAGCTCACATCCGGAACACCCATCCAGGCGATCAGGATCGCTTTTTCTGCCTCCTGAATATTGTTCGCGCAGGCGGCGGCGTATGAATCAAACCCGAAATCCAGAATATGGAATTGTCCATCCGGCCGAAACAGGAGACTGTCCCAATCCATCGTACCGATGATATAACCGTTATGGTTGCGGCTGCCGCCCCGCCCCGGTAATGTCAGATGCTGCGGACAGAACAGAAAGATATCTTTTCCGCCGATACGTTCCACGGTAGGGCATTCCCACATGTCGCCGAAATTCTCGTATCCGGGGACCTGCAGTTCACCCGCGAATGTCCAGCCGTGCTGGAGGTCTTCGGATTCATAAACCAGCGCGCACCCGCGTTTGTCTTTTGTCTGGGCTCCGATGATCATGTAAAAGGTATCGCGGTCGGCTATCCGGATGATCTTCGGATCCCGCTGGTGTTCTGTGTAATCCGGATGTGATCCGAAGAGCGGCAGCGGATATTTCTCCGGCCAGCCGTCATATCCCAGACGGGCAAGGCATGTATAGGCATGCCGCGTCCAATCGGGATCACGGTGGTTTCCGGTGTAATACAGATAGATCTTGTCCCCGATGGGCATTGCGGAACCGGAATAAACGCCCTTGTTATCATAACCGTCTTCCGGATCAGGCATCAGACAGACCCCCAGATTTTTCCATGTCACCAGATCCCGGAAGACGATATGATACCAGTATTTCAGGCCATGTACAGCCCCCCAGGGGCACCACTGATAAAAAAGATGCCATCGGTTGTCATGCCAGACGAAACCGTTGGGGTCATTCATCAGCCCTGTTACAGCCTGATTATGAAATTTCTGGCGCCAGACAGAAGCTGACACTTTTTTATAAAGTTCTGACAATTCCTGAGGATCCTTCAGAAGCCGATATTTTTCTTCCCGTGTCCACTGACGCATAACTTTTCTCCTGTCTGAACGCGAAGCGATCTGTTTTTTCTGCATTCCTTCGAAAACGAATTATTATCTGCTGAATCAATATAATTATAAATCATTTCATGGATTTTTCAGGTGACGGAAAATCGGGAGACGCAGTCATATGGAAGGTAAGGTGACCTGTGTGGTCAGCGTGGGAAATAAAGAAAAACCATTTACCGGGTCTAAAGATATAGAAGATTCTGCTCAGCCAAAAGAGAACCAAAGATCCGATTTGCCTCTTACGTTCAAGCCGCAAGTTTCCGGAATCAGGCACGTGGAGAGACCGTTATCCGCTTCATAATTCAGCTAAGCGGACAATAATATGTACCTGCACTTTGCAAACAGGCAATACACTGAAAAGGATAAACCTGAAACCGGAACGGGACCGGGAAACAAGTTCCGGAAATGAAAAATTTTCAGTGAATTTTGAATATCCGGAGAATTTGGAGGAGCCCGATGTGTTAAATTATTTCGGAAATCCGTGATAAGAAATGACGATCGGCGCGTCATGAGGATACCACTCATCGGGTCTGATAACCTCTCCGCTGATCGTCACGGACGCGACTGAACCCTGCTTCTTAAAAATACCGATAAGAAGATCTCCGAGATTGATAACTTTGATATTGGTGAAACCGCTTCCCTGTAACGCTGACTCCGCTTCCATATAATGCATAGAGGACAGACCGGAAAATTTTTCGGGGACTTTTACGTATCCGGGACGGTGGCGAAACTTGTTTTTCCTGTTCTCCGCCCAGAAACCCAAACCGTATGTTCCGACCATAAAGTCCGCGAATAAAAATATCTCTCCTAATGTATCACTTCCTGTTTTTATCATGATTATTCCCAGAAACAGAATACCGACTGCCAGAAGGATCAAAATCTGTGTCAGTTTACGCTGATGTTCCTCTTCTTTTTCTTCAAGTTCAAGTTCTTTCATTTTATACAACAGGTCGTTTTCCGCCTGTTTGATCTCCGCTTCATCGATACTGCGGTAAATATATTCGTTATCATTGTGCATTAGAATATTCGCCCCGCAGTAAGAACAAAATACTGTCGTGCGTCCCTCTTCAAATTGCAGAGCCGCGCCGCATTCGGGGCATTTGACTGAAATAAATCTGACCATTTCAACCTCCCGTTATCATTTTCTTTGAACTAATTGTAATGATGCGGCTGATGATATTGGTTTTTGAAAATCAGAAATAAAATTCCAACCGTATGATGGGAAATAAAACATGCCGGGAAATTCTCCGGCATGTTTGTTGATCCATTTCTCAGAAACAGTGAGGTTGTCAGCGGGATTTTTTCTTATCGAGGTACATTTGTTCGTCGGCACGGCGGAGGACCTGTTCTGCGTTTTGATCTGTATTCGGGTCAAAGACTGCCATACCTTTGGCGAGGCTGACTTTCTCCCAGGGCTCTGAAGCTTTTGCGTTGATCTCTTCCGCCATGCGGTCAAAATCCTCCAGCAGCTTTTCACGATTATCATAATCATGCCGTTCGAGGATAACAGCGAACTCATCTCCGCCGAGGCGGGCAACCGGGCTGTGCACATAAACATCACAGATCAGTTTGCTTGCTGTCTGTAAATATTTATCTCCCTGTAAATGGCCGTATTCATCATTTATTTCTTTCAGATGGTTGCAGTCAAACATAATGATGGCAAATTCCGGCATATTTTCATCTTCGCCGCTGCGGATCATGTCATTGAGCCTGACCATATAATTGTCAAAAGCGCCTTTATTTTTTACATTGGTAAGAGCATCCGTATATGCGCGGCTGTTGAGGTTGCTGATATAAATCTTCAGACGGTCACGCATATAGATGAAGGACTCGGTCAGGACGCCGATCTCATCCTTCCCCTTGTAATCCAGTTTAACGTCGTAATCTCCTCCTGCCAGTTTGCGGGAAGCTGCCGTAAGCTGTCTCAGCGGCCGGGTGATAGCCCTCATGATCCACATGATCAGCACTGTAAATACGAGTATGATGACGCTGCCGGCGGTGATCATTGCCTGGGTGAAATTCCTTCGGGAGACGGTGATCTCATCCACCGGAACGGAGACGACTACTCTCATTTCATTGATGAGGCTGGAGAAGGAAAGCTGACGTTCAATACCCTGCGCGTAATAACGGATCATCTGATTGCCGGAGTCCGGTTCAGCGGAAATATCCATTTGCATGATCTGACCGGCGGCTTCGGGATTGCTGCCGATATCCATCCCCGGATGGTATAGAACGTGATTTTCCGAATCCAGCAGGAAAGGAAATCCTGTTTCATAAACGCGGATCTTTCTGACCTGGCCGATCATGGTTTCCAGCGGAAGATCCATCCCCAGAACACCGATCAGCGTATCATCTTTGTAAATCGGTGCTGTGTAACCGATCAGCCATCTGTCATCAGGCGGGAAATTTTTATAAGGTCCGACCCAGACGGGGTTTCCTTCCTGTATCGGGGCATAATACCAGATGTTATGCTCGATATCCTCCGGATCAAGCTGTGCGGAAATGATCGGTTCCTGTTCTTCGAAGACTTCATTCCCGTTCTTTGAATAAAAAAAGCCATGTTCTGAGAAGCCCGGTTTGGAATCAATACAGTAATAATATGTTACGACACCGTTGGTGGTGTCGGCGATGCTTTCAAAAATGTCCATAACATTCGCGGAATGTGCCCTCAGATAATCATCAAGTTCCCGTATCTGTTCCGCAGAAATTGTATCCTCTTTGAGTGCCGCGGCAAGGGATTCCGGCATATCATCCAGCAAATGGGCTGCGATACGGGCTGTCATATCCACTGATTGTTTGATGCTGTTCAGATAGGCGTCGAGTGTTTTCTTTACGTCTCTGCTCATCAGGTTTAGTTTTTCAACGGAAGCGATGTCGCTGTCTTCACTGACTGTTTTAAATCCGATCCAGCTGACGATCAGGACACTGATTATGATGGCAGCCAGTGTGACGGCTGTAATTCGTATACGAATGGAATGCATATTACCCCCCGCGAAATCTGTCTTTTTCCAAATTCGACCGAATTAGATTGTGCCTTAATATTACCACAATATTCAAAAAAAGAACATTATAAATAAAACCGGTACGCGGATAAAAATAAATATTGCCAATGATTAAACACATAACCATCCCGCAGTTTCCGCTTCTTCGGGCAGCGGCGGAATGCTTTTCCGAAATGTTCTGATTTTTTTCGTCAGGATCGCTTTCCGGCTCCCGGGATAAGTATGGTTATATATGGGATCACAGCCTTTTCACAGATCCGGTGTCTGATGCATCATCCTCCGGTAAATCACCGGAACCGGAATATCAGCACAACCTGCGTCAGCAGCGAATCATTCCGGGAAGCGCTGTCGGCAGTATGCCGAAAACACGAGACCGGCGGTATTGCCGTATAAAAGGCAGTGTGCAAAGTTCCGGCGGCTGCATGGGAATTATTTACTCAACTCCCGACGGATCCTCTGTGGATAACGGCTTCGGTTCTGTATCTGATATCGTCGCGTCTGTCACGATCTCACCCTTCCAGGTGTTGATGCCGCCAAAATCATAGACATTCGTATATCCCATATCGGCCAGTTTCTGTGCCGCCTGGCTGCTGCGGTTTCCGCTTCGGCAATAGACCAGGATGATCTGATGCTTGTCCGGAAGTTCCGCCGGAGGTTCTGTCCCGATACTTTCATTGGGGATCAGGACCGCGCCGGGAATATGCCCGGTATCGAATTCGTCCTGTCTGCGGACGTCAATGATGATGTGACCATCATCTTTTGCCATCATTTTCACGGCTTCTTCCTGACTGATATGTGTGTAACTGGGAGGGCTATCCGGCTTTTGGGTACAGCCGGTCTGTAAAAACAGGAATAATGAAAAAAATAATAAGACACTCTTTTTCATGAGCAATTCACTTTCTGATAAACCGGTTATCTGATCCGGATGTCTCATTGACTGCTTACCGTTTCGCAGTAAAACATTATCCATTATCTTTTCCCGGTTTTCGGTCTATGCAGTTATCCCGGGAAACGCATGGCAGACGTCAATTGCAGCAGGTCATTCCGCCTGGCATTGTACTGCTCATATGATTTAATAACGTAAACCTGACCGTAAAGAATACAAGATATGCTTCGTAAAAACAAATAACCCCGGCACGCGGAATAAAGGCCTTCAAAATACCATGCTTCGCAGCGGCGCGGAGCGGGATCGCTTCTGCCTTCCAAACGAAGGCCGTAAGGAACCGCTGTACTGAATTTCGATGCGGTCTCCGAGCTTCGCCTCCCATATCCCCGCCTAAGATTCCACGCTCTTTTTTCGACTCACCCTTCTATACGGAGGTTACCTTTTTGACAATTATGTCTGAAATCAGACTGTCAGGTTTCAGATAATAACATGGAAAAGCCGGAACGCTGCTGACCGGCTTCCGAAACACACTTGTTTATTCCGCCATATGACGGATCGGAGTCAGGTCCGGAAGAGCCCCGAAACGATAGAATTTCACGGCATTGTCATGGAAGAAATGCTGTTTCTCATCTTCGGACAGAAGGGATGATTTCTGAATAAAATCCCAGCTCATGCGGTAGGTGATCGCGGTCATGGTCCGCGGATAATCCGAACCCCACATCAGTTTGTCGATCCCGCAGATGTCTCTTGCTTCCAGAATGGCACGGACGGCAGAAGGGTAGGGATAATATTCACTGTTGAAGAGCCAGGTAATGCCGCCGGATTCCACATATACGTTCGGAAGACATGCCAGGCGGATCTGTTCCTGCCATCGGGGAACGGTGACCATACCGAAATGGCCGATGGCAATGCGCAGTCCGGGGTATTGTTCAGCCAGTTCACGAAGTGAGCCTGTCTGGAGGTCGCCGTCCGCCATGTCGATACCGATAAACATATCCTTCTGTGCTGCCAGTTCAAAAACCGCTTCGTGACGGGTAAGATCCTTATCTGTCAGCCGTCCGCCGCAGATCTTGATCCCGTCAAAGCCTTCGGTGAGGGACAGTCCGGTTTCTTCATAAAGGGAACACACACGGAAACGATCCGGATACCGGCAGCGGACTTCCCGGAGATAATCATCCTGATTTCCGTCAATGTATTCCTGCGTGACGACCGCACCGCCGATACAGGAAAAATCCATGTGAGAAAGGAGCCGCTCCGCGCTGTTTACGCCGTCTGTCATGGCAGGAGGAAGCATCTGCCGGATCTCATCCCCGAATTGGCTGCGGCCGCCTCCCAGATCATAAACCGGAAGGCCGTTGACTTTCCCGTTCTGTTTTAACCACAAATGTACATGCGCGTCGATCATCTGTGTCATTTCTCCTATAAGATACCGCTTTTACGGCGGGACGGTTTGCTTCCCGAAGTGATGATATATAGAGTCGGGATAACCTGTTTCCGCTGACTCAGGTCCGGACCAGCGGAAACGGGCAGATCGACTCTTTTCCTGTTATACAGGGTCCGAAAAATGCAGAAGAACTTTGGCGAGATGACCGTCATTATGGGTCAGCGCGTCAAAGGCATTCGCGGCGTCAGTAAAGTCAAAGACAGCGCTGACCATCCGTTCAGGTCGGATCGTGCTGTTGGTGGAAACCAGATCGATCAGGTGTTCAAAATCCCGTGTAAAGGCATTGCGGCTTCCGAAAACGTTCAATTCTTTTTTGAGCAGGATGGAATGGACGAAAGTTGTCTCTTTTTTTCCATTGCCGATCAGGATCAGGTTTGCTCCCTGGCATGCCTGTTCAATGCATGTCAGGAATGTTACCGGCTGGCCGCAGGCTTCGACGATGACATCAAATCCGGCGCCATCCGTGATGGCTCGAAATTCATCGTTAGCGGTATCCGTACCGGACCGGACTGTATGGTCCGCGCCAAATTGTTTAGCCATATCCAACCGGCCTTCCAGCAGATCCGTGACGGTAACTTCAGCTCCTTTGCTCTTTGCTGCCAGCAGCGCGAAAAGGCCGATGGGACCGGCGCCGACGATCAGCAGACGGTCACCCTGCCTGACAGGGCAGCGGCTGAGGGCGTGCTGGCTGATTGAGAAAGGCTCGATCAGCGCGAGCTGGCGCGGGGTCAGGCCTTTCCCGGGAATGATGCGTTCGACAGGCATGGTGATAAATTCACAAAAGGCGCCGTCCCGCTGCACGCCCATGGTCTGATTATCTACGCAGGCGTTGACCAGCCCCTTCCGGCAGGCATAACAGGTGCCGCAGTTGAAATACGGATTGCAGGTGACGATGTCACCCTCTTTCAGTCCGCGGTCATTTTCCGGAACAGAGACGATCTGCGCTGAGAACTCATGACCGGGGATCCGAGGGTAGGTAGTAAAGGGCTGGTTTCCGGTAAAACTGGCGACATCAGCTCCGCAAATACCGCAGTCCAGCACTCGGAGGAGCGCTTCACCATCCCGTGGCTGCGGAACGGGGAGCTCCCGGATGGATATTTCGAAAGGTTTAGAAATTGTGATCGCTTTCATGGTGATCCGTCCTCTGTCTGTTACATATTGATCCTGTCGGGATCCCAGAGTACCGCGGTCTTCATCGGCGCGTTTTTACAATAGATCATGTTTTCGTATGCTCCTATCGGATCAGCAGTAAAGGTATCCTTGTCGATCAGTTCAACGATCTGGTCGTATTTGCTCTTCGCAAGCATTTTGATCGCTTTTTCCATGTGATCCTGGCGGAAATTGATGGAACCGAAAATCAGATGATTTTCAAATCCAAAAGGCATCGTATCAAATTTGATCTTCGGTCCCAGGGAAAAACTGTTATACAGGCCGTTGCAGCCCAAAACCCCATAACGGAACGCGATCTCATGCTCCTGATCAACGCCGCTTGTCCCGATGAACATGGTAGCTCTTCCGCCGAGCGCGGACCGGATCGCCTGCGCGAGGTCCGCGGGATCGTCAAAGGTGTTCCGGACATATACGGCATCTGTCTGTTTCAGCGCGAAAGAGACCTTGGGACTGTCTTCCGGACTGCGGGCTACAAAAACGATCCGGGCGCCTGGGTGTGCCTGATGAATAATGTCACCGATGAACATTCCGGTCGTCCCCAAGCCGAAAATCACGGTCCGCTCAAATACTTCGTCCGCGGCGATCCCGCGGGCTTCTTCAAGGCTGCACTGCCGCCGTCGTGCTGTCTGCCGGAACCAGTGGGCGGATCCCAGATCTTCCATCCGTTCCAGCTGGAAAAGCATACAGGAAAAAGGATCCGGAAAAACCATCTTTTTGGCGAAAGACAGGTCGAGTTTCCCGTCATGGACATGACCGTCAGGGATGGAAAGAAGCATATCCGGGTTTACATACATTTTGTCACAGAACAGGCCGTCTGCCTGATCGCAGCCGTATTCGAAGTATGTTTCATCTTCCGTGTAGCGGGTCGGGTCAACACTGTCCCCTCCCCGGATCAGGACAATTGCGAACCGCTGCTGAGAAGGGACCCAAACGACACCCTCATGACCGTTGATCAAACGCTGCTGACCTGCCGGAAATTTCGGACCGAGGAGCCCTTTTTTGCCCATCATCATAAGCTCATGGTCCGTACCGCAGAAACCAACGATCACCGGTTCCACCGGGATCCCTTCTTTCAGCGGTTCCCCGCGGAGCCGCTGCCGCGGCGGGTTGATCAGATCAACTTCGCCGTACATCAAGGGATGGACCGGATCATTCTGAAAATATGTCCCGTATGCTTTCATGATTGTAAACCTCCTGCGTTTTTTGACGTAGACAATAACTGTTCCCCGGTGTCAGAGCAGTGTTTTTTTAATTATATTTTTCTCAAAATCCTCCACAGGCAGCGGGCGGGAAAAATAATATCCCTGTACCAGTTCGCAGCCCATCTCCTTCAGCAGACGAAGCTGTATCTCTGTCTCAACGCCCTCAGCGATGACAGGAATCTTAAGCTTCTTCGCGATCCCTAAAATCAGCTCAACCAAATTAAGATCCTTCTCTTCATGTTCTATGTTGGAAACAAAACCTTTATCCATTTTTAGTACATCGATCGGCATGGAAGAAAGCATATTCAGAGAAGAATAACCGGCGCCGAAATCATCCATTTCGATTTCGAAGCCTTTTTTCCGGAGTCTTTCAATGACGTCAATGAAATGACCTGCGTTTTCGGTACATGCCGATTCCGTTACTTCCAGTTTTAAATCGCTGCGAACCAGATCGTACTCTTTGATCAGCATTTCCAGCGTCGGTTCCAATGTCAGGTCCAATACATCCACGCGGGAAAGGTTGACGGAGATCGGAATGGTAACTCCGAATTTCTTTTTCCATTCAGAGATTTGGCTGCTTGCTTCCTGCCAGACAAAACGGTCTACAAGGCTGATCTGGCTGTTTCGTTCAAGCAGCGGGATGAATTCACCCGGCGAGATCATTCCAAGTTCCGGATGACGCCAGCGAACCAAAGCCTCAGCGCTGACCAGTTTCGGCGGATCGCAGCGGATATCGTATTTGGGCTGATAGTAAACTTCAAACTCCCTGTTTTCCACCGCGTTCTGCAAATCATTCAGCAGACGGTGTTCGAAAGCTTCCCGTTCTCGTACCTTGTCATCATAAATGACAAGGTGGTCCCGTAAATTTTCGCGTGCTTTACTGCAGGCAACACGCGCGTTTTCAAACATCTGGATCGGCTGCATGCCGGCCTGCCAGGGCATAACCCCCATACGCAGACGTATACTGGCATTTGTGGACATCCTGTCAAGCTTCTCCTGCAGAAAATCAAGCAGCGTGTGGCAATCCTCCAAATGCGCACAATATATTCCAAAGTGATCAGATTCCGAATGACCCGCGATCCCTTGATTTTCCGCCAGAAAAGACCTGATCGCATTTCCCAGTTCAATGAGCACCTGATTTCCGAAAACCCGTCCATTGATCGCGTTTATTGAATGGAATTTAACGATGTTCAGCAGAATGGCATCCATAGGCATTTCCGGATTCTGATGATACATCCGGTCCACATATTCGTAAAAATAGCTTTTGCTGTACAGTCCTGTAAATTCGTCGATTTCCGTTGCGGAGATCAGTTCCTGTTTCGCACGGTCCTTCTCCTCCATTCTGGCGTTCCGCAGCAGAAGGAAGAGAAATACCAGCGCCACGGCAGTCGGTATGCCAATCACGACGCCAATATGCTGACGAAGCAGATCTCCGAGGGTACTTTTCGCGTCCTCTGTGAAATAGTAAGACAGCGCTGAATTAACGGTGGATGGCGGGACGATTCCCGTGATTTTGCTCAAAATGGAATAGAGGGCGGTATCACCCCGATTCAGCGCGAAACAATAATCCATTTCCACACCTGTCGAAATGGTTGTCAGGTCATACTTTTGACATAGCGAGGAAATATTATTGTACCGGAAGTTGCTTATCAGCAGACAATCCGCCTGCCCATCCGCAATTGCCCGGAGCCCTTCCGGCGTATCTTTGTAATATACCGCACGCCAATCCGGAAAGTAATCCAGCAGAAACTTGTCATAATTTGGGTTGCCGGCGTTTACAGCTACGATAATATGATCATTTTTATTGAATGATTCCTGTTCCGCGCGGCGGATCACAGCTGACATGTCCGTGTGCATCAGCGCCGGTGTAATCGAAAACCCCTGGGTTTCCCCGTCATAATAGGTGAAGTTCGCGGGAAACATACAATCGATCTCACCTTTTTGCATCGCTTCCATGGCAGCCGCGGCACTGGGAAAGGCAATGGCCTCAAAATCCAGATGGACATTTTCAAAACTGTCTGCAGCGACGCGAAGATATTCCTTCATCGCACCGGTCAATTCTCCCGTTTTCGGATCCCGGGCGCAAAAAGCCATATAGTTATCCTGGTATCCCACCCGGATCTTGCCATGCTCTTTCAGCCAGTCCATTTCTTCACTGGTGATAAAACGATTGGCGCCTCTGTAGTTGAGATATTTGTTGTAAAGTTCCTGGTTGAAATAATAATTCTCATCCTGGATCCGGCTCATGGCGGCATTCAGTTCGGGGATCAGCTCCGGACGGGAAAGACTGACCACGAAGTAAAAGTCAGAGGAGCCGATCTTGCAAAGGGGAACGCAGCTATTGATTTCCCCGAAGAAATTCAGTGTAACATATATGTCGATCTGACCGCGTCTCAGCATCGTAATAGATTCTTCATTCGTAGTCGTCAGTTCAATGATCTCCGCATGGATATTGTTTGCCTCTGCCCAATTCCGGAAGAAACCAAGCTGAACGCTGCCTTTGTTGATGCCGACCTTTTTCCCGTTAAAGGATGATAAATCTTCTATTCGGATCTCCTGATTGTCCGGAGCAACAAATATATAATAATCTTCCGATCCCATGGGCATTGAAGTATAGAGCATTTTCTCCGCACGATCCTCAGTATAGGAGACATCTGCCATAAGGTCGATCTTTCCATCGACCAGCATTTGAAGAAGATCCACCCAGCTTCCCGTAACATACTCATAGGTCCAGCCTGTATAAGCAGCGATCTTCTGCTGGTATTCATAGGCGTAGCCGGAGCGTCTGCCGAATTCGTCGGTTATGTTGAATGCCGATTCGAACCATCCGACACGTATGATTTTTTCAGAGCCCTGCGCATTCGCGGAGTGCGGCAGTAAAAAAGCTGCTGACATGATCAGAGCCAGCAGGAAAATAATGAACTGCCTGATATTGATCCTGTTTGCCTGTTCCAAATTCAACAACCTTTCTTTCCGGCTTATGTCCGGAATCCGGATCCATCGATATGTTACGAAATCAACCCCGCACCTTTCCTGAACCACGAAACCTGCTCTAAAAAAATTCAGTGAATCAAGTCCCGGCTATATTTCATGAAAAGGTGCAAAGCAGCAGCTATCGATCACTAACTAATATTTTATGCCTGACGGCTCACGCCGATATTGTACGTTATGACTTTTTCTGTACGCGTTTATTTTCATACATGGCTTTGTCAGCGCTGCGAATGACATCAGCAACCGTTTGGTCACTCTGCGGTTCATACACGGCAATACCATAGGAAACATGCACCTGCTCCCACTCATTTTTTGCTTCGGCGTTAATATCCGCCATTTCCCGAACAAACTCCCGGACGAGAGTATCCCTGTTCCGGAAATCATCATTTTGAAGGATCACCGAGAACTCATCACCTCCGATACGAAAAACAGGACTGTGCTGGAACACCCGGCAGATCAGTCTGCTGGCTGACTTAAGATATACATCGCCGTTATCATGCCCGTATTTATCATTGATCGACTTGAGATTGTCACAGTCAAACACACCGATACCGAAATTCATCTGTCCGCCGGCGTCCTCCAGCCGTTTCTGGAGCTCATCAATGTAAGTGGAATACGCACCTTTGTTCCGGACGGAAGTCAGCGCGTCAACATTAGCCCGTTTATTCAGCTCAGAGATGTTCTTTTTCATATGTGTGGACATCCGCATAAAAGTATTTGTGAGTCTGCCTATTTCATCATTACCATTATAACTCAGGGCATAATCATAATTACCTTTATCAGCCTGGTTCGCTGCTTCAGTCAGCTCTTCAAGCGGTTTTGTGATGCGTCTGGTGAAAAGCATGACTGCAATACATGATACAATAAGCACTTCAACCGCGGCAATGAATATGTTCCAGACCAGTCCCTGCCAATCGCCTTCCGTTTCGGAGACCGGAACCGTGACATTCAGCCGCATTCCGTTGCTGAGCGGCAGCCATGCTGCCACTTTATCTTCACCTTCAAAGTTATAACGGATAAAGGTACTTTCACTGTTCATGCCCTCCGGGACCGCGGGTGTCGTTTCCGGGGTCAGCAGCGAAACATCGATACGGGGATGATAATAGATATTCCCCTCCTTATCATTCAAAAAAGCATAGCCGCTGCTGTAAAGACGTATGCTGTCCACCTGTTCCGCCATCGTGGTATAGTCGATCTCAATACCAACGACGCCGACGAACTGTCCCCTGTAGTAGATCGGTACGTTGTAGGAGATCACGCGTACATCCAGATTGTCCGTGATGTACGGCGGGATCCAGATGGGTTCTCCTTTAAATTTCGGAACAGTAAACCAGACCAGTGCGGAGGTATCGTTTGTGTCATAAAGTGTGATATCCGTAACCTCATGCTCTTTGAAGCCCTCACCGTCCAGATTTGTATACCAGAAGCCTTTTACCGTGTCAGATACCTCAGGATCGACGCGGTAGTAATAGGTCAGAACGCCGTTCGTTTTGTATGCCATTTCCTCAAAAAAATCTGCGGTGTGTTCCATGTGGCGCTCAAACTGTTCATCATCAAGTCCGTCTAAATCCGCTTCCACAAAAGCGGCTACTTTCGCGACGGATTTCTGGACGCTGTTGAAATAGTAATCGAGATTTTTTTCCCCTGTCTCACAAAGCAAAAGCAGCAGCTGGTCAGTTCTCCGCTGTTCCTTGTTTCGGATAAAAAACACGCAGAGTATTGTGATGATGACCACGGAAAGGGTCACTACTAACAGTGTCATAATCGTAAATCTTGTTCTCAATGATCGCATTTGCAGTTTACCTCAATTATTACTTGCCTTCATTTTCAGATGCGGATCCTGCCGAACCTGATGCGGCACGCTGAAGAAACTCGGTTTCAAAATCGGCAGGATGGAGCGGTTTTGAAAAATAATATCCCTGAACGATCGTACAACCAAGTTTTTTCAGGATCTGCAGCTGCGTAGCTGTTTCTACACCCTCCGCGATGACAGGGATCTTCAGATTGTCAGCGATGCCTACGATGAGTCCCACCAGCTGGATATCCTTTTCACTGTGCTCGATATTCCGGATAAAATGTCTGTCCATTTTCAGTACATCGACCGGCATGGAGGAAAGCATGTTAAGAGAGGAATAGCCGGTACCGAAGTCATCCATTTCCACGGTATAACCCTTTCTGCGCAGACTGTCGACGACCCGGATCAAGTGATCTGAGTTGTCGATATAGGCGGATTCCGTCACCTCCAGTTTGAGCATTTCAGGCGTCAGACCGTTCTGTGAAACAATTCGATCCACTGTTTTTGAAAGCTCAGGGTCAAACACATCGACCCGTGACAGGTTGATGGAGATCGGGATCGTCGTTTTAAGCAGCATCTGCCAGCGGGCGATCTGCTTTGCTGCCTGTTCCCAGACAAATTTATCTATCTCTCCGATCTTCCCGTTCCGTTCAAACAGCGGGATAAAGTCGTCCGGCGGGATCAAGCCGAGTTCGGGATGATTCCAGCGAACCAGCGCCTCCGCGCTTACGAGTTTCGGCTGCTCTTCCCGTATGTCATATTTCGGCTGATAGTAAACTTCGAATTCATAGTTGTCCAGTGCCCGGCGCAGATCATTCAGCAGGCGCTGTTCAAAAAGTTCACGCTCACGTACGCTTTCATCGAAAATGATCAGGTGCTCCTTATAATGTCCCCGCGCCATACTGCAGGCTGTCCGTGCCCGGTCAAAGAGCTGTACAGGTTCGAGCCCCTCCTGCCATGGCGCAGCGCCCATACGCAGACTGATGCTGGCATTGGTTGACAATTCGTCCAGTTTTTCCTGGAGACGGTCAAATATTGACTGATAATTATCAGTGTGCCTGCAGTAAATGTCAAATCTGTCAGCGCCGAATCGTCCTCCGATCCCGCCGAATTCATCAGCGACTGCTTTGACCTCTTTTCCGAGGACACGCAGGACATGGTCACCGAATTCCCTGCCGTTCAGCGCGTTGATCGTATGGAACTGCTCGATATTGATCACGATGGCGTCCATCGGCGAATCAGGATGTTCATGGTGTACACGGTTGGCATATTGGAAGAAATAGTCCCTGTTATACAGGCCGGTCAATTTGTCGGATTCCGTCGCAGCGATCAGAAGCCTGGATTTTTTCTCTGTCCGGATGCTTTTTATCAAAAGGATCAGGATCACCAAAAGCACTGCCGCAGCGATTCCCGTGACAAGGGGCAGATTATCTTCAATAATATCACTCAAACTGAGTCTGGCGTCCTCTGTAATATAGAAAGACAGTGCCGCGTTTACATATGAAGACGGGATCTGTCCGACTGCCTTTGAAAGGATGGAATACAATTCGGAATTGCCGCTGTCGACCGCAAATGTATAATCCAGCCCGATCCCGGTGGGAAAAGTTGTCAGACGATATTTATCGCACAGTCTTGACAGATTGTTCATACGATAGCTGCTGATCAGAACGGCATCTGCCATGCCATCTGCCACAGCTTTCAGACAATCCGGAGTAGATGGATAATGCACACTCCGCCATTCGGGAAAATTTTCGAGGAGAAAAACATCATAATTCGGATTTCCTTCGTTGACAGCCACGATCACATGTTCTTTTTTCGCGAAGAAATTCAGGTCTTTCTGACGTATTACAGCATAAATATCAGTACGCATCAGCGGCATTGTCATCACGATGCCTAACTTTTCGCCGTCATAGCCGCCGAAGTTTGCCGGAAAGACACAGTCAACTTCACCCCGTTTGAGCGCGTCTAAGGCATCTGAAACAGTAGGATATGCTTTCGCTTCGAAATCGAGCTGCGCGTTTATCAGACAGGTCCGGGCACGGTCCAGAAAGTCCTTTATAGCTCCTGTCAATTCGCCCGTTTTTTTGTCTGAGGCGCAGAAAGCCAGATAGTTATCCTGATATCCGATCCGGATCGGTCCGTGCGCGGACAGCCAATCCGATTCTTCCTGACTGAGAAACGCGTTGCTTCCTGCAGTGTTGATGTATCTTTCAAACATCTCCTGGTTATAGTAGCGGTTTTCATCCTGGATCTTGCTGAGCGCGTTATTCAGATCTGCCAGAAGATCTGGGCGGTCCTTGCTGACCGCGAAATAATAATCTGATGATCCTACTTTACATACAGGTTTGGCGATATTCGGATTTGTAAAAGCGTCGACCGTGACATACGCGTCCAGTTCACCTGTTTCAAGCATATGCAGCGACGCGTCTTCAGAAGTATTGAGCGTGACTACTTCCGCCCGGATGCCGCTGCGCTCTGCCCAGTCAAGATAAAAAAGCTCCTGAATGCTGTCCCTGTTTACGCCTACTCGTTTACCGTTGAGTGTAGTAACATCCGATGATGTGATCTCCATGTTGTCCGGAGCAACGAAAAGGAAATATTCCTCTGAGCCCATGGGAAGATCAGGATATAAAAATTTCTCTGCCCTTTCCCTGGTATAAGAGATGTCACTCATCAGGTCGATGTCGCCGTTGATCAGCATCTGAAGAAGATCAGACCAGCTTCCCTTTACGTATTCATAGGACCAGCCGGTATACGCAGCTATTTTCAGCTGGTATTCATAGGCATATCCTGTCCTGCGGCCTGAGGCGTCGATCGTATTATACGAAGAATCATACCATCCGACCCGGACAATTTTTTTCTCATTATCCGCCTGTGCGATGATAGGTATCAAAAAAAATATCAGGGTCAGAAACAAAAATAATGCTGTACGATGTTTTTTGCTGATGTATGATTGACAGTCTGTTTTCATCCGATATCACTCCTGTTTCTTACAGGTGTTACTTATGAAATATGTCATCAATTATAATGCAATTTTCTGATTCGTACAAAGCAAAAAAAATCAGAAGAAAGGTTTGTAATCGATATCATAACCGAAGCTGCGCGGACCGAAGATCTCAAGACCCCGTGGGGTAGTCCATTCAACAGGCGCGGGAAGCGCGATGATGGCTGCTTTTTCTCCGATTTTCGCATAGGGATTCAACTGAGGCATGGCTTCATCCAGATTGAAGAAACAGATCAGGTCAGGGACCGTAACAAAAGGCTTTTCATCCAGCCAGCTGATAATATTCTCATTCTGATACCAGATGCGGAGTGTATGCCCGGCATATGCTCCTTCCCCATCAAGAACAGTCTCTCCGATGGTATACCCGTCCCGGGTCTCATAACCGCTTTTTGTGACAGTGCCTTTGAACATTTCCTTCCCGCCTCCTGCCGCGATAACAGCGGATACATAATCGCTGCCTGCGGCTTTGGTTTCCCGGAAGGCTTTGCCGATCTTTTCAGCCTGCGTGATCGCTCCGCGGATCACAGCGTCTTTCAGCACAGATGCTTTGTTCACATGATCGATCACAGCAATTGTGTTGCGGCTGACGACAGCCAGTGCCCGGACCAGGTCTTCCCCGCGTTCATCATCATAAACATTGGTGAAGACAGCGCCTTCCCCGAATTCATTCATCACAGCCATCGGGCACATTGGTACGCCTTTCAGGTAGTAGGTGGAATGCTGGAGCGCGGGAACACTGCGGCCGGCGGGATCGCCGTCAACGATAAGGCGGTCACACATGGCGGCAACATAGAAAGCCGCCGCGGTATTGCCGCCGCCCAGCTCGGTGGAGATCACCGCGGACACATCACGCCGAAGGAAGCGTTCCAGCTGCCGCATGTTCAGCAGGTGCATATTCTCTTCCGTCTCTTTCAGCCGTCCGTATTTCTTTTTCTCTTCTTCGGTCAGGGGACTGATCGCGCCGCAGGCGTAGGGTGTTCCGATAACCGCTTCCGGATCCAATTCGTCGAAGCTGACCAGACGGAAAGTTTTTCCGGCCGCAAGTGCTTCGTCAATGATCATGATCCCTTCATCAAGGCTTCCGCCGCCGCCTGTACCGAGAATGGTGCAGCCGAGCAATATGTTCATCAAATCTTCACGGTTCAAAATCCGCATTTTTTCCTCCGTATTTTATAATTCTTTCAGTTCATCCGTCCGCAGACAGCTTACGGTATGTCCGCCGCCAAGATCCCGCTGAACAGGTGTTTCAACGGCACATCGTTCGCAGGCATAGGCGCAGCGTTCATGAAAAGCACAGCCCGGCGGGGGATTAATAGGACTCGGGATCTGTCCCTCCAATGTCTTCAGCCCTTCCATCCCCTGTGTCGTCAGCCCCGGGATCGCGTCGAAAAGCGCCCGGGTATAGGGATGCCGTGGATGGCGGAAGATTTCTTCGGCATTGCCGAATTCGACGATCTTACCGAGATACATGACGGCGATCTTGTTCGCCAGTTCATGAACCACGCCAAGGTCATGGCTGATAAGGATATTCGTAAGGCTGAATTTCTTCTTCAGTTCCTTGATAAGAGAAAGGATCTGTTCCTGACTGAAAACATCAATTGAGCTTGTCGGTTCATCCAAAACGACCAGCTTCGGCTGGGATGCCAGTGAACGGGCGATGGCGATGCGCTGACGCTGTCCGCCGGAAAACTCATGCGGATACTTGTAACATGCGTCTTCATCGATACCGACCATTTGCAGCAGTTCTCTGACCCGTTTGATTTTTTCTGTCTCGCTGATCCTTTCATAAACCTCAATGGGTTCCGCGGCGATATCTTTGATGAGCCATCTCGGATTCAGTGACCAGTACGGATCCTGAAAAACGATCTGGACGTTTTTCTTGAAGCCGTTGTTCCCCTTTTTCCCTGCGCTGAGGACCGGTTTCCCTTCAAACCAGACCTCGCCTTCCGTAGGTTCAAACAGGTTCAGAATGGTGTTGACCAGCGTGGATTTACCGCAGCCGGATTCGCCGACAATGCCCAATACCTCGCCTTTATTCAGTGTAAAACTGACGTCATCCACCGCCTTGAGGCATAAATGCTTTTGATGCTTGATGTCATCATTGATGTCAAAATATTTTTTCAAATGTTCGACACGCAGCAGTTCTTCGCCGCTTTCAGCCGGTTCCGCGATCCTGCTTTCCGTTTTCGCGGCTTCCAAAAGGACGCGGGTATAATTCTCCCGCGGTGAGCGGATCAGGTTTTCCGTTGTATTTTCTTCAATGATCCTTCCGTTCCGCAAAATTCCGACCCTGTCACAGAAAGCTGAGACAAGGCTGAGATTGTTCGCGATGAAAAGGACGGTCATGTTGTGTTTCTGCTGGAGCTCTTTGAGAAGTTTCAGGATACTCGCCTGGATGGTCGCGTCAAGGTTCCGGGTGGGTTCGTCCGCGATCAGAAAATCAGCACCGCAGGCCAGTGCCAGCGCGATAATAACACGCTGTCTTTGTCCTCCGGAAAGCTGGTGCGGATACTTGGAAAGAATGCTTTCCGCGTCTGACAGTTTGACTTCCCGCAGAATGGAGACAGCCTCTTCCGTTGCCTTTTTTTTGTTCAAACCCTTTCTGCGGGTCCGAAGAACATCCAGAAGGATACTCCCGACCGTGAAAACCGGATTCAGGCAGCTCATCGGATCCTGGAAGATCATGGCGATCTTGCTGCCTCTTATCCGCTGCTGCATTTGCCGTGAACTGAACTGCAGCAGATCCTCGTTATCCAGGAGAATTTCTCCCGATTCGATCTTACCGGGAGGACAGGGCAGCAGCTTCAGAATCGTCAGCGCCAGAACGGTTTTTCCCTGTCCGGATTCACCGACCAATCCGTACGTCTCCCCGCGTTCAATGGAAAGATGCTCTATGTTCAGAACATCCTTGACCCCTTCGTAGGACTTATGGGTCACATGCAGATTTTTGATTTCAAAATATGCCATACCGCCTCACTTTTTCCTTGTTTTCGGATCAAGGATCTCACGGATCGCATCCCCGAGCAGATTGAAGCATAAGACGGTCAAAAAGATCGCGAGGCCGGGAAATATGCAGTACCACCATTTATCGGGAAAATAAGTGCGTCCCATGGAGATCATCAGACCCCATTCCGGTGTAGGCAGCTGCGCGCCCAGACCGAGGAATGAGAGGCTCGCCACTGTCAGGATGACGCCGCCGATATCCATGGAAGCCTGGACGATCACAGGACTGATACAGTTAGGCATGATATGACGGAATATTATTTTGAGTTTTCCGGTGCCGATGGTTTCCGCAGCCTGTACAAACTTCCGTTCCTTTACGGAAATTGCCTGACCGCGGATCAGACGGGTATACCAGGGCCACCAGGACAGTGAGATCGCGAAGACAGCGTTGTTCAGACTGCTGCCAAGGACAGCTACCATCGCGATAGCGAGCAGAAGCGGCGGGAAACTCAGGAACACATCGGTCAGACGCATGATCAGGTTATCTACCCAGCCGCCGAAACTGCCGGCGACAGCCCCAAGTGGAACGCCGATCAGCAGGGAAAGCCCTACGGCGCCGAGAGCGGAGCTGAGGGATACTCTGGCTCCGTATATGACACGGCTGAAGATATCCCGGCCAAGCTCATCGGTCCCCATCCAGTGCTCAGCACTGGGGGGCTGGAGTTTGTTCTCAATGTGGCTGGCATCGGCGATATCCTGCGGATAGGGAATGATGAAATCCGCAAAAACAGCGGCAAGAACGAGTACCACAAGAATAATGAGGGCCATAAGGCTCAGTTTGTTCTGCGCCAGCAGATACATGCTTTCCCCGAAGCTTTTCAGTCGGGGACGTAAGGTCTGGATCAGGTTTGACATCATTTTCCCCTCCTTTACAGCCTTACCCGCGGGTCGGATGCGATGATAATATCCGCCAACAGGTTCAGGATGATGTAACAGCACGCGCCGAAAAGAGTTACGCCGATGATCGCGGGATAATCAAGCGATGTTACCGCTCCGGAGATGTAACTCCCGATCCCGGGCCAGGAGAAGATCGCTTCGACAAGAAATGTGTCGGTCAGGGTATATCCCATGGAAAGCGCGACATCTGTCGCGGTCGTGCCAAGACTGTTTTTCAGCGCGTATTTCCAAAGCATTTTGGTGTCGCTCAAACCGTAGCTGTGACCGGCGATAATGTAATCTTCCCCCAGGATCTCCAGCAGAGCACTGCGAGTCATACGGGCTACCAGGCCAATCGGATAGAGCGAGATGGTGATACAGGGCAGAATGATATGGCGGAATGCATCAGCCATAAGGGAATATTTGCCGGTGATGAAACAGTCAAGCAGCAGCAGTCCCGTAATGTTCGGGACAGTCTCAAAAATTGTGGCTTCCACGCTGAGCCTGCCGCCGATAGGTAAAAGGCTCAAGGTCTTATAAAAAATCAGCTGCAGGAACAGCGCGACCCAAAAGGTGGGAAGGGAGACAGCTCCGATGGAAAAGAACCGGCTGATATGATCCAATAACCGATCCTTCATTTTCGCTGAGTAAATACCGAGCGGGATCCCGATGATGACCGCAAAAAGAAAAGCCAGCAGGACCAGTTCCAAGGTAGCGGGAATATAGCGCTTCAATTCCGCCGCGACCGGCTGATGTGTCCGAAGACTTTTCCCGATATTTCCATGCAGAAGGTCACGAAGGTAGATGAGGTACTGTTCCGGTAGGGACTTGTCGAGACCAAGCTCAACCCGGGCTGCGGCCAGCTGTTCCGGCGTCGCCCGCTGGCCTGCCCATTTCACTTCGGGATTCGAAGGAATCACACGCGCGATGAAGAATGTGATCGTCACGACGCCCAACAGGACAAGAATACTGCTGAGAAATCGTTTAAAGATATATTTCAACATAAATAAATTTTTACTTTATCCGCAACTATTCAGACTCGGACGGTTACATTGACGTGCAGCCGGTACCGATCCATCAGACAGATCTGAAAAGGTGACAGCCGGCTGCGGGAGGTGCATGAGGTAATATCTGACGAAAGACGCAGTAGGAGCTTCACACTTTGTCAGAGAGCCGCCTTTTAAAAGCAGACCCTTCCGATTTTGAATTCAATAATAACGAAAGACTGTTTGCCGCAGCATAAAGCGCCACGGCAAACAGTCTATGATACTGCCTGAAGCAGTTATTTCATGGTTACCTGATAATAATCGATCGTGTAGGAATATGCCGGGTTTTCAGCCACTCCATCAATTGTGTTGCTGACGATATAAGTATGGACCTGATCATAGAGATTCAGGTAATACGCCTGGTCTGCGACAATGTTCTGGACTTCGATATAGTCGGCTTCCGCCGCGGCACGGTCTGTAACAGTGAGTTCCACTGCCTCATCGATCAGGGCGTCCACCTTTTCATCGTGCAGGTAGGAAAGGTTGTAGACGATCTCGTCTTCACTGTGCAGCAATGAGGTGAACCAGCTCACGGGGTCCGCGTAATCAGGCCACCAGATGAACAGGAAGAGATCCTGACGGTTCGCGGGGTCGGTGTTCTGTGCCTGGGCCCACTGCTGATCCCATTCCATGCTCTTGAGCTCAAGGTCAATACCGAGCTGGCGGAGATTCACCTGGTAAAGCTGGAGTGCGGAGGCGTAGGTATCATCACCGCTCATATAGGTGACAGTGAGCTTGAGCCCGTTTGTGTCAACGCCGGATTTTTCGAGATATTCTTTTGCCTTATCCATATCCAGTGAATAGCGGAACACATCATCGCTGTGCCCCCAAAGGCCGGCGGGAATTGTGCCGACAGACTGGATCGCGTTGCCGTTCATGACATCATTGACGGTCTGTTCATAGGGGAACGCGTAAGCCAGCGCACGGCGGAAGTCCACGTTGCTGCCGGGTTCTACCGCGGTGTTGATGAACATGATCACGTTGTTGAAGGTTTCTGCCTTGACAGGATGTACTTTATCCGGCTGGGCTTCCAGAGCTTCAAGGTCCGTTGAGGAGAATTCACAGGCGATCTGCGCTTCACCGGTCTCCAGCATCTGGCGGCGGGCGCTTGATTCGGCAACTTCGCGGATGTAGACGTAAGGATACTGTTTATCTGTCCAGCCGCCGCGATAGCCTTCAAAAGCTTTGAGAACGATACTGTCGCCGTTTGCCTGGGTGATCATATAAGGCCCGGAACCGCCGTCATGGCCCTGGTTGAAGTATTCGACATCCTGGTCGATCACACTGTCAGACATAACATAGGCCGCATAGGCAGAGGAAACGATCAGGTCAAGGGCGCAGGGATAACCGCAGGTGATAGTGACTTCATACTCGCCGGTGGCTTCAACGGAACCGCCGTTTTCTTCCAGAACAGCATCCCAGATATAGGCGCCGCCCTGCCCGAGGTCCATGGAACGCTTGAAGGAGTTGACGACCTGCTGCGCGGTCAGCTTGCTTCCGTCATGGAAAGTCACATCATCACGGATCTGGAATGTCCAGACTGTACCGTCTTCATTGGAGGTCCAGGAAGTGGCCAGCATCGGGACGACTTCGCCCTTTTCCGGATCATAATGGGTCAGTGTCTCATAGACGTTCTGGAGAACCATGATGCCGTTGGAGTATTCGATACTCGGATCCAGCGTTACATACGGGATCGATGTATGGACATGATAGAGAATTGAATTCTCCGCAGCGAATACGGCACTGCCGAAACCGCTCATCATACAAATAACAATAACGAGCACAAACCCAATCAGGAATTGCTTTTTCATAAAAAAATACCTTCTTTCTATAAAAATATGCTGAATAAAACCGCAAATCGATCAGCGAATTATTACCCAATCGCCTTTTATTATACCCGTTAGATAAAAGAAAAAGCCAATAATGGATTATTTTATAACTTAAATTTTGGGGATCGGCGGTTGATGGCCGGCAGCCGGTGGATTTCAGTCGTCAGACATTGTAATGAGTCCGGTGACTATATCCTTTATTATTTCTTGTAATTCTGAATATTGTTTTCAACGGACAGTCACCTTCGACTCAATTCTATGTCTGCTGTAACAGTCACACACATCTGAACTCTAAACTTTGAACTCTGAACTCTACAATTGTATGAGGATCATGTAGATGGCTGTTCCCATCAGAATGCTGAGGAGGGAATTGCGTTTCCAGATATAAAGGCCGACGACAGCCGCGCCTGCGGCAAGTTCGGGCAATCCGTGTGAGGAAGAGGTGAGGTTGACGTCTTTCAGACAGTAAATGACCAGCATCCCGACAATGGCGGATGGAAGGACCTTCCCAAGGTAGGCAATATAATCAGGGGTCTGATCCCGAAATATCAGAAACGGGAGAAAGCGCAAAAGTATGGTGACCAAAGACATTGCGGCAACAAGAATGGCTGCGTTCATTCTGATTTTTCCTCCCTTTTCCGCAGGATGGAAAGGATCAGTGTTATAAGGACCATCGACGGGATCAAAAAGTTGCTGCTCCCAAAAAGGATCAGACAGAGCAGTGTGCTGAATAATCCGGTCAATGCGGGAATATGGTTTTTTGATGTGAGCCACTGATCGGTAAAAGAAGTAATGAACAGGGCTGTCATGGAAAATTCGATCCCTTTTGTAGAAAACGGCAGCACTGTCCCGAGAAGGCTGCCCAGGACGGATCCCGTTACCCAGTAGCACTGGTCAAAGAACGATACAAAAAAACGATACAGGTTCTCATCCGTACCGGGAGGCGTTTTGCCGTCACAGAGAAGAGTGTATGTCTCATCTGTCAGGGCAAAGATCAGGTACGGTTTATATTTTCCCGCGTTTTTGTACCTGTCGACCATTGAGATGCTGTAAAACAAATGCCGCGCGTTGACCATGACTGTCGTAATGATGGTCGTCAAAAGAGACGCGCCTCCTGAGAGAAGTCCGACGCCGACATACTGCATGGAACCGGCATAAATAAAAGCACTCATGGCAAATGCCCACAGGACACCGAATCCCGCGTTCCGCAGAAGGATCCCAAAGCCGATTCCCAGAACGACATAGCCTGCCATTACCGGCAGGGATGTATAAAAAGCCTGTCTGATCGTTTCTTTCTTCATTTTACCTGTACAGACGGATACAATTCCAATAAGGGAAAGCCCAAACAGTAATCGCGTTCATGATTCGGATCAGACAGCCAGTTCCATGCGTTTGATGATATGATCCTGGTAGCATTCATCCAGCTCGACGAAATATCCGCTCCAGCCCCAGACGCGGACGATCAGGTTTCTGAAGTTTTCGGGATGTTTTTTTGCGTCAAGCATCTTTTCACGGTTTACGGCATTGATCTGCATCTGATGCCCGCCCATGTCAATGAAGCTTTTCACAAACATAGCGACTTTGTGGATGCTCTCTTCGCTGCGGAACATGGTATCCGTCAGCTCTATGGTGAGCGGTCCGCCGTTGGAAACGCGGACGAGGTCAGGCTTGGTAAAGGATTTGATAATGGAAACGGGGCCGTCACAGCGGATGAAAAGGCTGGGTGAATAATTGCAGGCGAGCTCTTCCCCTTCCCTCCTGCCATCCGGTGTGGCAATGCGGTCTCGGGAATCCCAGACATAATACATGGCGGATCCTGTCCCCGCACGGTATATGCCGCCGCGGTCGTTCATTCTGCCTTCCAGTGCGTCCGCTGCCCAGTTCAGGAGCTGTTTGGCAAGATCATCCACACTGTCGTCATCATTCCCGAATTTCGGCGCTTCATAACGAAGCATGTTTTGGATGTTTTCATCACCGGAAAAGTTCGTATAGCACATTGAAACCATGTTTTCAGGGCTGATGGTTTTCTCTTCAAAGACGTATTTCCGGATCGCGGCAAGAGAATCTACTGCCGTGCTCAAACCGGCGCCGTGAAAGCCGTAATTATTGTAACGGCAGCCGAATGAGACATCACGACCCTTTTGGATACATCCGTCCATCATCAGGCTCATCAGCGGTGCAGGCTCCATATAAATGTTTCTGGCAAGTGAAACCAGTTCCTCGGTCTGATCAAGGATGGACTGATGGATAAGATCCATGTATGAATCAAAATCCGGGCAGGAGGGCAGCCGGTCCAGTGTTTCCGTGATGGTACGGACATAGGACATGGTATTGATGTTCGGGATGTCCATTCCCCTGCCGGGGATGATAAACTCCCAGCAGGCTGCCACAACATAATTATATGCATCCGCTTCTTCATAGCCCCAGCGCTTCAATGCAGGGATAACGATATCGTCATTAGCGTATTGGGGAAATCCCAGTCCCTTTTGTGTTAAATGGGTTCCTTTTTCGTATAGTTCTATCGGCGTGCTGTGATTTACCCGGAGATTGATCTTTGGATCGATCAGTTTTAATTCGAGGCTTGCCTGCAGACAAAGATCAGAAAGCTCATTGCAGCTTTCAGTGCCGTCCGGGTTCAGTCCGCCCAAAACCAGGCTCTGTCCGTTATCTCCCTGCTGCATGCCGGTATAGAGGTCGCTGTCCTTGTTGCAGGAGATAAAGAATTCTTCTGTCAGCTCCAGCGCGGATGCCAGGTCCAGTCTGCCGCTTTCAATATCCGCCCGGAGATAGGGCAGCATATACTGGTCAAACCTGCCCAGCGTGTTGTGATAATTGAAGGAGCACCACAGGCAGTAATGGATCAAACGGAGAAACTGCAGAGCTTCCAGATAAGTCTCGGGGGCTTTAGCAGGGATCCTGGAAAAAGTTCCTGCGACGGTTTTATTGCCTGCCTTTTCCGCCGCTTCCCGGTAACGGTCGGCAAAGGTCTGTATGATATCAAGCACGTTCAGCAGCGCGTTCAGGAATTCTTTTTCTGCGGGAGTGTGGTCCTGTTCCAGTTCGGCACGGATCTCCGTCCGTTTTTGATCAAAACCGGGTGCGATCAGACTGATATATTCCGGATCAATATTGCAAACCTTTCCCTGTTCGTGAATGTAGTGGGTTTTCCGGATCTCTTCACGCTCTTCCGCAGTGAATATCTCGGGGATCTGCGGAACCGTCCGGATCAGGGCTATCTTTTCATCCGGATATACATGAGGGACTTCTTTCTCAAGCATAAATTGGAGCCTGCGTACTGAACGCTGAAGGTCATTCAGGTTCTCTTCTTTCCATTGGGCGGCAAGAGAACCTTCATCGGTATAAGAAATGCGGTATTGTTTTTGATCCTTATCAACTATAAAACGCTGCAGGAGGCGCTGGATATATTCAGTCATCGTTGATCCCTTTCAATACTTTGCCTGTATCCGGATTCGGTTTGTAAAGTAAATACAATTATAACTATTCTCAAATAATGTGTCAAATGATGTTACTGATGTCTGGAAAATGCGTGTAGGTATATAATAATATCCGTAACAAACTGATAACCCGGTCCGGCAGTGAGCCGGGACAGACTGTCACGAAACACTGTTATGTCCCTATATTACTTTACATGGGATACCGTATTCCGCGAAGATGGATGTATTCAGATTCGGAATGGCGTCCGTACGGAAGGAGGGTTGGTATACCGATCCAACCATTTCATATTTCGCTCCGGCTGTCTGATGATAAGGGAGAAGTTCCACAAAATCCAAATTCTCTGCATCGGTAAGCATACGCGCGGTATTCCGGAAATTATCCTCAGAATCATTTACACCGGGAATTACAGGGATACGGATCCGAAAGGGTTTTCCGCTTTTTTTCAGTTGTTCCAGGTTATATAATATTTTTTTGTTGCTGACTTTCGTGTATCTTCGGTGGATCGCGTCGTCTGTATGCTTTATATCCATGATGACATAGTCAAGCGATCCGATTATTTCCCGAAACAAATCAGGCTTACAAAATCCGCTGGTTTCTATTGCTGTGTGCATGGGGCGGAGCAGATGGATGCATTCCAAAAGGAATTCACCCTGAGAGGTGGGTTCACCGCCTGAAAAAGTCACTCCGCCGCCCTGTTGTTCCAGATAATCCCGGTCTTTCAGTAATTTCGCGGCAAGATCAGCCGCTTCGATCCATTTACCGCTGATCTTGCGAAGACCCAGCGGACAGAAGCGAACGCACCAGCCGCATGCGGTACATTCGGAAGGATTCGTACAGGCAGACTGACATCTTCCGCAGTGAATACAGGCGCTTTTGGATACCATCAGCTGGGGGAAAAAGGAAAGTCCCTCCGGATTGTGGCACCACTCACAGCGGAGCGGACAGCCTTTCAGAAATACGGTCGTACGTATTCCCGGCCCGTCAAACACAGCAAATTGTTTTATATCAAAAATGATCCCTCCGGGCATAGGCGTACCTTTATGTGGTCAGTGATTTGTGGCCGGCAGTTCAGTTTTAATTGACCGGCTGACGGTGTACGGCATATTATAAAAGCGGAAACGATCGGAGTGAAGAAAAACAGATGACTTTTCATGGTACATGATCATTGATGTTCCTGTTCCGGTTTCTTGGACATACGAATGCATTCAAAATTACCGCTTTTGATAATTTTTTCACTGATGATTTTGTATCCAAGCTTTTCATAAAAGCCGATGGCTTCAAGACGGCTGTCTATGATAATTTCACGGTAACCGAGATCCCGTATCCAATGTTCCGCCTCTTCTACAACCAGGGTCCCCAGGTGTTCTCCGCGATATTCGGGAAGCACAACGACCCGGCCCAGGATCACACAGTCATTGCTGATCTCGTAAAAACGGCAGGTCGCGACAGGATAACCGTTATCCAAAAGGACAATGTACCTGGTCCCGTCACAATCATGTTCATCAAATTCCTCCCGAAGTGAGATGTGATGCTGTCGGTTCATCCCCTGGATGCGGACCGAATATGCTCCGGCTCGCTGCCATTCTTCTTCCGCGCGTATTATTTCCGGATGATCCATCCAATTCCTTTCCGGTAATCGGCTCCGCAGCCGATCTGACATTACAGCAAGAAAAAATGTATTTTAAGCAGATTTACAAATATGCCGTTCAGCGGCAAGTATAAGAATTCCGATGAGAAAAACCTGCCAAACCTGTAAAAATTATATCCCTCGACGGATTTTTGTTCAAATAAAGCGTGAAAAACAGTATTTGAAATTCTGATGAACTGCAGCAGAGCATAAGCCTTCTGTCGAAGGATTTCCCATTATGGACTGCTGTCATGATGGGCATTCGAAAGAATTTTGATGAATTTGTATGATCGACAAAATTGTCTGACATATTTATCAATTTTCGGGTTAAAATTAATATCAATTAAAAATAAAATTCGTAATAAAAATACGAAAAGACAGGGAAATCAACGGGAGGAGCAGAAGCAGTTATGAAAAAAATAAAAAATATATCTATCGGCGGTATACAGCAGAAGATCTTTAACCTGGTGCTGATCATGATCCTTTTTGTGATGGCGGTATATTCAGTTGTAATCATTTATCAGGGTAAGCAGCTGACTCAGCTTGTCACTGAGACAAATAAAAAGCAAAGGGAGTCTATAACTTCCATTACAAGAGAGACGATGAACGGTGTGGTTTCCTCCACCCTCAGTAAAAGCACACAGAAGGAAGCCGAGATCGCTGATGATATGTTTCAGGGTGTCACGAATGTTGTGCGGATGATCGCGGATTATGCAGAGAAGCTGTTAACTGACCCTGATATCTATCCGGCACATGACGTTCAGCTTCCGGATCCTGACGGTGACGGTAAGATCTCCGTCCAGCTGCTGACAGAGGAGGGAGTTGATCTCGACGATCCTGAACTCAGGGAAAAATTAGGCTTGATCGGGAATATCTCCGAACTGATGGCTGCTCTGTTTGCGAATTCGGAAGTGAATTCATGCTATATTACTCTGCCCGATGGTGTTATGCTGCTGGCAGACGATCATCCTTCGACAAAATATTCAGACAGCGGTGACCTGATCACTTTCCCGATGACGAAAAGAGACTGGTATGTCGGTGCGGCTGAAACCGGCGAACTGTTCTTTACAGATGTTGTGTCGGATGTGTTTACAGGGGAGGTCGGTATTATGTGTGCCGTTCCGATCTATAAAGACGGCGAACTGGCAGCGGTAGCCGGCGCTGATCTGTTCCTTGATAAAATGGCAGCGGCAGTCACGGATTCAAATGAAAACAACAGCTTTATATTTATTGTCAATGAGAATGGACATGTGATCTTTTCTCCGATGACAGAAGGTTTATTCCGGGTCAGACTGTCTGCCGAAGCTGAAGACCTTCGGGAATCGGCCATCCCGGAACTCGCATCATTGGTAAAAAGTTCATATGATGAAGCTACCGATATTCAACTGGTCAATGTGGACGGAATCAATTACTACCTGACCGGAGCCCCGATCAAAACCGTCGGATGGTCTGTATTTTCCGCTGTCAATAAAGAAGCCACCGATCAGCCCGTGCTTCTGATGGAACAACAGAACGATGCGATCCTTGGTGACGCACAGGAAACGTTCCGAACCAGCATTTCCAACGCCATGAAAACGATCGTGATATTACTGATCCTGGTGACGATCGTGGCTATTGTGGCTGCAATGACTGTAGCAAAACGAATTGTCGATCCGCTGGAAGCGATCACAAAGAGGATCGGCGACCTGAAGGGAGAAGATCTGCAGTTCAAAATGCAGGACGTTTACAGGACCGGCGATGAAATTGAAATTCTTGCCGAATCTTTCGCGGACCTGTCCGCTAAGACCCTGCAGTACGTGGCTCAGGTGAAAAAGGTCACGGCGGAAAAAGAACGGATCGGAGCCGAACTCAATGTGGCGACGGCGATCCAGGCCAGTCAATTGCCTCGGCTGTTCCCTGCGTTTCCGAATTTCCCTGAATTTGATGTATTCGCCAGTATGAATCCCGCAAAGGAAGTTGGCGGGGATTTCTATGATTTCTTCCTGATAGATAATGACCACATCGGCCTGGTCATGGCGGATGTATCAGGTAAGGGTGTTCCTGCTGCACTGTTCATGATGGTTTCCAGAGTTCTGATCAAATCCCGCATACAAAACGGTGAAACTCCTGGAGAAGCTTTGTCGCATGTGAACGATCAGCTTTGTGAAGGAAATGATGCCCAGTATTTCGTTACGGTTTGGCTCGGGGTCCTGGAAATATCCACAGGAAAAGGGATCGCGGCCAATGCCGGACATGAACATCCGGTACTGCGAAGGGCCGGCGGAAAATTTGAACTGATGATCTATCGCCATTCTCCCGCTGTCGCGACAATGGAAGGCATACGGTTCAGAGAACACGAATTCGAGCTTCATCCCGGTGATACCCTGTTTGTGTATACGGATGGGGTGCCTGAAGCCACCAATACAGAAAATGAATTGTTCGGCCCGGATAGGATGCTGGAAGCCTTGAACCGCGAACCGGATGCACATCCGGAAACAATTCTTGCTAATGTTACGAATGGGATCAATGAATTTGTCGCGGGTGCAGAACAGTTTGACGATATCACTATGCTTTGCCTGAAATACTACGGACCAAATTCGGAAAAAACAGATAAAAACGAAAGACGTTAGTTGATAGCTAAGGTATATATATTGATATACTTGAGACCGGAAAAATCAAATTCATGAAAAGTGAGCATTCAGAATATGGTTTTTCCGGATGTAACTTTGTTTGATATTTATAGCTGCTGCGTAAGGAATAAAAATGGATACAGTCCAATAAAAAGACTGTACCTTAATGCAGTTTAAGAATGGTTGCCATAACCATTAGAAATGTATTTTGACTCTTCCGCTTTTCGGAAAACACATAAGAGAATGGAAAAAGACAACAGCTATTCCGAAGAAATACGCACAGTAGACTATAGTTTCACGCGTCATATGTTTCGTCGGCAATTTTTCCCGTCTCTTTTTTCTTTAATGACACTTGCTGTCGGGGACATTGCAGACGCGCTGGTGATCGGGAACCGCATGGGCGCAGCCGGCCTTGCCGCTATCTCTTTTGCTATGCCCATCTACATGGTCTACTACGTTCTGATGTTTTCCCTCGGTCTGGGCGGGGCTGTACGCTTTTCCGGACAAATAGCCCGCGGCAAAGAACAGGAAGCTGTTTCCGGTTTTCAGGGCATCATCTGTGTTCTCCTGATAGCAGGGATCGGGATCGCTTCCATCGGTAATTTGATTGCCGTTCCCCTTCTGCGTTTTCTGGGGGCTGTTCCGGATAACCCTGTACTGTATTCAACCACTATGGTCTATATACGCCTGCTGCTGATCGCGGCTCCGTTTTACTTTTTTGCCTACGGCATCGCCTATTTCATGCGGAACGCGAATCTGGAAAAAGAAGCAGGGATCGGCGCTTCTGCGGGCAACATCTGCGACATTTCCCTGAACATTATCCTTGTACTATTCTGTGATCTTGGCGCGGCGGGGGCAGGGATCGCGACTCTTTCCGGTGTGGTTTTGACCAGTGTGATCGACCTGGTGTTCGTTCATCTTCGTCATGGTCCGCTGAAATTATGTCCGATGAAACCGGATCTTACCGGAATTTGGCAGTGCTTCCGCAGCGGTTTTTCCGGAAATGTGACGCATGTCTGGACCATGATCTTTATATTGATCGTGAATAATGTGCTGATGCGTTTGTCAGGCGAAACCGGTGTCGCCGTCTTTGATGTCATCCAGAACATCGGATATGTTATCAGCTATCTGTATGCGGCTGTATCCCAGGCTGCTCAACCCATTTTAAGCACTTTTCACAATGAATATAATTATCACAGCTGCCGGGAAACGGAAAAGATCGGCATCATGACCGGTCTGATGATCGGTGTATCATCTGCCGCGCTCATTGCCCTGTACGCACCACAGGTCTGCGGGTTCTTTGGGCTTCTGAAATCGGAGGAGGTTTCTCTCGGAACCATTGCTATCCGGATCTTTTGTTTCAGCACGGTCTTTGGCGGAATGAATAACATTCTCTGTGAATTCTGCATGGCTCGTGGTATGGAGTTTCCGGCTTTTCTCAGTTCTACCCTACGGGGTGCGGTCATTCTCATTCCTGCCGCACTCATATTCAGCCGTTTCGGGCCCCGAAATTTTTGGCTGCTTTATCCTGTGACGGAGATCCTTTCCCTGACGATTTTTCTGCTGTACATGCGTTTTGGATTTCATGCCGGGAATACCATACGATCGGAACGCATTTATCATGGCCTGCTTAGAACCGGGGAAGCAGGGATAGATCAAATTCTTAAGCAGACAGACAGTTTTTGCAGCCGTTGGAATGCCGGTAAACGGCAATGGTATCTTGTCCGGCTCGCGGTGGAGGAACTATGTATAACGATCCTCGAAAAAGGCTTTGATTCTAAAGACGAACGCGGCGGTTTGATCCGTATTACTATTGCAGCAGCAGAAGACGGTGCGTTTATCCTCAATCTCCGTGATAATGCAGGGGAGTTTAATCCTTTTGGTTTGAAACAGGCAGACATGATGAAAGATATGCCCCGGGAGACAGATCCTTCAATATCCTGCCTGGAAGCAGTTATGAAATGCTCCAGAAAATATTATTACCGCCGTTATGAGGGATTCAATTCGATGATAGTTATAATTTGATCGAAACGAATCAGAATACACATATAAGTTACTGTCCGCAGCCACGTTTTTTCGTATCAGACAGCGACAGAACAATGGGTGTATACTGAACAGGGGCAAGGAAACTTTCAATCTTTTCTCTCTTGTCACATTCCCGGACTCCTGAACAGAAACAATTGTTTATGCTATAATTCATTAATTACATAAGGGGCCGAATTTCAATATGTCCTGCATTTCGGCTGCTGCCCGGAATAAGACAGAAATGGGAACGGAGTTTCTATCATAAAAAGATAAGCCCTAAAAGAGAACAGGAGAGCTTTTAATACGGATGAAAACGACTGAATACACAGTAGAAGAGATGAGATCACTTCTGGAGAATATGTCAGGAATGTATGACCTGGCGCGTGTTGTTGATCCGATTGAATGCCGAATACTTGAAATTCAGAAAGATGGAAAGATCAACAGAAATAAAAGCTGTTACGGGATCTGGAACGCGAATCATAAATGCATCAACTGTTCCAGCGCTCTGGCATGCAGGACCGGATGCCATCAGGAAAAGAAAGAACATTTTAATGACAGTGTTTACCATATCCAATCTACTCCGGTAAGACTCAGACTCCCTGACGGCGGGTCCTATGAAGCTGTTGTGGAGCTTGTAAACATTGATAAAGAAGCCCGAAAAGATCCGGACAATATCAATGACAGAGCGGCTGAAAATATAAACTATAAAGCTGTACATTATCAGGCACATCACGATAACCTGACGAAGGTGCTGAATGCCGGCTCTTTCTATGAACTTGCCCGGGATAAGATCATGAAAACTCCAAATGAAACTTGGGTGATGGTAACCGGAAATATTATGGATTTTCACCTGATCAATACACTTTTCGGTGTGCTGAAGGGAAATGAAGTTCTGGTAAAAACAGCAGGCCTACTCAAAACGATTAGCGAAAAAGCAAATGGCTTATGCGGAAGACTCGGCGGAGATCAGTTCGCGATGCTGATACCGAACGATAAGTATGAAGAGAAAGCACTTCTGAATGCTGCACAGGCTTTATCATACGCGTTTAACAGCGGGATATACACATTTTGTATTCACTTCGGCGTTTATATGATCGAAGACGCAGCGATACCCGTGTCTGTAATGTGCGGACGGGCCAATTCTGCCATGCGCACGATCAGAGGGGATCTGAGACGGACTGTGGCGTATTTCGATGATGCCATGCTGCAAAAAAGCCTTTTTGAGCAGGAGATCATCAGCGGATTCGATGACGCACTGAGAGACGGACAGTTCAGAATGTATCTGCAGCCGCTTGTCGGAGAAAACAGACAGATTTACAGTGCTGAAGCTTTGGTAAGATGGATCAAACCGGATGGAAGCATTATTATGCCGGGTGAATTCATTGAAACACTGGAACACGCGGGACTGATACATGAGCTGGATATTTATATATGGGAACAGGCTGTAAAACAACTGAGTATCTGGAAATATACAAAAGAAAGAGATATAACGATTTCCGTAAATATGTCTGCAAAAGATTTTTACAGCGTTGATGTATATAAAATACTGACGGAACTTCTGGAAAAATATGATGTGGAAAGCCGGATGCTCAGACTCGAGATAACGGAAACAGCTCTGCTGGAAAAGCCGGAACAAAGCAATAAGATCATTTCGAAACTTCGCGATAAAGGTTTCATAGTGGAAATTGATGACTTTGGGAAGGGTTACTCTTCGTTAAGCATACTCAAAAATATTCAGGCAGATATCCTGAAGATCGATATAAGCCTGCTGAATGAAATCGAAACTAAGACGCGCAGCCGGATCATCCTGGAATCTGTAATAAAAATGGCGAATTCTCTGGGAATGGAAGTGGTGACTGAAGGCGTGGAAACCGAAACACAGTTGAAAACGCTTTCTGAAATGGGCTGCCATCTTTATCAGGGATACCTGTTTTCAAAGCCGATACCGGTCAATGAGTTTGAAAAGCTTATAGAATTCAGTGTTTAGATTATAAAGTTTAAAATTTCGCTGTCAGCCAATCGTTGTCAGTTTGTTTTGAGCAAAGGTGATGGTCCGGAATGTGAGTGGGTTTGTATACCTTTCGACCTGAAGCCTGTACCTATCCGATGTACTCTGAAATAATTGGTTTCGATAATATGAAAGGATCGGAAAAACGCTCATTTATTCTTGTTAATTTTGCCGTTTTGCTGTTTGGCCTTGCCGGATTGTTCGCAAAATGGATCCATCTGCCCGCGCTTGTCATCACCTTTGGAAGAGTATTTTTTTCGTCGATCGTTTTGGGTATTTTCCTGATCATCAGCAAACAGGATGTTATCGTTTCTGACAGGAAAGATATGATGCTGTTGATCATCGCCGGAATGATCCTCGCGGCACACTGGTGGTCATTTCTTGCGTCGATACAAATATCAACCGTCGCTGTCGGAACGATCACATTTTCGGCTTTTCCTTTGTTTGTGACTTTTTTTGAACCATTGGTTTTCCATCAAAAATTGAAATGGCGGAATGTCCTGTCTGCAATGATGATCGTGGCGGGGGTACTGATCACCATCCCTGAGTTCTCGCTGGATAATAAGACTTCTGTCGGGATCCTTGTCGGGCTCGGTTCGGCATTTCTGTATGCGATTTTGACAATAATGAATAAAATATTCTCTGAAAAATACAGTGGTACGTTGACTGCGTTTTACGAACAGCTGACAGCCGTTATCGTGCTGCTGCCTTTTGTTCTGAAATCCGGAAAGGTCACTCCTTCGGGAACGGATCTTGTCCTGCTGTTATTTCTGGGAATCGTAACGACAGCAGCTGCCCATACGATGTTCATTACCGGACTGAAAGATATTCCGGCGCAGCTGGCAGGGATTTGTTCTTCGATGGAAACCGTTTACGGGATCATTTTTGCGATGATTTTTCTGGGAGAAACGCCGACTATCCGTGAGATCATCGGAGCGCTGGTTATTATCACGGCTGTGATATGGGTGCAGCGAAATTACGAATAACCGATACACTAAAGATAACTTCAGAATAACAAGTTATTGATCATTGGCAGTTCGACATCAGTCGTCAGTAAGCTCTATATATACCCCCAGGCTCTGCCGGGGGGCCATGTCAAGCGGAAGCGAAATCAAAGCTATAGAACAAACCTCCTGTGGAATTATAGTAATGGGTTTGGCAGACCAATTAAAAACATAGGAGGATCCGAAATGTACAATAAAAGCATACAAAATGGTTTGAAATTATGAAATAAAATGAAATAAAAAAATTCCCTCCATATCTAATGGCAGGGAATTTTTTACTTCTCTTATATCTGGCCGGAAAATAATTTTTGGACGGTGGACAGTCAGCATGTCCTCAAAACGTAGCTTTCACTGAAATGAATCAGAACCTGCCAATGTGGACTTTTCGTCTAACCGACTGCCAACTAACGATTAACCATCCGGCAGCCAAATACCAGACACCAACTAATGACATAATGACTATTACCCAAGCCATCCCCTTCCGTCACTCGAGAGTGGAGGGGATCATAAAAAGACAGATCGTAAACATATTGGAAAGATGCCAGTAATCAAAGGGTACAGCTGCCATTTCAAAAAAACCGTAGACAAGAAACGCGATGAGCATAGGGATAACATAATGTTTGCGGAATTTATGATGCCGTGTATGACGCAGCAGTGTGATCACTGAAAAAATGTAAAAAGCCATCAGCAGAATCCCGCCGCTGACCAGAATATACAAATACATATTATGTGTACCGTAATCACGTCCGATACGCTCGATCATGATCCGTTCGATCTCCGTGCCTAACCCATGACCAAAGATCGGATTGGATTCCAGAAAGAAACTCCAGGCAACCTTCCAGATCCTATCCCTGAATGTGACGCCCCGATCAAGTCCTATAAAGGAAATGAAAAAATCACGTGTCGGACCAAAGAACAAGAGGCCAAAGAATACGAGTGCGAGATCCGCAAAGATCATCAGTATATTTTTTGTTCCCAGCCGTTCGCGATAGGATATGAGCATTCCGATGCAGAACATACCTGTCAGAACCAGGCCTCCTCTGGATTCAGTAAACACCAGAAATAGCGCGAACACGCCGCCCGGGATCAGCCAGAGTTTGTTTTCGGAAAGCAGCATTGCCAGTACGCAGAGGATCAGCCAAAGTGCCAGATAGGCAGCGAATCGATTCCGCTGCCCGAACCAGGACATGATGCCATATCCCTGTGTAGATATCATTTCGTCCAGGATCCTCGGATGTGCCCAAAGCTCGTAAGCGCAGCAGACCAGCCCGAAAACACAGAAACAGCCGATCAGCAGGCAGATCTCCCGGTGAGTAAAACGCACGCCCAGCGGAATGACA
The DNA here is from genome assembly GCA_036723985.1 of Flexilinea sp. Classification (GTDB taxonomy): domain Bacteria; phylum Chloroflexota; class Anaerolineae; order Anaerolineales; family Anaerolineaceae; genus Flexilinea. Next base: position 57,236 of record DAIMGK010000004.1, read on the forward strand.
AACAGCGTGATATACAGCAGCGCGAATCGGTAAATGGTACGAAGCTCATAAAAGCCCCTGTTCTGCGATTTCCAGAGGAACATCTGCGGTGCCAGCACCAGCAGCAGGAGCGCCAGCAGCGGGATCCAGCCGCGGAATTTTGATTTTTCACGGATACCGACCATCACCAGTCCAACGCCGGCGGTGACGACCATTAATATGTCAATGACTGTCTCCCACAGAGAGACGTTCATTCGCCAGGAACCGGCCAGATGCGCGAGTATCGCGGGTAATACAACAATAACAAATGCGTAAGGTAAAAGAAGGTGTTTGATTTTCATATCAAAGATCCATTTTATGTTCATCATTATCGACAAATCCGGTCAGGTAAAAGACTCCGCTCAGTTATTTCTTCGCGGAAAAGTGATATTCCCTGACGGATAAGAAACAGTGAAATGTGAAGCAGCCAAAGCAGCATATGATCCGTAAATCAAAATATACGCGGGCACAGCTCTTCATTTCGCAGTCTCATCATTTCCAAAGGGAATGCTTCATCTGCCTATACATAGTCATTTTCTATTAAATCACATCCGGATCGTTTTTTTTTCTTTCAGATCTGGTTGTCTGACACATTTCAGGATAATTACCGATCCCGATAAACAATATCAGGACTTCACAATCATCCATGCCGATAATTTTCCGAACATTTTGTTCCTGTAACGTGGTCAGGAAAGCACTTAGCGGAATATGCGCGATACCATAATGCCATATTGTTGATTACACTCATCGCATACATACCCCCATCAATAAAAGGCTGGAACACTTCCCTGTCCCAATTAAAATACCTCATATCACTGGTTAAGATCAGCAGTTTATCGATTTCATTCCCGAAGCCTTTATTACCGTTTGGGTTTTCCAGAATTCTTTGAATCCCATCTTTATTTGTGATTATAACGGTTTTCCACCCCAGCGGTTGCATGCGGAAGGTGTGTACTGTGCCAATTGTATCGCTTTCCTAAGTACATTGAAATCATCAGAATCATCGAAAAATGACGGATGCTATGACGCTTTTCTGTCATTTCCTTATAGTTTAATTTCTCCGCAGTCTCTGCCGTTAAAGGGTCGAAATGAATAATGCCGCCCTTATCATTGGGATGCCCCGGCAGTGATCTGATCCTTGCCACCAGTATCGGATCCTTATAACCGAAAGCACTGTTCTTCTCAAAAGCACGGACACCCACGGTTTCATAAAACGGAGCTGATACATCATATACTTTGGCGTAGTTTTCCATAGCGGAAATCAATTTGCCGAGGTTAGCCTTTCCGAAACCGGCACGAAACTCTGTATAAGCTAAACATTTTTCGATCGTGTGATACATCCGGGTAATATATCCTTCATATTGTTCGGTTGAATCACACTTTTCCGAAGAAAAAAATATTTCTTATATTTTTCAATATATGTATTAATATTAACAGATTCCTGATTACCTGTCAGCCAATATATTTTTTGTGAAAGGTTTACTTTATTTTATTCTGTTGTTTTGACTGCAGGTGTTTATCGAATCATTTTCTGACATTCGACTTTTGGAAACACGCATAGCTTCGCCATCGGTCTCATTTCGAGACGCAGATATTGCCCTCGTACGGGCGGAATTTCCGCCTTCAGCGAATGCCGCGCGTTTTACAGCGGCATCCGTTTCAGGTTTCATGGCAAAGCAGTATTCTCAGTTCCCCAGAATCCGGGTGTCCGATCTCTGGTAAACAAGAATCACGCCGTTTTGCCGCAGAGTGAGGAACTCCGCCGGCGTTTCTCACTTCACTTTCAGGATCGTCAAAAGAATGACAAATCCGCAACAAAAGCAGCGATATATAAAAACACGCTTTCTACCAATTATTGTATAAAAAACAAATATTACTCAATTTCTGTTATAAGATGTTCCAGATTGTCAAATGTCTATAACCGCCGGGATGCAGGAAAATACAAACAGGTGATACAACCAGGTAAGGATCGATAACTTAGATTTGACAGGTAAAACCAAAAGATAAACCTCGTAATAAAAAAGAACCTTGCCAGTTGAATAGAAATGAGTCGGAGAAATGAAGAGAAGCTCTTTTGACAACTGATTGTTATCGCGAAAATAATTTTACTAAGGAGATTCAATGAGAGATATTCTATGATCTTTAATAGAAAGTGCAAAGGACTTTGACAAAATTGCTCAATTTGCGAATAAAAGCAAATAAACTTGCGAAAAACAGATTCCATCTGCGTTATTGTCTGAATCCGGCTTCAGGAAAGTAAAAAGAGTTTCATATAAGACCATCCTTACAGATTTCTTGATGATGAATGTATCTCATGATTCTTTTTTATTCGATTATCAAGGTCCGATTTTCCCCGGCTATTTCATCGGAAATGCATGTGTCAATTTTTTTTATTATAAACAGGAATTATGCCAGGGTGTAATAAAAGCATGTGACATTTTGTCACATCTGCGGTACAGAAGAACGGCCCGTTCGGCTCTGCTGTGCGCCCAGCCGGCACTAAAGGACCGACCACGACGTGCGCCGCCAACGAGTGTTTGACCTGACTGAAGGTCTATGTTTCACCCATGAGGCATCTGCACCTGAGTAAAGTCACCCGGATTCTGAGCATTTGCAAATATTTTATTTCCATTAGAAAGTACATCAGTGGCCTGTCCCTTTATGGGACTGTCCACACCTGATACTTTATATCATTGTCGGGACAGTCCCATAAAGGGACAGGCATAAAGCACTGGTCCAGAATATTTACAATGGAAAATAAAAAAGCCTTCTATACAGCAATTGTACTGAAGGCTGATGAAGGATAAAAACCAATACGAATATCATAGTTTTATACAGCGTATTATTTTCCCCTTATTACAAATGTTAAAATTACTGCCCGTTACTGAACCATCAGGAAAGAAAGAATATGTTATTACATTCTTTTAAATATCTTGTATTACATCTTATAGCCGTACTCGAAATACCTTCTGTATGGGGAAGATTGACCAGGTCAACACCAAATTGCGCTAAATCAATCCTTGTCTGTTCCCATCTGGAATTGCCTTTCCGATCATCGCCAATAAATATTACGTTGAAATGATAAATCTCCAATGCTTTAAGTTTATCAAGTGTTGTTGTTATAACACACTGATCTACTGCTTTAATGTTTGGGACAATTTCTTTTCTTTCGATTTCACTTATAACCGGAGTCTTATGCTTATATTCTTCAACAAGTTTATCTGAATTAACACCAGCAATCAGATATTCACAATATTCTTTTGCATGATTAATCAGGTTCAAATGACCGACATGGAACAAATCAAATGTTCCCTGGGTAAAACCTATCTTATACTTCTTCATCTGTCAATCCTCGATAATTTCGGATTCATGCCAATTTCTTTGATCCTCAGGCGGCAGATTCATGTATTCCCCATATATCCGTTTACGATAAAAATCGTAGTCATATGCCATTAAATTGATATCCTTCAAATTCATACATTCGGCCAGCCACATAGACTTTCTTTCGATTAAAAAAGCTTTTCAATTCATATCGTCCGGAAAGTAAGATGGTATAAGTTTTGGTATCATAAAATTGTTTTTAACACCGGCAATTTCTTCAGGATCCAGGTAAGGACGATTGATAAAAGCAATGTTCCAAGAGCAACTATAATTCCTGTCAATGGCGTGGGCAGCACCGGATCAATTTTGAGAAACTTAAAAGCGAAATTGATCCAGATCATATGTGTGATGTAAACTCCAAAAGAGACAGAAGAAAGGAATTTTATCAATCCTGTTTCCTGAGGGTTTATGTGCTTCATCTGATTGAAAAGGAGAGCAGAAAATATTACGATAAAAGGTGAATCAAATAAACCAAAGTGGAAGTTCATACCTTTCATGATATTGAAATACGTGGTTACAACGAAAATCGATACACAAAAAAACTCTATTATGAAGAATACCAGATTATTGATATCTGCATTCTTTTGGTCCAGTAGATATCCCAACAATATATAGAGAATATAGACAGAAGATATCGGGAAAACGATGCCAAGACTGAACCCTGTCAGTTTGGTAATACAGGGCAATATGCTCGTAAAAAGGAAAAAAATGACAATAAGATAAAAGATTTCTTTCTCGGTACAGGCTTTGGTGACCGCTCTCATGACAGGGAGTATCAGCATGATCCCGATCAAGGTATAAAGATACCATAGATGCCCCCATGATTTTCCCTGGAGCATATTGATAAAACTCAGCCAAAGTTCATGAGGGATAAATCTTTTTGAGCTGAATAACAATTCAATATACGCATATCCCCAGCCAAAAATCAGCAAAACCAGACAATACCGCAGGACATATTTCTTCAGTAATTTTTCTATAGTAATCTCTTTTTCAGGGTTCAGCATCAGTGCTCCGGTTATCATAAGGAAAACCGGAACCGAAAAATGGGAAATATAAGAAATACTTTGAAATAATACCCCACCCCAATGTCCATATTGGGTATCCGGGAAGTCTGTGCGCGCTATAGATCCAATGTGTAACAAAATGACAGCACACATGGAAATCACCCTAAGCCATTCAATATAACTTTTTTTCTTACGCATTGTCTCCATCACTATTTAATTATAGATTTAATAAATTCCGACTAAATATATGGCTTACAACTTTATAAAACAATAGTAATTCATTGAAGCTTTAACCGCGGCAGCTTTCAGCATTATGGATTGTAACAACACAAGAGGCGATTGTAAGAAGTCTCTATCCAATCATCATTTATCCGTGATAGACTTCTGTTCCGTGTTTATTTCTCTTGTCTTCTGGAGGGAGTTTCATATAATCGCCATATATTCTCGTTAGATAAGCATCATAGTTGGAAGGCGCATTAAATACTCCCACTCAAACTCATAGAGTGCTCCGTCACCATAATAAATCTCTTTTTCCATAATACTGTTAAACATGTATGTCCCCTTAAAATTCATATAATATTTAGAATCGGCCGATGGATATTTTCTCAACGCATTTTCCAATTTCTCATATTCCTTTTGAATCGTCATCCATCTTCCAGGCTTTATTGTTCTTCCGATAAAAATATGAAACCTTTCATACCAAGGTCGATTCTTTTTGTTGTATGAAACATACTTATAATTTGCCCATCCATATGTTACGCGTCTCCAAAGCAGTCTAATCTTATGGATATTCATGTCAAATCGGCTTGAAGGCATCCCATCTAATGTAAAAATATCTATCCACGCCGGTTCAATTTCATCATTTTTATAGTTGTGTACTATTACTTTTACATCATTATTGATTATTCGCGACCATGTAACATGGTAATTCTCATCTAAAGGAATTGATTTAAATGTCATATATTGTGGCAATTCTTTTTGAACCACCAGCGTAAACTTGTCATAATCTTCCCTTGGCATCGCGACATCAATATCATCATCCCAAGGGATGAAGCCTTGATGTCTTACTGCTCCTAAAAAAGTACCCCCACTTAGATAGTTTGTCAACTTATACTTATTACATATATCTCTAAACTTTATTACCGGGAGACCAGACAGAAAAAACATCCACAGGAATTTTTGAGCGGATTTAAAGGATATCTCCAAACAGACGGCTATTCCGGATATCAGCATTTGTCTCCGGATATAAAGGATGTAGGCTGTATGGCACATGCGCGGCGTGAATTCGTTGAAGCTCTTGAATTGTTACCGAAGGACGTCCGTAATGGCTCCGTTGAAATGCAGGCAGTTGCATATTTTGATAAACTGTTTGCTTACGAAGAATCCTTTTCAAAGATGACTCCGAACGAAAGAAAGGCGAAGCGCCTGGAATATTCAAAACCCGTCCTGGATGAACTTTATACCTTCGCTCAAAAGGCAAATGTTCCGCCAAATCGTCAGATCGGGAAGGCTTTTCAATATCTGCTCGGTCAATGGAAGTGGCTTACAGTATGGCTGGAGGACGGTTGTCTTGAAATCTCCAACAACCGTGCTGAACGAAGCATTAAACCTTTCGTGATGGGTAGAAAGAACTTCCTCTTTTGCAATACACAGAGGGGTGCCCACAGCAGTGCTGTGATATATTCCATGATCGAAACCGCAAAAGAAAACGCGCTCGATCCATTCCTCTATCTTACTTGGCTCCTGAAAAGAGCGCCATACCTGAATTTGAAAAGTACACCCGATATCGATAAACTCCTCCCTGAAAACGCTCCTTCCGATTGTTATTCAAAGAAAATTTGATTCACGTCCCCTATTTGACGCTTACGTACAGACACGCTTGTGTCGGCTTCGCGACAGCAAGGTATCAGTCCCCAAGTGCTTCGTCCTGAATAGATACAAAAAACAGGGAATGGTGAGGTCTGCCGGTGCGCAGTTCCTTCCATTCCCCTTTTTTTCTGTTCAGCGCAGGAAATTTATCGACCTGCTTCGTTTATGATCCGCTTTCTTCCGAGTCCAGGGGGAGCACCGCGCGGTGCGCCTTCAGGCGGCGGTATTTACCTTCCGTATAGGCCTGGACGATCTTCTCTGCTGTTTTCACAGCGGTGGCGCAGTGGTAGCTGAAATCCCCGCCGCAGTGGGTATAACAGAGGTTCACATGCGCTAAAAGCAGCGCATGCAGGGTGTTGAACGGGGCGGCGGGAGAGCTCCAGATGCCCTTCACCGAATAATTCCCCGGCGTGCTCTCACAGCCGAACCAGAACCCCACAATCTGTCCGTCCTTGAGATAGGCAAGAGACAGCTCCGGCTGCATTCCGGGGGAGTACCACGGCGCATCCGGGTCGGCCTGGAGTGTTTCGAGCTGATGGGGCGTCAGGTCAAGGAAGCGGACGACATGTTCCGGCATCTTGTAACCCGGACGGAACGCCCGCCCAAGGAGCCGGGAATCACGGAAATCAACGCTGTCCATGGAGTAAGCCGGGTATTGGAACTCCGGCTCTCCGCCCAGTGCGCGGACGGTGCTGTCCATCGCCTCCAGCTCTTCCCCGGTGAGGGTGTAGGAAAGCGTCAGTCTCTCCGCACCCGCTCCAGCGGCAGCCTGCAGGGAAAGCTCAAGCAACGCCGTACCGATTCCCCGGCGGCGCATCTGCGGATCCACAAACAGGCTTGCCATCGAGGCGGCGTCCGGGTCGTCCTCGTCTTCCGTGATCACAGCCGCACCCACGGCGCACTCATTCCACACCGCGCCCAGCGCCGCGAAGTTCTCCGGGTCCTGCCGCATCTCCGCGGTGATGTGCGGCAAAATATATTGTTCATAGGGACCCGGGTCCGCCGGGTCGAATAAGCACAGTGTAAAACCAAGCGTTTCTTCTTTCATTCTTATACCCCCAATCCGGATCCATCAAAGGATCATCAAACAGTTAAACTGAATCCTGACCGCTGAATCCTGAATCCTTTTTTCAAATTTTATCTCATCCAACACCTTATCCTGAAATAATATTATTTCGTACTCGACTGTTTTTTATTGTTTCTTCCAGTGTTTGTGCTTATCAGACAGTATTCCCAACCTTTTGAGATTCTCTTTGCGAAGCTTGTCCTGCAGATCACTGCCTTCCGGGGTCTCTAAATATGGGTTAGACGATTCATTAACGCCATTGTAAGCGATTTTCCTCGCTCTTTCTTGCATCTCACGCTGCTCCTCCGTATTGTTTTTCTTGCTGTCTTCTTTTTTTAATTGGGTGGCGATTCTATCGTCCCATGAGGCTGACATTATAAAATTGTACACATTATAATTCAAACCGGCGGGGCTATAAGCAGTCTCAAGGTCCAGCTTTCCTTTATCCTCGTCCGGACGTTCCGCACCTGATTTTTGGCGCTGTTTGTACATTTCCTCTCCCAACTGATTCTGCCGTCTGTTTACCTCCCGTATTACATCCAATTGGGGCTTTCTCCACATTTTCTGCAGCCATTTTTTTTCTTCATCTGAAATGTAGTTGTAGTCGTCCTCATTTAATAAAGTCTTTGCCTTTTCTCCGGCTAATTTCTTTGCTTCTAACTTTATACTATGCTCATCATTATGTCCATATTCATTAGCATTGATCTTTGCTTGTTCGTAGACATCCGGGATGAGTTCTTGTGTTTTCTTTTTATGGGCCTGATCATATTCATATTCTTGCATCATCATCGCGGCGGAGAGCTGGAACAATTTATCCACTTTCGCATCCCTGTCATCGGACATATCGATATCAAATAGATCATCCTTGATCGCATCACTGTTGGAAGAATTCAGCTGCGCGCTCTCGTATTCCGCTCTTGCTTTTTCACGAAGCTCTTGCTCCTCCCGCTTTTTCTTTCCGCTTTTGGCCTGCATCGGGCCTGCCGCGGAGGCGGCGGAGGCGGTCGAGAGGGCTGCGGACGCGCCGCCGTGGCCTGATGTGACGCTCATCCCGCGGGCTGCCTGGAGGCCTTCCCGGTCGGCGCGGGCTTCGAGGGCGGACAGCGGTAAAGTCAACCGCCCGCCGCATCTGTTACGGCAATTTTTTTTGAAAATCAGCGCTGCTGCATCCTCTGTCCCGTTTGCCCATCCGCCGTTTTCGTGTGGCGGGTATAACCTGCTCTGTAAGGAACGAGCTTCGCTCGATTAGATTCAGAGCAGGAGCTTTGCCCCGCGTGGGGCCGGTACCCGGTACACGGCAATATTTATTATCCCTTCCAGCGTTTTTTCTTCCCGGACAGCTCTCCCAGCATTTTGTTTTGCTTGTGTAGGAACTGAGATTTCAGCTTCTTGCCTTCATTTGTCTTTAAATATTTTTCAGTATCCTTGCTGTTATTGATGATCGTGTGCGCTTTATTCTGAATCATGTGTTCCTCGTCTGAAGTTTTCTGCTTCATTTCTTCCTTTATCTGTCCGGAGATATCTCCATTTAATTTAGTGGTAGTGCCGTTCCGCATAAAATCGTAAACGCCGAATTTTGTAGCTGCGGTAGTATAGGCACTCTCAAGGTCCAACTTTCCCTTATCCTCGTTCGGACGTTCAGCACCTGACTTCTGACGATGATTGTAAACCTCCCTTCCATACTTCATCCGCCTGTTGATTATCTCATGCTCTATATCCATTGAGGCATTATCAAACATATTCTGCAGCCATTCCTCTTCTTCATCTGAAAGGTAGCGGTAGTTATCCACTCTTATTAATTTGTTGGCTTCATTGCGGGAATCGTCATCTGCATTATCTTTCGCAATATCTTTACTATCGCCATTTGCTATATATTGGTCGTAATACTTTTGGAAGAGTTCTTTCCTTTTATTTTCAAAGTCAAGCTCATATTCCTGGGCTTGCCGCAGCTTTGCGGCGGAGAGCTGGAACATTTTATCCACTTTCACATTCGTATCTTCGGATATATCTGCATCAAAAAGAGCATCCTCATCCGATTCATTGTTTGCAGAGTAGAAATTCGCGCTCTCAAAATCCGCTCTTGCTTTTTCACGAAGCTCTTCCTCCTTCCGCTTTTTCTTTCCGCTTTTTGCCTGCATCGGGCCTGCCGCGGAGGCGGCGGAGGAGCTTGAGAGCGCCGCGGACGCGCCGCCGAAGGGAGACGCGACGCTTTCCCCGCGGGCTGCCATGAGTCCTTCGCGGTCAGCACGGGCTTCCAGGGCGGAATCGTTCACCAGCCCGCTGCCCTTCACTTCCCCCCTTGCCTGTGAGGCGACGTGGGAGATCTCATGACCGAGCAGTGCCTGACCGCGGGTGGAGGAAAAGTCCAGCTTGCCCGGCGCGAAGGCGATCTTGCTGCCCTGTGCGACGGCTTCGGCCCCGGCCTTTCCCACCGCTTTGTTCTCATAAAGTTTTACGCCGGAGAGGTCCATACCGAAAGAATCTTCCATCTTCTCGCGCATCACCGTGGGCATATCGACCTGATGCCCCAGGTTCTTCACCATTGCGCTGTTGGGGAGGGAGGATTCTTTCTTCTCACTGACAAACGACTCCGCGTTTGTCTTTTTGCTGCTCTTCTTTTTCTGTTGGGTGTAAGTGTAACTCATTCAACACCTTATTCTGCCGGGGACTTATCGGGGACTGTCCCTTTATGGGACTGTCCCCATTATCCCCAGTCCCCAATGTCCTAATCGTCCTAGCTTATTTTCGTGGGGACAGTCCCGTGAAGGGACAGTCCCCGTGGTCGTACGCCCGGCATACAAACCCGCTGAACCGATACTGTTCATGACACTGCGGGATTTGCTGTGACACACATAGGAAACGTCCGTCATATTATTTAATTATAAACTTCATCATCATCTATTTTGATAAGGTCTTCTATGAGATTTTCTTGTTTTTTGGACTTCTTTAGATTTCTATTCTTCAGATTTCTATTCTTCCAATCTTCAAACTCCGTGTCAGCATCAAAATCCGCTTCTTCGTTCGCTTCCTTATCGGAATAAATTTGGTACTGTTCATAAGCATCCTTTTGCTTATGAATGCTCTTCAGTTCTTTACTTTGGGGAAACATGTGAGCACCAGCGGTTAGTAACCAGTCAAATGCTGTTCCCAGCCAGCCTCTCTTTTTATTCAGATGGGAATCTTCATCATTAATCAGCTTCATTGACCCATCTTTATTCTTCCATTGAGACTCATTCTCAGGCTCTTCTTCTATTATTTCCTGGTTCCTCTTCCCGCTTTTAGCCTGCATCGGGCCTGCAGCGGAGGCGGCGGAGGCGTTGGAGAGGGGTGCGGACGCGCCGCCATAGCCTGATGTGACGCTTTCCCCGCGGGCTGCCATGAGGCCTTCCCGGTCGGCACGGGCTTCCAGGGCGGAATCATTCACCAGACCGCTGCCTTTCACCTCACCCTTTGCCTGGGACGCGACGTGGGAGATCTCATGTCCGAGCAGCGCCTGACCGTGGGTGCTGGTAAAGTCCATCTTGCCCGGCGCGAAGGCGATGTTGCTGCCCTGCGTGACGGCTTCGGCTCCGGACTTGCCTACAGCTTTGTTCTCATAGAGTTTTACACGGGAGAGGTCCATGCCGAAGGCCCCTTCCATCTTCTCCCGCATCACGGTGGGCATATCGACCTGGTGGCCGAGGATCTCCACCATAGCGCTGTTGGGTAGGGATGATTCCATCCCGCCGCCGCTGAATGACTCCGTGTTCGTCTTTTTGCTTCCCTTTTTTTTCTGTTCTGCGTAACGATAACTCATGGTTCAACACCTCATTTTTATTCTTAGATAGTTTCTCTGATGATTTGTGCCATTTTCTGTATGTAAAAAAGATGTGTTTTGGTGCAAATCGATTTGCATAGCCAACTGAATTATAACATGATTGCCATGGGGCAATATTATATTTTACTATGGAAGTAAGGGAAATTAATCTAAGGAAACGCTGATTAATCCAACATGCCTATAGAGGCACCACGATA